>CAZDPA010000321.1:0-1510 GCA_964507195.1 uncultured Salinisphaerales bacterium | reverse complement strand
TCCATCGTGCGGATCTTGATGCCCTTGAAGTCGTCCATGGTCCGTACGGCCTTGTTCGAGCTCATTTCACGGAAGGCCGAAGGGGCGAGCTGGACCAGCTTGAGCCCGGCCTTCTCGTAGTACGTGGCGATCTTGTCGCGGAAGGCACCGCCGCCGAGCATCTTGAGCGCGACCTGGGGATCGGTCAGCGCGGCAGGCATGTCGAAAACGGCTACCTGAGGGATGAAGCTGACCTGCGGAGCGGTAGCCTGGTACACTATGGAAATGTCGCCGGCCTGGCAGGCTTCGATCATCTCGCGATCGCCGCCGAGTTGCGCGCCCGGATAGATTTCGACTTTGAACCTGCCTCCCGACTCGGCTTCGAGCCTGTCCTTGATAATGGCGACGCTTTTGCCGGACGTGCTGCTCGCCGACGCCGCGTACGCGAACTTCAACGTGTACACCTTGTCCGGAGCGGCCCAAACGGCGCTTGCGCCGACGGTGCACAGGATCAAAAGCAAAACGATTGCTTTCTGGAACGACTTCATTGAATGCCTCCTACTATTGTCTTAGCCCAGCAACACCAGGCTTATCGCAGGGAAAATCGTGACCAAGAGCAAGGCCACGATGAATGCCAGCACGAAGGGATAGGCCTTGATCCCCACCTTCATCACGGGGGTATCTATGAGTGGGGCGGTCACGAACAGGTTGACTCCGAAAGGCGGCGTGACGAAACCTATTGCTAGGTTCATCACCATCACGACGCCGAGGTGGACCGGGTTGATGCCGAGGGCATTGGCCGCGGGCATCAGCATCGGGGCAAGAATCATCACCGCCGGGCCAACGTCCATCACCATGCCTATGAGCAGCAACACTACGTTGAGCGCGAGCAGGAACGCGATCTTGCTCGTGAACGTTCCAATCAGGAAATCACCGAGCATGTTCGGTACCTGAGCCAGCGACAACACCCGGCCGAACGCGTTGGCAAGACCCATCAGGACCAGGAGCGGCGCGTATGACTTGACAGTGTCGAGGAAGAACTTCGGCACATTCCTGATCTTCACCGTCTTGTAGACGAAGACGCAGATGATAAGCGCGTAGAACACCGAGATATTCGCGGCCTCGGTCGGTGTAACGATACCGCTGTAAATTCCGCCAAGGATGATCACGGGGGACATGAGGGCCCAGAAGCTCTCCTTGAACACAGTCAGGAATCCTTTGGCCCGGAGCGCCATGTAGTTGGCCCTGATCTTTTCCTTGTCCTCGCCGTTCCGCTTGCAATAGATGTAAGCGTAGACCATCAGGCAGACACCGATCAGGATCCCCGGGATGATGCCGGCGGTGAACATGGCGCCGACCGAAGTCCCTGTGAACAAGCCGTAGAAAATGAACGGAATGCTTGGCGGGATAATCACGCCGAGGCCACCCGCTGTCGCGACCAGGGCTGCCGCGAAAACCTTGTCGTAGCCGAGTTGAATCATGAGCGGGATGGTCATGCCTCCGACCGCCGCGGCGGTAGCGATGCCGGATC
>CAZDPA010000320.1:0-1515 GCA_964507195.1 uncultured Salinisphaerales bacterium | reverse complement strand
AGCAATGAGAATTGGTACACTATTGATAGTAACTATTGGTATAATAATGGCGTGTTCTCCAAGTAAAAAAGAGTTAGAAATACATCATCAAAAGCACGCAGCTGATTCGTTAAGAAAGGTAAAAATAGAAATAGAATATCAAATACAAATAAGGAATGCGGACTCGGTTTATGACGCTGCACTTAAAAATAAAGGACTGAGATGAACGAAATCATGGACTACTCAAAATTATCAGGAAAATTACCAAATACAATCTTAGAAATGTTGCCAGAAATAGTGACGCGATTCGATCTTACAACACCATTACGACTTTGTCACTTTTTAGGACAAACGGCGCATGAAAGTGGTGGCTTTAAAGTTCTAACAGAAAATCTAAATTATTCTGCAGAAGGATTATTAAAAACATTTCCAAAATATTTTACTTCAGAAACAGCGCTGCTATACGCACGTAAGCCAGAAAAAATTGCAAATAAAGTATATGCTAATAGAATGGGTAACGGAACCGAATCCTCGGGCGAAGGTTATAAATTTAGAGGGCGTGGATATATCCAATTAACAGGAAAAACCAACTATACAAAATTTGGTACTACCATCAACGAAAATCTTAACAACACTCCTGATTTAGTTGCCACACCAAAATACGCACTCATGAGTGCAGCATGGTTTTTTTATATTAATAATATTAGTAAAAGTTCGGATAAAGGGGCAACTATTGATGTAATAAAAGAAGTTACCAAAAAAGTGAATGGCGGGCTTACTGGTTTAGACGATAGAGTTGTTCAATTCAATAAAATGTACGGATGTTATTTATGAAATTAAAACAAATATTAAATGAGTTTAAGACAATTTCTATTTTTGATGCGGACGATACACTTTTTCGTACCGACTCATGGGTGTATGTTACTCACGCAGACGGTCACCGTATAAAAATGAACCCGGGGCAATATGCAGTATATCCGCCCCGGCCCGATGACAAATTCGATTTTTCTGAGTTTGATAAGATGTTAAGAAATCCACAAATTATCAAAAAAAATGCAACTTTACTTAAATCACAATTACTAGACGCTTCAAAAAAAACAAATAAAAAAGTAACCATCCTCACTGCACGGAAGCTTGGGTTTCCGATTAAACATTTTTTCAAATCAATTGGCCTTGAGGTATATGTTATAGCCCTAGGAACGGGTGACCCACAGGCAAAAGCAGATTGGATTGAGAAAAAAATTAAAGATGGCTATACCACTATTTACTTTACCGACGATTCACAAAAGAATTTAGCCGCAGTTCAGTCATTACAAAAGAAGTATCCAGATGTAACAATTAAAACGAAATTAGCATGATAAAAAAACTCGGAACAATGTCTATTTTTTTATGGGCTGGTATATTATTAGTTGGAAACGTAATCCTTTCCACATCAGCTCCCATGTGGACAATTATTGGATTTAATTTGTTGATGGCATTTATATTTTTTTATTCTTCAAAAATATTTAAACCGCGGGAATGATGTGAAAATTTATA
>CAZDPA010000319.1:0-1527 GCA_964507195.1 uncultured Salinisphaerales bacterium | reverse complement strand
AATCTGCCTCCTGATTTGGTTGATATTCTGCAAAGAAAAGCATCAAGTTTTACCTACTCACCCGACCAGCAAATGCTCCTTGATACGGCCAGTTCCTCCGCCACCCTACCGGATAACTTAATTAAACCCCTCCCGGGATCTTCGACACAAAATCAAGAGAGAGCTATTCAAATGGGTCGTACATATATTTACGATACCAAAGAGGATCGGAATTTCCTGATTAGTGATCAGGAAGTAACATTTAACAGTTCACAAGGTCCCACCTTGCGTTTCATGCCGGATGGTCACCACATCCTTCTTGCACGGGAGGGGCAAGTTGTCGCCATGGACTATGACGGAACAAACCGACAGATAATTTATTCAGGAAGTTATACGGCTCCCTACGCATTTCCTTTCAGTAACGCCACAAAACTTTTAATTTTAACCAATCTTGGAGGCGTAAGCTCTACTCCAAACCTTTACAGTCTGACCGTGAAGTAATCTATTCATGATATAATTTCGGAGTAATTGTGAGCCCCCATAGCTCAATGGATAGAGTAGGCCCGTCCTAAGGGCAAGATGCAAGTTCGATTCCTGCTGGGGGCACAAAACTGTTGGTTACTTTTTCTTCCAAATTGGGTTAGCCCAATCAAAATGATCGATTTTTCTGCTCATTTTCCATAAAACGTCATGAATCTGCTTTTGCATATCTGCTACCCGCTGGTTTTGAATCTCTACCCCAAACATTTCGCCTTTATCCCAATATGAATAGGCTACTATATCGTTGTAAATATCTATATTTTGATTAATTTTTACATATTTCTCCGAAATAAAATGCGCTTTCCAAAAACTCCAATCCCCGCTTGGCTTTTTGCCGCGTGTTTTCATCCAATCTTCCTTATATTTTATATATTGATCTGAATACAAATCATGAACTTTAAATTTATTTGCCAGCATTTCTCTGTTTATATTTAGCGTAAATTTATCCCCCACTATATCGTTCCAAAACCGGTATGAATAGGTTCTATATAAGCCCTTTGCCCTAGTTACATGCCAAATCATTTGCTTCATACCCTCAATTCCACGGTAATAAACTACATTGACGTCAGGCAAATGACTTTTGGAAAAATCACTAACGGCTTCAGAAAAAAGTGGAAAGGAATCAGCCAGGCTTGCCGCCTTTGATTCACGCTCTTTAACCAAAATTTCGATTGAACTTAAATCCACCGCTTTAATCGTTTTCTGCTTATACGCAGGCACTTCTTCCACAACTCCGTTTTTTATAAACTCATCTACCAATCTATAAAGTTTCGTGCGTTCTACCCCACTACTTTTTGATATTTGAAGCAAAGTGGACGGACCGTTTTTTATTAATGCCAAATAAATCTCCAAAGCTTCTTTGGAATAACCTAACTGGTTTAAAAAGTCCCTTATTATTTCTTGTTTTGGATCACCAACTACTAGCGGCTTGTTCATATTTTGCACAACAATTTTACACTTTTTGCACCTAGAGGTACAGTAGCGGCATGAAAAGTATGTCTAAAAAGC
>CAZDPA010000318.1:0-1559 GCA_964507195.1 uncultured Salinisphaerales bacterium | reverse complement strand
TATGTGATCGATGAACTCATTAACTTCAGTTATATACTCCGAGAATCTTCTGAAATACCCTACTTTAAATGCTATAAGAAATATACCGTTACCCCTATGACCCTTATAATCATATTTCTTTGTAGTTGTGGCTCTAGATAATGCACCCGAAAGTACATCAACGATTACTGCCAACCCAAATGCTTTATATCCATCTTTACCTCCAAACGGCAATATTGCTCCTGGCGGATTGCTATATAAAGCTGACGGGTTAGTAGTATTATCGCCATTATTGTCGATTATCCATTCCTTTAGGATTGGCAGTTTATTCTTAAAATGATATTTTATTTCTCCATCAGATACTACGCCCATTGACATATCGAAGACTAATGGAAGTCTCTCGGCAGGAACTGCAAACGAAATGGGGTTAGTAAACAGAACAGGAGCAGTCCCACCCCAAGCTGCCATTTTTGCACTTCTACCATGACCGTTCACGCACATGATAGCAATAAGCCCCCTCTCTGCAAATTGACGAGTGTAATATCCCAATCTGCCAATATGATTACATCGATAACCCGTAGCAATAACTACATTCTCTTTTATTGTCTTATCAATTACTGTTTCAACCAACAGTTGTGCTCCTGCTTGACCGATAATCCAATCGCCATCAAATTCCACTCTATTCAGCTTAGTGTGAAGTTTAATTCTTGGCGCTAGATTAATTTCACCGATACGAATCTGTTCAAGATATTGAGCAAGTCTCACTACCCCATGAGACCTATACCCACGTAACTCCGAATCAATTAAATGACTTGTTGTCTCTCTCGCATACTCATAAGGTAATCCTGCATCAACTAAAACAGAATTTATAAATTTTTGTAATTTCTTAGATTTTATTTTCATTGTTTGACATCAACTCGATTTAATAATGTCATATATCTTTCTACTTTTATTCACAATTCTCTGAAATGTTGCTATGTCTATAGTTTGGTCGTGATCAACTAGCTCTTCTTCTGGACTATAGTGGACTTCAATAATTAAACCATCCGCTCCTGCCGCTATACCTGCGTATGACAAATGTTCAACCATATCTCTTCTTCCAGCCGGATGAGACGGATCAACTAAAACAGCCAGATGTTTATCATGCTTCATTGCCAACATTGCGTTGAGATCGAGAGTAAATCTCATTGAATCAGCTCCGGTCCTAATACCTCTTTCGCAAGCAATAACTCTATTTAAACCTAGATATTGAGCAGCTCCATACCATTCACGAATAGTCGATATGAAACCTCTCTTTAAGATTACGGGGTGTTTCTCTTTCGACACTCTCTTAATCAATTCGTAATTCTGTATATTCCTCGCACCAATCCAAAGTATATCTGCGATATTCTTTAATAAATCAACATGCTCTGAGCACATCACCTCCATTGCCACTGGGATTTTCAAGCGTCTCTTCAATTCAATAACCCACTGAATACCCTCACTTCCAACTCCCTGAAAAGAAGTAGGCTCTGTCCTAGGTTTCCAAAGAGCACATCTAACTACATCAGCACCAGCTTTCTTAACTTCTTTTGCAATTC
>CAZDPA010000317.1:0-1588 GCA_964507195.1 uncultured Salinisphaerales bacterium | reverse complement strand
AAAACCTTGCCCAGTGAAGACTCTTTATTGGTCGCGAGTGCGTAATCAAAAACCTCCAAGGGTTCGTAGCTTATATTTTCAAAGTATTCTGTGTTCGCTGCTAATAAATTATTACTCTCGGCGCTACGATCAAAAAGCACTGTTTTTACAGCCTCCGTACCGATATCCACTATCAACACCTTCCCTCTTCTTTTTTTATTCAGAGAATCGAAGAACATAATGCTGTTTTTTGTTATGTCGTTATTCAACAATAGCACGAATCCTTCTAATACCAGCTCCTGCAGATTCTTCTTTGACGATCTTAAAATGACCTATTTCTGAAGTATTATTAACGTGAGGACCTCCGCAAAATTCTTTACTAAAAACGTTGCCTTTTTCATCCTCGATAAAATAAACTGAAACATCTTCATCATACTTTGTACCGAACTCCATCTCGGCCCCAATCTTTTCTGCCTCTTTTCTAGGCATTTCCCTTTTCGTTACCGAAAGTCCTGCTTTTATTTTTTCGTTAACGATGTTTTCGATTTTTTCCTTCTCTTTATCTGTGATTTTTCTATCAAAAGTAAAATCCATTCTCAATCTTTCCGAATTAATATTACTACCTTTCTGCTTCACCGATTTACCAAAAATCTCTTGTAAAGCAGCTAGTAATAAGTGGTGAGCAGTATGAAGCCTTATAGTTTCAGGCTTTTCATCGGACAATCCCCCTTTAAACATTCCGGTAGAAGCAGTGCGGGAAAGCTCTTGATGATTTTTTAGTTTCTCCCAGAAAAGATCCTTCTTTTCTATATTTTTTCCAGTTTTCTCGTGAAATATATCTTCGCTCACCTCCAAAGGCAATCCGAATGTCTGATATAAATCAAATGCCCGTTCGCCGTCTAATCGGATAATTTTATCCAATTCTTTAAGTCCCTTAGCCAAGGTTTCCTCGAACTTAAAAGTTTCACCTTTTATAATCGATAAAATATTATTTTCGTCCAATTTATATAAATCCCTATAAATCTCTATGGTTTTAGAGATAGGAGTAAATACTTCCGATGCGCTAAAACGACGCAAGTACACAATCATTCTTCTTAACAACCTACGCAAAATATATCCCTGCTCCTTGTTCGACGGCACAATGCCATCTGCTACAAGAAAAATTGACGCTTTGGCGTGATCGGCGACAATGCGCTTGATTCGATCCGCGACAAATACTGGAAACAACTTCATAATCGGTTCAAATAGATCTGTCTCGAATATTGTTTCTTTTCCTTGAACCACCATGGCCAACCTTTCTAGTCCCATTCCGGTATCAACTCCCGGTACGCTTAATTTTTCTAATTTCTTATCTTTGTTGCAGAAAAATTCATTAAAAACTATATTCCAGATTTCGATTCCATTAATATATATTTCTGTGGTTGGTCCGCAAGGACCATCTTCTCCGGTCGGTCCCCAGAAATTATCTACCCCTTCCCACCTTATTTTGTCTTCTGGTAAATACTTTTTCCAAACCTCGAAAGATTCTTTATCTTCTTTGACTCCTTTTCTCCAATCGTCATCTGCCACCTTGTCGGGGCTAAAAACCGTGACATAGTCTATTTTCAAT
>CAZDPA010000316.1:0-1770 GCA_964507195.1 uncultured Salinisphaerales bacterium | reverse complement strand
AGAAGTACGCGCGAGATCACAAAAATGATTACAAAAAGATGACATGTGTGATTATAAAAAACAGGACACAAGACCGGACCTGATCCTAGCCGTTCCGCAAAGGTGTTGATAAATTAGGCCGCGCTCGTGGCCTAGCTCGTGGCCTAATCTGTTCAACAGAAATAGATGATGTCCTCAAGGCTGACCACGCCCTTGGCCAGCCCCAGGCGCATTGCCGGCGTCTTCCCATCCTTGCCGGCTGCGCAGTAGTTGTAGAACACGCGAAAGATGCCCAGCAGTTTCACGACGCTGGCCGGATTGTAGGCGCTGTAGCCGTACCACGTTCGCCCGGATTTGCTCGGCGTCACGATGGGCCGTTCGAGCAGGGACAATCGGCGCCGTATCTGCATGAAGAAGCGGTCGATGCCATGCAGCGTCGCCTTCTGGTACAGCCGCGCCAGATGGTCTGCATCGTAATCGCCGCAGTCGGTCAGACAGCACACCGCTTTCTGCGGCTCGCTCATGTCCGGGAGTGGGTGCGTGAGCCAGCGGTCCTGCCATTGGCCCAAGGCCGCCATCTGCGCGATGGCGGCCTTGATCAACAGCACCTTCAGCTCGCCATCGGAGAGCCCCGGATGCGCCTGCTTGGCCGCCTCAAACCGGGCACGGCTGGCCGCCAACTCCGCACGCTTTTGGCTGACGGTCAGATCCTTGGCGATGCGCACGTAGAAGGTATCCGCCGTCCGCGCCTTGATCTCGGGCTGAAAGGCGGAGAGGCAGGCAGCGCGCATGCCCGAGTCTTGATCCAAGCAGAAGCGGAGCTTCTCGACCCCGCCGAAGAGCCGGCGCAGGAAGAAGAAGTGGCCATAGAGCGTGTACTCGGCGTGAATCTGCACGCCACAGGTAGGGAGCCGGTGGTTCGCATCGGGCGTTTCCGCGACCTCGACATCGGCGCGTTGCGCCGCCTCGGCGTAGGTGGCCGCGATGGCGCTTTGAAGGTGTGACTTGGTCAACTTCCTGCTGGGGGCGACACTTCGTGCGGCAGCCGCCCGATAGTCGGCCCTGAGCCAGCAGCGCGCATAGCGCCGAAATGGCGGCTTGGTTTGATAGTCTCCCGCTGCGACCGCCGCGCGTTCGATGGCATCGGCATCGAGCGCAGGATCATAATTGAGATGCAGTCCGAAGACGTACCCGGTGACGTTGTCGGCAGTACCTACGGCGTGCAGCACGACGTTGCGGCGGTCCTCCTGTTGGGTCCAGTTCACGGTGTAATCCTGCCGGTCGGTGGCCAGATAAAGGCGTGACATGGGCATGCCAGCCAGTAGTCGCCGCTCGCGTGTCGCCACGAACGCAAGACACTGGGCATGCAGAAAGTCCATCTTGCCGTAGAGCCCTGAGGGGCCGATGCCCACCACTTCGCTGATGCGCCGGAACGGCGACTTGTTCATCAGCAGCGCAAAGATCATCTTGTTCTTGTGCGGCTGTTTGTGCCCGGTGGTGGAATTCCCGACCGCGAAGATCTTGCCGCACGCTTTGCAGCGGTAGCGCTGGGAGCCCGACCGGGTAAGCCCGAAACCTTGGTAGTGCCCGGCTTCGCCCCCCACCGGCTGCCCGTGGTTGGCACACCTCGGGTCGGGGCAGGATGCAGTTGGCCGTGCGTCCAGATCGCGCAGGAAACGAGCGCACTCTTCGACCATGCCAGCGTTGCTCTTGAGTGGAGGGCTCTCGGCGCAGACGCGGCAAGTCACCGTCGGAACATTTACGCCGGAGGCGGTAACGATATAGCTGTCT
>CAZDPA010000315.1:0-1800 GCA_964507195.1 uncultured Salinisphaerales bacterium | reverse complement strand
TCGTCAACAAGATGGACCGCACCGGCGCCGACTTCTTCAAGGTCGTCAAGCAGATCAAGGAAAAGCTCCGCGCCAATCCGGTGCCGATCCAGATCCCGATCGGCGCGGAAGACAACTTCCAGGGCGTTGTCGATCTCGTCAAGATGAAGGCCATCATCTGGAGCGAAGCCGACAAGGGCGCGACCTTCACTTACGGCGAGATTCCGGCCGAGCTGGTCGAGACCGCCAAGACGTGGCGCGAGAACATGGTCGAAGCCGCGGCCGAAGCCAGCGAAGACTTGATGAACAAGTATCTCGAACAGGGCGACCTGTCCGAGGAAGAGATCAAGCTCGCCTTGCGCCAGCGCACCCTGGCTCTGGAAATCTTCCCGATGCTGTGCGGCTCGGCGTTCAAGAACAAGGGCGTGCAGGCGATGCTCGACGCCGTCGTCGAATACCTGCCGGCGCCGACCGACGTCCCAGCGCTCGACGCGCACGACGTTGACGATTACGAAAAGCTGATCCAGCGCAAGGCGCAGGACGAAGAGCCGTTCTCCGCGCTCGCGTTCAAGATCATGACCGACAAGTATGTCGGTGCACTGACCTTCATCCGTGTCTATTCCGGCACGCTGAAGCAGGGCGACTCGGTCTACAACTCGCGTAACGGCAAGAACGAGCGCATCGGCCGTCTGGTGCAGATGCACGCCAACGAGCAGCAGGCGATCACCGAAGTGCACGCCGGCGACATTGCCGCCTGCGTTGGCCTCAAGGATGTCTTCACCGGCACCACGCTGGCCGACCTCAAGCAGCCGGTCGTGCTCGAGCGCATGGTGTTCCCGGAGCCGGTCATCAGCCAGGCCGTGGAACCGAAGACCAAGGCCGACCAGGAAAAGATGGGTGTCGCGCTGTCGCGCCTCGCGCAGGAAGACCCCTCGTTCCGCGTCTTCACCGACGAGGAAACCGGCCAGACCATCATGTCCGGCATGGGTGAGTTGCATCTCGAAATTCTCGTCGATCGCATGAAGCGCGAGTACGGCGTCGAGGCGAACGTCGGCGCACCGCAGGTTGCGTACCGCGAAACGATCCGCCAATCGGTTGAGCAGGAAGGCAAGTACGCCAAGCAGTCCGGCGGTAAGGGCCAGTTCGGCCACGTCTGGCTCCGCATCGAGCCGCAGGAAGCCGGCAAGGGTTACGAGTTCGTCAACGGCATCGTTGGCGGCGCAATCCCGAAGGAATTCATCCCGGGCGTCGACAAGGGCCTGAAGGACGCGATCAAGAGCGGTGTGCTTGCCGGCTATCCGGTTGTGGACATCAAGATCACGCTGTTCGACGGTTCCTACCACGACGTCGACTCCAGCGAAATCGCGTTCCGCGTCGCTTCGTCGATGGCGTTCAAGGAAGGCCCCCAGAAGGCCAAGCCGGTCATCCTCGAGCCGATCATGGGCGTTGAAGTCGAAACGCCGGAAGACTACATGGGCGACGTCATGGGCGACCTCAACCGTCGCCGCGGCATCATCCTCGGCATGGACGATAACTACGGCGCCAAGGTGATTCGCGCCGAAGTGCCGCTGTCCGAAATGTTCGGCTACTCGACTTCGCTGCGCTCGCAGAGCCAGGGTCGAGCAACGTACACGATGGAATTCAAGAAGTACCAGGAAGCGCCGGCGAACGTCATCGCTGCGCTGTCCAAGAAGGCCTGAACAAGACTGTAGCCTGTTAACCATCCAGTGGTCTGACCGACCCCAGAATCTGTAGAGGAAGCGACGATGTCGAAGGAAAAGTTTCAACGCAACAAGCCGCACGTGAACGTGGGGACGATTG
>CAZDPA010000314.1:0-1830 GCA_964507195.1 uncultured Salinisphaerales bacterium | reverse complement strand
TCGACGGCTTCCTGTTCGCGCAGGCCGGGCCGATCTATGCCGGCACCAACGAGATCCAGCGCAACATCATTGCGGAACGCATGCTGGGGTTGCCGCGCGCATGAACATCGACCGCGATCTCACGCAGACCTGCGCACACTTGCTTTTGGCTCCCTCTCCCCGCTGGCGGGGAGAGGGTTGGGGTGAAGGGCGTTTTGTTGCGCGACACGCAGCAGAACATCTGGCCGGGCCGCTGTCCCTCACCCCGGCCGTTCAGCCTTCGCTGAACCCCGCGCATGCGGGGAGAGGGAGACACCTCTTTTCTTCTTCGCGTCCTGTGCGTCCTACGCGCGAGGCATATTGACCATGGACTTCACGTACGACGACCAGCAGCTCGCGTTCCGCGATGCGATCCGCAAGTTCCTGATGGTGGAAGCGGCACCGGAAATGCTGCGCGAAATCTGGGAGACAACACAGAGCGGCCGTTCTGCGGAACTGCGCGCAAAACTCGCCGACCAGGGTCTGACCGCAATTTCGGTGCCGGAAGAATTCGGCGGCATCAATCTCGGCGATCTCGACTGGGCGCTGGTGCAGCAGGAACTCGGCTACTTCGCGATTCCGGATTCGCTGACCGCCACCGCGTATCTCGCGGTGTATCTGCTCACCCATCTTCCGGCCGACGTCTCGCTCAAGCGCGAGTGGCTGCCGAAGATTGCATCGGGCGAGGCGCGCATCGCCGTCGGCCATCCGATGAATCCGATGGTTGCCGACGCGAAGAACGCCGACCTGCTGTTCCTGTATCACGAAGACGAAGTGCATGCGCTGACGCCCGACCAGGTGCAGTTGCAGGCCAACGAAAGCATCGATCAGTCACGTCGCCTGTACAGCGTGAAGTGGACGCCGAGCGACGCAACGCGCGTGTGCAAGGCCAACGTCGGCAAGCGCCTGTGGGCCGGCGTGATCGATCGTGCGGGCCTCGCCATCAGCGCCCAGCTGCTTGGCCTCGCCCAGCGCATGCTCGACCTCGGTGTCGATCACGCGGCGCAGCGCAAGCAGTTCGGCAAGCCGGTCGGTTCGTTCCAGGCGGTCAAGCACCACATGGCCGATGTCGCGGTGAAGATCGAGTTCGCCGAGCCGGTCGTGCATCGCACCGCCTATGCGCTGGCGCACGGCGACACCAAGGCTTCGGTCTACGTGTCGCAGGCGCGCCTGCTCACCGGCGAAGCCGCATTGCTCTCGGCGCGCAAAAGCACGCAGGCGCACGGCGCGATGGGTTATACATGGGAAGCTGACCTGCAGATGTTCATGAAGCGCGCCTGGGTCTTGAACGCGACCTGGGGCGACAGCATGTTCCACAAGACGCGGGTCTCGCAGTTCCTGTTTGCCGACGGCGTGTCCGTCGGGCCGGGCGAGACGTTTGCCTGAGCTGAAAACCGAATACTGAATACTGAATACTGAATACTCCACCAACCGGACTTAAGACATGGCTGAAGCCTATATCGTTGATGCACTGCGGACCCCGACCGGCAAGCGCAAGGGCAGTCTTTCGCAGATTCACGGTGCGGACCTTGGCGCGCATGCGCTGAAGACGCTGGTCGGCCGCAATCCGATTCCTGCGGAAGACTACGACGACGTGATCTTCGGCTGCCTCGATGCGATCGGCCCGCTGGCCGGCAACATCGCGCGCACCAGCTGGCTCACCGCAGGCCTGCCGCTGCATGTTCCGGGCGTGACGATCGACCGCCAGTGCGGTTCCTCGCAGCAGGCTGTCCACTTTGCCGCGCAGGCGGTGATGTCCGGAACCCAGGATGTCGTCATCGCCGGCGGGGTGCAGACGATGACGCAGATCCC
>CAZDPA010000313.1:0-1851 GCA_964507195.1 uncultured Salinisphaerales bacterium | reverse complement strand
CTCGGCGCTGAAGCGGTCGGCCAGCGCCTTGCGCGGCGCGTCGGGCGACAGGTCGTGCAGGCCGGCCGTCAGCTCGGCGCCGGTGGCGCCGTCGACCGCGGCATGGTGGGTCTTGGTCATCAACGCGAAGCTGCCGGGCGGGTAGTCACGCACGCCACCCAGGCCTTCGATGTAGATCATCTCCCACAGCGGCCTGCTGCGGTCCAGCGGTTGCGCGTGCAACTCAGCCACCAGCGCACGGAATGCCTCCCAGGTCGGCGTCTCGAGCCTGACCCGGCGCAGGTGCTTGTCCAGATCGAACCCGGCGTCACCGATCCAGTACGGATGGTCGAGCTTGAACGGTACCGGCGCCAGCTTTTGCCGGAATACATCCGAGACCGGCAGGCTGCGCCGCAGGTGCGCACGCAGCGTCGCAAACGTAGCTTCGCCGTTCTTCGCGGTTGACGGATCGTAGATGCCGAGCATCGCCGTGTGCATCGGCGTGCCCTCCGTCTCCCAGTACAGAAACATGGCGTCGAGACCACTGAGCTGTTTCATGAAGACCTGTCCTCTGCCACCGACGCGGTTGCGCAGTGCGCGTTGACGAAACCTGCGATGTCGGCGCGCGCAGTGCGCGCCTCGGGCAGGCGATGAAACATCGGAAAGGCGTGCATCAGACCGCTCCAGAGATGAAGTTCGACGATGACGCCCGCGGCATGCGCCTTGTTTGCGGCAAGCACGCTGTCGTCACGCAACACCTCATCGCTGCTGGCGACGAAATGCAGCGGCGACAGACCGGAGAAGTCGCCGTGCAGCGGTGAAAGTTCCGACAAGCGCAGGTCCCGGCCAGCGGCGTAGGCTTCGACGATGCGCGGCAGCACTTCCGGAGGCACCAGCGCATCGCGATTGCCGTTTTCGACATACGACGGATGCATGCCGATGCCGCTCAGGTCGGTGCCCGGCGAGATCAGGATCGCGCAGCCCGGCAACGGCAGGCCGCGATCGCGCAGGCGCATCAGCAGCGCGAGACTCAGCGTGCCGCCGGCCGACTCGCCGGCGATGGCGATCGCCCGGCTTGGAATGCCACGCGCAAGCAGGGCCTCGTAGACGCGCGTGCAATCGTCGAGGCCGTGCGGATAGGGGTGCTCGGGCGCGAGCCGGTAGGCCGGCAACACGCCCGCGGCGTCGGTGTCCGCACAGAGACGTTCGAGAAACCTGATCTGTGCGTTGCTCGTCTCCATGAAGAAGCCGCCGCCGTGAAGATAAAGCACGACGCGCCGCCGCCCGGCGTCAGCGACCAGACGCACCGGCACGCCGTCGATGCACTCGCAGCAGCCTTCGCGGAACGGTGCGCGCCAGTCGAACCGCTGCATGCTGTGTCGGACCGCGACCAGGTCGGTCGCACCGCGAAGCAGCGGCCGGACCAGCATGCGCAACAGCCAGTCGAGCAGCAGCGCGCGCAGGCTGTGCCGCGCTCTGAGCGTGGCCCGCGCCACATCTGCGCGTGCGGACGTGGTGGGATCTGCGTCGTGGCCGTCCATCAGATCCTGCGCGTCTGGTGCTGCCAGTAGCGCTCGCGCAGATCCTTCTTCAGCACCTTGCCGACCGCGCTGCGCGGCAGCGCGTCGACGAAGTCGACCGACTTCGGCGCCTTGACCGAGCCGAGCTTCTGCTTGCACAGCTCGATCAGCGCCTCGGCGGTGATGCTCTGCCCCGCATTGAGCTCGACGACGGCCTTGACCGACTCGCCCCAGTCCGGATGCGGCACGCCGATCACGGCGCAGTCCTGCACCGCCGGATGGCTCCAGATCACCTGCTCGACTTCGCTCGGATAGACGTTGAAGCCGCCGCTGATGATCATGTCCTTCTTGC
>CAZDPA010000312.1:0-1890 GCA_964507195.1 uncultured Salinisphaerales bacterium | reverse complement strand
CCGCTGTGGGTTCGGATACGCGATGCGGTGTGCTGGCTGTTCTCGCCTTACCTGTAACAGCGGCTATCCTTGAGTCCGTTTGAACCACTGAGCAAGCAGCGAGGTAGGGTGGGCAAACGTCTTTTCGTTTGCCCACGCGAATACCTATGTCGTCCGTTAGGAAACTCCGCAAAAGCTTAGTCCAAGCATTCGACCTCTAGCGTTAGATATAGAAACTAACCGATCCATATGTGGCCGTTCCGGAAAAAGCCATTCCTTCCACCCGAGTACATGGAGTGGCAGTTTCAGACCTATGCCTGGTTGTTCCGCAACTTCGAAGGCTTCGATCGTTTCAAGCAGACCAGGCTCGTCACTCCAACCGCTGAGTTCTTTCCTGCAACGCAGTTGAAGGGCCACGACTTCGTTCAGTTCATGTTTGAACGCGTTCGAGAGTTGTGCGAGATGTCCGAATGGGCATGCACACTTGAAGCGCAGGAAGAGCAGCTGCCCTCTTTCGAAGTCCAACCAGGCGTTGGATTGGTGAGCCTGGACCATGCGCCATCCGGGACGTTTTCATTCCCCTCCGAAGCCGGGGCTGGGGCCACAATCACGTACGACCCGGCCCTGGTGGACCATCCCGCCGACCTGGTTGCGACGTTCGCCCATGAGCTTGGCCACTACCTCACGGGAGCCGCCCAAGAGGAACCTCCTGCCGGCTGGGAAGCTTGGGAACTGGTTACGGATCTGGCGGCGGTGTTTCTCGGGTTCGGCATCTTCAGCGTCAACGCTGCATTCAGCTTCCATCAGTTTGGCGACTCGACGTCCATCGGTTGGCGTAGTCGGCAGCAAGGTTATCTGTCGCGACCGTCCCTGCTTTTTGCTCTCGCAATCTTCGTTCGGCTGACGGAGACCGACGAGAAACTCGCCCGCGAGCATTTGAAGCCCGAACTCATCAAGCCGTTCCGAAACGCCTTGGCTGAGGTTGACTCGCATCCACTCCGGCTAGGCGAACTTAGGAGTGTGCGCCTAAGGGAAAGCAAGGCCGCTGAAGCCTGAAACGCGCGATCAATGGCATGATCAATTGGCCAGACACGATTTATTTCGAGTTGATGAGGGCTGAGACGGATGAAAACAGAGCCAGCAGTCGTTTTGTTGTCCCTCGTGAGTGCGGCGCTGATCAGCGCCTGCAGTTCCGGCTCGGAGGACAGGGAAACCCGCGTCTACAAGTCCGATCAGTCGGTGCAGTGCGATGCAGACAGCGGCATCCCGCTGGAGACGATGGCAAACGAGTTGATATCTGCGGGTATCGACGTGCTTTGTTCGCAGAAAGCGGGCGATGGCCTGGCGCACCCGACAATCTGCGGCGAGTCGACTGGGGTCATCAACGTGTACGAAATCCGTGGAGTGAATCTCGACGATGCGGAGCACCTCGACTTCCGTCCTCTATCCGAGCTACCCGCCGACTACCCTGCCTGCGAGCCCTAGATCTGCGGTCCCGAGAAACTGCAGCAGCAGAGCCCTCATGGCCAGAATTCAGCGCCTTCAAAGCGCGTGAGCAGCGCGCACCAGCCTGACCTGCATCGCCGGCGCATCCGCGCCATCCAGCTGCATATGCCGCAAGGCAAACGCGACATCGGCGCGCTCTTTCGGCGCGGGCTTCAATAACGCGCCGACCAGACGCAAGCGTCCGCCCCATGTCCCCGCTGCATCCTTGAGCCCGCGCAGTTTGCCGATCAGGTTCAGCTCCTCGTCCTTCAGATCGCAGCCGAACGGCAGGCGCGGCAGCAGAGCTTGATAAGGTTTGAGGGCTGCAGCGAGATGCTCGGGCAGGTTGCGGCGCTGCGCTTCGGGCACTTGCCAATCCTGCGGCAGCTTGCCGGCGCGCTTGGCGGTTTGCGCCAGCTGTTCCTG
>CAZDPA010000311.1:0-1913 GCA_964507195.1 uncultured Salinisphaerales bacterium | reverse complement strand
CATCACGCGGCCGGTGGAGGAATCGCTGGCGACGCTGCCGGGACTGAAGAGCATCGAATCGACGTCGAGGGACGACGGCGTCGAGCTGGAACTGGAGTTCGAATGGGGCTCGGACCTGGCGATCAAGGGTGTCGAGGCGCGTGACAAGATCGACGGCATCCGCGACAAGCTGCCGGATGGCATCGAGCGCATCAATGTGTACAAGTTTTCCGGCGGCGACGAGCCGATGCTGCAATTGCGCATTTCCGCTGAGCGCGATCTTTCCGGCGCCTACGACATGCTCGACCGCAACCTCAAGCGCCGCATCGAGCGCATGGCCGGCGTCTCCAAGGTCGAGCTTTACGGCGTCGAGCAGAAGGAGGTGCGTATCGAGCTTGCAGCCGATCGCATCGCCGCGCACGGCGTCGATCTGCGCACGCTGGGGGCAACGCTGCAGAAAGCCAATTTTGCCCTGTCCGCCGGCAAGCTCACCGAAGGCAACCTGCGCTACACCGTGCGGCCCGAAGGCGAGTTCACCTCGCTGGAGCAGATCGGCAGCGTCGTCATCGACCGCTCCGGCCTGCGTCTGCGCGACGTCGCCAACGTTACCTACTCGGACCCCGAGCTGACCTACGGCCGCCATCTCAACCGCAAGTACGCGGTCGGCCTCAACGTATTCAAGGAAAACGGCTCGAACCTGGTCGATGTCGGCGAGCGGGTCAAGGCCGAAGTCGATAAGGTGCGCGAGTTGCCGGAGATGCAGGGCATCAGTCTGTTCCTGATGAACGACCAGGCCGCCGATGTGCGCGATTCGCTGGGCGACCTGATCGAAGCCGGCCTGATCGGCGCGCTGCTGTCGCTGGCGGTGCTGTGGTTCTTCCTGCGCGACATCAAGATGACCCTGATCGTGACGCTGGCGGTGCCGCTGTCGCTGTGCATGACGCTGGCGGTAATGTACTTCACCGGCTACACGCTCAATATCCTGACGCTGATGGGCCTGATGCTCGCGGTCGGCATGCTGGTGGACAACGCCGTCGTCGTCACCGAGAGCATCTTCACCGAGAGGGTCAAGACCGACGATCCGGTAAAGGCCACGCTCGCCGGCGTCAGCAAGGTCAGCCTCGCCGTCATGACCGGCACGCTGACGACCGCGATCGTGTTCCTGCCCAACATCTTCGGCGCGCAGACCGAGATCAGCGTGTTCCTCAGTCAGGTGGCGGTCACCATCTGCATTTCGCTGGTGGCGTCGCTGCTGGTCGCGGTGACGCTGATCCCGCAGCTGACCACACGCATGGTCACCGGCAATGCCAACGACGGCGCGCGCTGGCTGCAGCGTTTTACCGAGCGCTACGTGCGCATGCTCGGCTGGACCATCCACCACCGCGGCCGCGCCGGCTTCATCATCGTGGCGATCCTCGCCAGCGTCGCCATTCCGGCGACGTTCGTGAAGGCGGATTTCTTCCCGGCGTCCAGCGATAAGCGCCTGTTCCTGCGCTACAACATCAACGGTGTCTACACCCTGGACAAGATCAAGTCCGCGGTCGGCACCATCGAGGGTTATCTGTTCGAGCACAAGGACGCGTTCGAATTCGACTCGGTCTACACCTACTTCGACACCGGCCGCGCCGAGACCGTGATCCTGCTCAAGGACAAGGAGCAGCGCGAGAAGACCGGCGAACAGCTGCTGGAGCTGATCCGCAAGGACCTGCCGAAGATCGCGATCGGCGATCCCAGCTTCGAGCAGAACCGCTCGGGTTCCGGCGAGAAACTCGGCGTGCGCGTGTTCGGCTAATCCGCCGAGCATCTGCGCGACGTCGCCGCCGACGTGGTGCGCGTGCTGCGCCTGGTGCCGGGCCTGACCGACGTGCGTGCGGTCGCCGAAGCCGAGGATCAGGAAGTGCAGATCCGCATCGACCGTGATCGTGCGCGCCAGA
>CAZDPA010000310.1:0-1920 GCA_964507195.1 uncultured Salinisphaerales bacterium | reverse complement strand
CGCCAAAACGGTCTCCGTCTCAGCGACCGCCATAGCGTTAACAGGCCCTAGCCGCCGCCGGGCGATGCAACGATCTTTGCGTCGTGGCGGGATGTAAGTGAGAATGCCGCGCGTTCATGTAGCCTGTCTGATGTCACATACCTGCTCTGCGCAGGCGCAGCATCACCAAAACGGATGACAAGACCAGATCAATACGCCGTTGCGTCGGCGTGATGAGTGACTTGATGACGGTTTGGTCGATCTCCACCGCGCAGTGCCTTACGCAGTGTGTAGTGCCATGCCGGACAGGCTCCTGCGACGAACCGGCCCCAACAGAGAAGCAGCATGAATCTGCACGAATATCAGGCAAAGGAAATTTTTGCGCGCTACGGCATCGTCGTCCCCAAGGGACAGCTGGCGACCAGCCCAGAGGGTGCGCGTGCGGCGGCGAAACAGATCGGTGGTGAACGATTTGTGGTCAAGGCCCAGGTCCACGCCGGCGGTCGCGGCAAGGCCGGTGGCGTCAAGCTGGTCGACGGCTTCGATGCCGTCGAGGAAGCGACCAAGAAAATGCTTGGCCAGCAGCTGGTCACGATCCAGACCGGTCCCGAAGGTCTGCCGATCAACAGCGTCTGGGTCGAAACGCCGTCGGCGATCGCCCGCGAGCTGTATGTGTCGGTGCTGGTCGACCGTTCGCGCGAGCGCATCGTGTTCATGGCCTCCGCTGCCGGCGGCATGGACATCGAGGAAGTGGCGCACAAGACGCCGGAGAAGCTCAAGCACGTCTACGTCAACCCGGCCGCCGGCCTGCAGCCCTACCAGGCGCGCCAGCTCGGCTTCTTCATGGAGCTGAACAAGACCCAGGTCGATCAGTTCACCAAGATCCTGATGAACCTCTACCGCATGTTCGTCGACCTCGACGCCGCGATGGTCGAGATCAATCCGCTGATCGTCACGAAGGACGGCGACGTCATGGCGCTCGACGCCAAGCTCAACTTCGATTCCAACGCGATGTATCGCCAGAAGGCAATCGCCGAGATGCGCGACTTCTCGCAGGAAGACGAGCGCGAGCGTGACGCCTCCAAGTACGACCTCAACTATGTGACGCTCGATGGCGACATCGGCTGCATGGTCAACGGTGCCGGCCTGGCGATGGCGACGATGGACATCGTCAAACTGCACGGCGGCCGTCCGGCCAACTTCCTCGACGTCGGTGGCGGCACGACGGCCGAGAAGGTCACCGAGGCTTTCAAGCTGATCACCAAGTCGCCGGAGTGCAAGGCGATCTTCATCAACATCTTCGGCGGCATCGTGCGCTGCGACCTGATCGCCGAAGGCATCATCCAGGCCGTCAAGCAGATCGGCTTGAAGGTACCGGTGGTGGCGCGTTTGCAGGGCACCAACATGGACAAGGGCCGCGAGATGCTCGCCAGTTCGGGTCTGAAGATCACGCCGGTCGATGACCTGACCGAAGCCGCGAAGACCGTGGTTGCCCTGGCCAAGAGCGCCTAAGGCGCTACATATAGAGATAGCACGATGAGCATTCTGATCAACAAAGACACCAAGGTGATCTGCCAGGGCTTCACCGGCAAGCAGGGCACCTTCCACTCCGAACAGGCGATCGCCTACGGGACGCGCCTCGTCGGCGGCGTCACCCCGGGCCGCAGCGGCAGCCAGCACCTGAACCTGCCGGTGTTCGACACCTGCCACGATGCGGTGGCCAAGACCGGTGCCGATGCAACGATGATCTATGTGCCGGCGCCGTTTGCGGCCGACGCAATTCTTGAAGCCGCCGATGCCGGCATCCGCGTGATCGTCTGCATCACCGAAGGCATTCCGGTCAACGACATGGTCAAGGTCAAGGCCGCGCTGCGTACGCAGTACACCAAGTCGGTGCTGATCGGGCCGAACTGTCCGGGCGTGATCACGCCGGGCGAATGC
>CAZDPA010000309.1:0-1925 GCA_964507195.1 uncultured Salinisphaerales bacterium | reverse complement strand
CGGCATCGATTGCTATCGGAACGGAGATTGCATCCGTTATCGTAACGACTTCAAGCGGGTCTGCGATTACCCCAGCAGTGGCGACGAGGGAAAAAATGATGAGCATGAAAAAAGTCGTGGCCCTGTTGTTGCGATCGTTCATTTTTATCATGTTATTCACCTGTGTTTCCGCTGTTCGCGCCGAAATTGATCTGTGCTCCGGCAAGGATAGTCCCGTCATTGCGGTAGTAGTCGGCGGCATTTTCAATGAAAGAGCAATCACGCAATACTGGCGCGGACCCCGCTTCTTCCTTTACTCCGTACCATTCAGAGTCTTCAAAAATGCAGAGGTCAATGATTGGACTCGATCCTATGGCGTGGACCCCGATGAGGCACCGATCGAAGGTGGAATTGTTAACACTGACGCTCGCTGCGCCGTACGCGGCAATCCCCTGTATCGCGTTTTCGAACAGCGCGTTCTCGATGGTACCGGTTCCGAATATGAGCACACCGCCCCACCGATCCCCGAACGATGCGGATCTCCTTAAAATGTTCTCATCGCCTTCGATGCTCAAGGTGCCCTCGGCCTGAACGATGATACGTACATTGTATCCCGGCATCCCCGCCGTATAGATGGCGGTCCCGACGGCGCTTACGGTCGTGTTATCCATCGTCAAGGAAATCCCCGCAGGTACGATGACAACGCCGCTGATGTCGACCGATCCCGTCCATACCTCGTCATTGAGCAACGTACCGCTCGTGGTCGGAACGATATTTATCCACTGCGTTTCGGAAATCGCGGTATCACCCCAGCGATCGGTCACTTCATACGTCAACGGTAGCTTCCCCGCGCTCAGGAAGCCCTGTAAATCACCCAAGCTCACATCGATAGCTACAAGGGCTACTGGTCCGCCATCAATCAGCGTCGACGTTGTTCCGATACGCCATGCGTACGAATAGGGTCCATCGGCGACAATCCCGGAATCCCGGTCAACGAAGGAAGCCCGCACCTCTACAGTCTCGCCGAGCCTCGCCGCTCGTGCCTGTATCTGAAGCATTGCAGGAGGGGCATTGACGCGGACGAGCTTCTGCGTTTCGTACATCAATTCTCCCGTACTAGCGGAAAACAACCCCGCATGGACGGCATAGCTCGCGGCGACCGACTCCGGGAACTGGAAATAGTGTTCGTCGCCTTCCTTATTAGCATTCATCCACGCGCCGTCAGACACTCGTATCCTTACAACCGAGTCATCATCACCGCCAAGTACGACTAGCTGTATCCGGCGTTCCGGATCCGCTTGATCGCTACTCCTGACGACTATTTCCTGATTGGGATTCGCAAAAATGACCGCTTTCGATCCATCTTCAAGATCGCCTTTGTATGAAGCCTTGCATATATTACCCGCGATATCGGACGCGATCACCTCAAGCGTATAGTCTCCCGTCGCGGTAATTCGTACAGAGCTGGATGTTCCGAACGTCGTCGCCGGCGCGGCGCCATTCACCGACCAGGTGATCGTGCCTACCCCGGTTCCCGCATCACTTGCCGTTATCGAATACTCAACAAAATCGGTTTCGGCTGGCGGCCCTCCGTCAGTAAGCACAAGGAAATCCGGCAACTCAAGCTCGGGTGCGGTCTTGTCGAATAAAACACCGCTTACGACGGCAGCTCCTTTAATATCTCCAAGCGTTCTCAATGCAACCTGAACATCGGCTTCTCCATCCGGCAAGTCCGAGACCGGGAGGGAAATAGCTACATCATACGATCCATCGAGCTGCTTTTCCATAATTATATCGTCAAGCTCATAGTCACCGATAGTAATGGTGCAGCTTTCCTCGTAGAGATTGATCAAGGAAAGATTGGTAACGCTTATGGATAATGCCAGAACGAATTCCTTCTCACCGTCCACTTGCTCGACTACGCTTGCGAAACTCGGCCCAGCCAC
>CAZDPA010000308.1:0-1942 GCA_964507195.1 uncultured Salinisphaerales bacterium | reverse complement strand
GGGCGGGGATCGCCAAGATCGGATTCATTACTGAGCCACCCCCCAAGGGGTGAGGCTCGGGGACGGGAGTCAGGGGTCGGGGGACAAAAGCGCTCGACTCCTGAAATGAACCCTTCTTTCACCGTCCCCTGACCCCCGACTCCCGTCCCCCAAATTTCGGAGAAATTTTCACATGGGAATGACCCTAGGCAGCGGCAGCGACTCCGGAGACCCGGACGTCGTCGTCGACATGAACACCACCCCCCTGATCGACGTCATGCTGGTCTTGCTGGTGATGCTGATCATCACCATCCCGATCCAGACGCACGCGGTCAAGCTGGACATGCCCAGCACCGACGCCCCGCCGACCGAGAACCCGATTCCGCCGCCGATCGTCGATCTCGAAATCGATTTCGACGGCACGATTCTGTGGAACGGCAGCGCGATCGCCAGCCGATCGGAACTCGAACAGCGTTTCAGATACGACGCCCACCAGGCCGAACAGAGCGAATTCCATATCCGCCCGAACAAGCTGGTCGAATACAAACACGTCATCGGCGTGCTCGCCTCCGCGCAGCGACTCGGCATCACCAAGATCGGGCTGGTTGGTAATGAACAGTTCATGCAGTAAGCAGTAAGGTCAAACCATGAAAGCCCTACCCAAACGCCTCGCCCTCGGCCTGCTCGCCCTCAGCCTCCAGGTCCAAGCCGCCGATGCCCTGCGCCCCGAAGTCGGCAAGCCCCTGCAGGAAGCGCAAACCCTGATCCAGGGCAAGAAGTACAAAGACGCCCTCGCCAAGGTCAACGAAGCCCAAGGCATCGGCAGCCTGACCCCGTACGAGAGCTACATCATCGAACGCATGAAGAGTGCGGCCGCTACCGGCGCCGGCGACTACGCCGGTGCGGTCAAATCCTACGAAGCGGTCCTCGCCTCGCCGCAACTGCAGGCGAGCGAAAAGATTCCGACGCTGGAAGCCATCGCCAAGCTGACCTACGCCAGCAAGAACTACAGCAAAGCCGTCGAAGCGATCCAGAAGTACCAGGCCGCCGGCGGCAGCAACGCCCAGGTCACCGGCCTGCTGCCGCAGGCCTACTACCTCGCCGGCAGCTACGCAGAAGCGCAGAAGGCGATCAGCCAGCAGATCCAGCAAACCGAAAAGGCCGGCCAGGCCCCCAGCGAAGACACATTGAAACTGCTGGCCAGCACCGCGCTCAAGCAGAACGACAGCGGCGGCTACGTCACCGCCCTGGAAAAGCTCGTCCAGTACCACCCGACCCCCAACTACTGGCTCGATCTGATCAGCAGGACCAGCAACAAACCCGGCTTCTCCGACCGGCTGACGCTGGATCTGTACCGGCTCCGACTCAAAACCAAAACCCTCGACAAGCCCGGCGACTACATGGAAGCCACCCAGCTTGCACTGCAGGCCGGCTTGCCGGGCGAAGCCGAGCAATTCCTGAAGAAGGGCTACGAAGCCAAGGCCCTGGGGCAGGGCAGTCCGCAGGACATCGACCGCCACAAGCGACTCTCCGACCTGGTCGCCCGCAAGCTCACCGAAGACAAGGCCACGCTCATCGAAGGCGAGAAGGCCGCGGCAAACCAAGCCACCGGCGACGGGCTGGTCGCGACCGGCCTCAACTACGTCGGCTATGGCGACACCGACAAGGGCATCGCCCTGATCCAGCAGGGCATCCAGAAGGGCGGGCTCAAGCGGCCTGAAGAAGCCAAGCTCAATCTCGGTTACGCGCAGTTGCAGGCCGGCAAGACCGCTGATGCGGTCAAGACGTTCAAGAGCGTACGGGGTACTGAGGGCACGGCGGATCTGGCGCGGTTGTGGATGCTCGCCGCCCGATAGCGGCACCGAGCTGCATCGAAAAGGCCCGCCATGCGGGCCTTTTTCTTTGGGCTCGGCAAACTGCATGGCGCCCTCGCGCGGGGTTTGCAGTTTGCGGGGGTTTCCGG
>CAZDPA010000307.1:0-1955 GCA_964507195.1 uncultured Salinisphaerales bacterium | reverse complement strand
ATTCCATCTCGCCGAGCGGGCGGGTGAAGGTATAGGCCAGCGGCGCCGCCACCAGCTTGTTCGCCGGGTCGCTCGGCATATCGCCGGACAGCACCGCGAACGGCAACTGCACAACGAAGAGACCAATGCCAAGCACGCTGGCCACCAGGCCGAGCGGGCGCACGATCAGCAGATCCACCGTCATCGCCGCAGCCGACGGCGACTCATCGACGCTATCGCTCTGCGCCATCGCGCTCGACGCTACCAGCGAGAACGCCGCAGCGGCTGCAATCAGCTTCAGTCCATTCATGATATTCCCCGCCATTTTGCGTTCGTGGACAGCAGCTTAGGCAACGGTCCCAAGGCTGTCAATGAAGTTGGGCGCGGGCCTACAATGGATCATGGACACGCTCTATTCCGCAGCCGATCCGATCGAGGCCGAAATCCTGCGCTCGTATCTGCAGTCGCACGGCATCGAGGTGGCCGTGTTCGGCTCCCCATTGTGGGGCGCCCGCGGCGAATTGCCGTCCGACGCCTATCCGCGCCTGATCCTGCAGGATCGGCGTGACCTGGATCGGGCAAAAACCCTGCTCAAACAGTACGAACAGCGCCGCCATGCCCACGCCATCTGGCCCTGCGGCTGCGGCGAGAACTCACCGGTGACGTTCGAATCGTGCTGGGCCTGCGGGGCCGATCGGCCTTAGAAGAACCGTTCAGACATGTTCCACGTCGCCCTGTATCAGCCCGAAATCCCGCCCAACACCGGCAACATCATCCGCCTGTGCGCCAACACCGGCGCGCACCTGCACCTGATCCATCCACTGGGTTTTGACTTGAGCGACGCCAACCTGCGCCGCGCCGGCCTCGATTACCACGACATGGCGCGCGTCAGCGAACACGCCTCGCTGAACGCCCTGCTCGCCGAGTTGCCATCGTCGCGCGTACTGGCCTTCAGCACCCGCGGTCGCCAGCGCTACGACCGCATCAAATACCGGGACGACGACCTGCTACTGTTCGGCTGCGAAACGCGCGGCCTGCCGGACGAAGTGATCAACGCATTGCCTGAATCGCAGCGCGTCTTCCTGCCGATGCAGGCCGGCAGTCGCAGCATCAACCTGTCGAACACGGTGGCGGTCGCAGTGTTCGAAGCGTGGCGGCAATCCGGCTTCACCGCCTGCTGACACCGATATTCGGCGAAGAAGTTACCTCGCCTACAACTTGTTGCCTCGCAGAGCATGGTTCAGCACGTCTTGAAATCAACATCAAAAAAACAGCAAGGGGGTGTTTCATGCGCAAGCTCCGTTTCGTCCTCGCGGTACTGACGAGCATCAGCTTGATCAGCTGCACGACAATGAAAGCGGTCGAGCGGCCAACGCCGTCGACGCCCAACCAAGTGGCCGTCGGCGACGACGTGCGCGTCACAACCAAGGCCGGCAAGACTTACGCGCTGGAGATCACCGCAGTCGCTGAGACATCGATGACCGGCCGTGAAGAAACCGGCAAGCTGTGGCGAGTGCCCTTCAGCCAGATTGAAACGCTGGAAGTTGAGAAAGTCAGCGCTGCAAAATCTGTCGGCCTTGGCTTGGGAATCACTGTGCTGCTGTGGGGCGCTGCGATTCTGGCAATGGGCTATGCCATGGATAAAGCCTTCGAGGATATTGGCAGCGACTAGAGCACTGATCGGTCAGCCCGCCTCAGCCTTAGCCGGTCGCGTCGCCAATGCACGCACCGCTTCAACCGCACTCATGCGTCCTTCGAGGACGGCAGCAACGGTGGTCGTGATGGGCATCTCGACGCCGTGCCTGGCAGCGAGGCGCAGTATCTCAGGCGCAGCACGCACGCCTTCGACGACCTGACGGATTTCGGTCGTCGCTTCGGCAACGGATTGGCCCTGTGCCAGCAGCAGACCGAGCCGGCGGTTGCGCGATTGATTGTCGGTGCAGGGCAGCACCAGATCCCCCATCCCCCACAGGCCC
>CAZDPA010000306.1:0-1963 GCA_964507195.1 uncultured Salinisphaerales bacterium | reverse complement strand
AACGCTCAAGGCACCACGCATACACGGGACCGACGCACAAGGTAATGGACCAACTGATTACATTTTTCGGCGCACACCCCAGCCCGTTTGCTGCGCTCGGTGTGGTGACCGTGCTGCTGATCGCCAACGAGGTGCACGGCAATCTCACGGGCGGCAAGCGCCTGTCGGTGCCTGAGGCGATCCGTCTGATCAATGATCGCGATCCGCTGGTGCTTGATGTGCGCACTGTGGCTGATTTCAAGAAAGGCCATCTGCTGAATGCGCGCAATGCGCCGCTGGCCAAGCTCGATGAGCATCTGACTCAGTTTGCCAAGGACAAGGCCAAACCCGTGCTCGTGTATTGCGCACTCGGCGGAACCTCCGTCACCGCCGTTGAAAAGCTGCGCAAGCAGGGCTTCACCGAAGCCTATCCGCTGCGTGGCGGCCTCAACGCGTGGATCACAGCCAACCTGCCGGTCACGACAAAATGAAAGCGGTTCGCCTGTACAGCTCTGGCTACTGCCCGTTCTGCACGATGGCCAAACGCCTGCTTTCATCCAAGGGCGTGAAATACGACGAGATCGAGGTCGACAAGAATCCCGAGCTCAGAGAAGAGATGGTCCGCATCACGGGCCGCTGCACGGTACCGCAGATTTTTGTCGGTGATGTGCACGTCGGAGGTTGCGATGACCTCTACGCCCTGAACGCATCAGGGAATCTTGACCCACTTCTGAACGATCCACTTTCGAATAACAAGTCATCATGAGCAACGACAACACCCAACCCCAGGCCGCAGCCGCGGCAACTGCGACGGCACCGCAGCGCCAGGTTCTGCTGCAGAAGATCTACGTCAAGGACGCTTCGCTGGAAGTGCCGCTCGCACCGGAAGTGTTCTCGCGCCAGTGGCAGCCGCAGATGGACGTGCAGGTCAACACCGAAGTCAAAGGCATGGAGAACGACATTTTCCACGTCGTGCTCGCGGTCACCGTGACCGCCAAGCTCGGCAACGACGTCGCCTTCCTTGCCGAAACCCATCAGGCGGGTCTGTTCGTCGTTCGTGGCTTCACTTCCAACGAAGACCGCCAGGCGATTCTCGCCGGCTACTGCCCGGGCCTGATCTTTCCGTTCGCGCGCGAAACCATTGCTGATCTGGTTCAGCGCGCCGGCTTCCCGCAGTTGCTGCTGCAGCCGATCAACTTCGAAGCGCTCTACGTCGATCACGTCAACAAGACGCGTGAGCAACAGGCTGCGGCAGCCAAGCACTAGCGCTCGCGCATTGTGACGACCTCGGCCGAAGGCACGTTGCAGCACTGTGAAATCGGCGTCATCGGCGCCGGCTCCTTCGGCACTGCACTCGCGATTCATCTTGGCCGGCGCGCGCCCACGCTGCTGTGGGGGCGCGACGCCGGACGCATCAAGGCGATGCAGGCCGCGCGCGAGAATGAGCAGTACCTGCCGGGGTGCAGCTTTCCGGCGGCCTTGACCGCGACTGCCGATCTCGTCGCGCTGGTCGAAGCTTCCGAAGATCTTTTGATAGCGACACCGTCGCACACGCTGAACGGCATGCTCGAAACCCTCGCGCCGCTGCTGCGCGCCGGGCAGGGCGTCGTCATCGCCTGCAAGGGTCTGCAACCGGGCACTGGGCTGCTGATCCACGAGGTTGTCGATCAGGCGCTGTCCAGCGCCTATCCAATGGCGGTGCTGTCCGGCCCGACCTTTGCGAAGGAACTTGGCATCGGTCTGCCGACGGCGGTGACGATCGCTTCGAACAATCAGGCCTTCGCCGAGAAGATCGTCCAGCGCCTGCACGGCGGCGGTTTCCGCGCCTACTGGAGCGAGGATCTGCCCGGCGTGGAGATCGGCGGCGCGGCGAAGAACGTCATGGCAATCGGCGTCGGTATCGCCGACGGCCTGCAACTCGGCGCCAACACACGTGCCGCGCTGATCACCCGCGGCCTCGCCGAAATCATGCGTCTCGCCGAAG
>CAZDPA010000305.1:547-1982 GCA_964507195.1 uncultured Salinisphaerales bacterium | reverse complement strand
GATTTAGTTAATTTGAACATTTATAATATTTATTTGAAATTGTCAGTCGATGGAATGACGATGCCGGCATTTTCCGCTCAAACCTTGCCGCCTCCCGCCGATCATAATCATAATACGGAAAAAATCATTGCGCTGTCGCATGAACGTTACGCTAAGCCAGCTATTTTTGTGGAAGAAAAAATCAAAGAGCTGTTAGAAGAATCGGCGGCAGGCAGTGCCTACGTCCCGCGAGGGGAAACACCTAGCCGTAGTTATGGTAATAGCAGTGGTTATACTAACAACAGTGGCGGCAGTCGACCTTTGCCTAATCGGCCAGTCCCATTCCGGCCAGCTTTAAAGGTTGATCTGCCGGGCGCTACCGACATGAAAACGGCTATTCAATCGGCCCAAACGGAAGTAGTACCGCCAGCGCCTAGTCAGGCCCGAGAGCCTCGGCGCGAAGTGAAAAGAGTTTACCCTCGAGGCAGAGTCAAACCTCAAGAAGCAACGCTCAAGAATTTGATTTCTGCTATTGAAAAGAATAAACCTAAATCTAATCTGATCCATGATCTGCAAGCCAGTGGGACTAAGCCAGGATCGACTCCGCCACCCCTTGCTCCGAAAGCGAACGAACTCAAAGAAAACGAATGGACTTCCTTAGAAGATCTCAAAAAACAACCGGATAAAAATCAGCCTCCTCAGCAGTAATCTGCTCTATAATAAAAGAGTGGATAGTTCAAAGGCGGCAAACAGGATAAAGCAATTGGTAGAGGAAATTAACTACCATAATTATCGGTATTATGTTTTAGATAAGCCGGAGATTTCCGATGAGCATTACGACACACTTTATCGAGAATTAGTTGATTTAGAACAGCAATTTCCTAGGCTGGTATTGACCGATTCGCCCACACAAAGGGTCGGGGATAAAGTGAAAGCAGGTTTTCGGGAAGTGCGCCATAGTAAGAAACGCATGTCGCTGGACGATGTGTTTAGTTGGGATGGTTTAGATGAATTTAACAACCGTGTTACTAAGTTGCTTGGTAAATCACCGGAGTATACTTGCGAAATAAAAATTGATGGTTTACAAATGATTTTGACATATCAAAACGGTGAATTGGTACAAGCAGCCACGCGCGGTGATGGGGAAGTAGGAGAGGACGTCACACACACAGTGAGAACCGTGCGCGACATTCCCCTAAAATTAGCCCGGCCCTTAGACATCACAGTCAGTGGAGAAATTTATATCGAAAAAGACGAATTTATTAGAATCAATCAGGAACAAACTAAATTGGGCCAAGAAAAATATGCCAATCCGCGTAATTTGGCGGCGGGAACAGTCCGGCAACTGGACCCTCGGATTGCTAGTGCCAGAAAATTATCCAGTTTCTTTTATGATTTATCTGGCGACATTACCGTGGCCAACCAAGTTCAAATGTTTGAAGAATTGAGGGATTTG
>CAZDPA010000305.1:0-537 GCA_964507195.1 uncultured Salinisphaerales bacterium | reverse complement strand
GAGAGTCTGGCCGAAGTTAAAAAATTTATTGAAGAGTGGGGGATAAAGCGCACTAAACTTGCTTATGCTACGGATGGTATCGTAATCAAAGTGAATGACGTTGCCCTGCGCGATAAGTTGGGAGTGACGGCTAAATCGCCGCGCTGGGCAGCCGCGTATAAGTTTCCGGCCGAACAGGCGGAAACAATTATAGAGGATATAGTTGTCCAAGTAGGCCGGACAGGCGTTCTAACGCCCGTAGCGGAGCTCAAGGCGGTTAGGCTGGCAGGCAGTACTGTGAAAAGAGCAACCTTGCACAATGAAGACGAAATTAAGCGGAAAGATCGGCCTGGCGGATGCCCCGGATTTGTCCTATTTGCGGAGGAAAAGTTGAACGTGTAGAGGGCGAAGCAGCACATCGTTGCGTCAATAAAAATTGTTTTACTATTCGTCTTCGCGGTATCGAACATTTTATTTCGCGAGATGCCTTTGACATGGAAGGGTTGGGCGTTAAAAATGTGGAAGCTTTTCTGCAATTAGGGTTGATTAAAGATGCCG
>CAZDPA010000304.1:0-2006 GCA_964507195.1 uncultured Salinisphaerales bacterium | reverse complement strand
AGCAGCTTCTCCTGCAGCCGCAGGCTCATGCTCGCGAGTTCGTCTAGGAACAGGGTGCCGCCGTGGGCCAGCTCGAAGCGGCCGACGCGGGCGCGCGCCGCGCCGGTGAACGCGCCGGCTTCGTGGCCGAACAGCTCGGATTCCAGCAGTTCCTCGTTGATCGCCGCGCAGTTGAATTTCACATAGGGCCGCTGCCAGCGCTCGGAGAGGAAATGCACGCGCGCTGCGATCAGCTCCTTGCCCGAACCGCGCTCGCCGATGATCAGCACCGGCTTCGCCAGCGGTGCCACCCGCGAGACTTTTTCCAGCACGGCCAGGAAGTTATCGGCTTGGCCGAGGATGGGATCGGGGTTGTCTCGCTGGTACATCGGGCCTGCCGTGCGATTTCCGCCAAGGGGTGGCGATTTCTACCACATCTTCGGAAACATCGTCCGCCGGACACTCGCCGGACAGCCGGCCCCGAATATTAATACTTTCAAAATCATTGACTTGATCGCTGCGGGTGAGTTGGCACAGCGCTGGCAATAGAAGACGCACGAAGTACCCCAGTCACAACGGAGTCGTGCCATGAGCCACAAGACCCACAAGACCCTTACCGCCCTGATCGCCGCCGCCCTGATCTCGACCAGCTTCGGCGCGCAAGCCTCCGAGAGCCTCGCGCAGATGATCGCCGGCCAGGCGCAGTCGGCGCAGGGCCAGATCCGCGGCGACATGCAGCGCAACCTCGACGGCGCGCTGCAGCCGCTGCTGCCGGAAGCACCGTTTGCGCAGGCAGCGGCCGAAGCCAACGCCACCGCGGGCCTGCGCAAGGTGGTCTGCCCGGTGCGCCAGGCGACGATCAACAAGCCGTCCGCCACTTACGCCTGCTGAGCCGTTATTCTTCTTTCAATTCCCGGAGCCATTTCCCATGGGCATCTTTTCCCGCCTTTCCGACGTCATCAACTCCAACATCCACGCCATGCTCGACAAGGCGGAGGACCCGGAGAAGATGGTCCGTCTCATCATCCAGGAGATGGAAGACACTCTGGTCGAAGTGCGTTCGACCAGCGTGCGCACCATCGCCCGCAAGAAGGAGCTGCAGCGCCTGGTCGGCCAGCTGCAGGCCGAAGCTGCCGACTGGCAAGGCAAGGCCGAGCTGGCGCTGAGCAAGAATCGCGAAGACCTCGCCCGCGGCGCGCTCGCTGCCAAGAACCGCGCGCTCGACCAGGTCACGCTGTACGGCAAGGAACTGGCCCACGTCGAGGAGGAGATCGGCAAGCTCGACGAGGACACCGGCAAGCTCAAGGCCAAGCTGGCCGATGCGCGCCAGCGCCAGAAGACCATCATCCTGCGTTCGCACTCGGTCGGCGCCCGGCTCAAGGTCAAGGGCCAGATCAACGACGTGCGCATGCAGGACGCGATGCTCAAGATGGAACAGTACGAGGGCAAGATCGATCGCATGGAAGCGGAGCTGGAAGCCTACGATCTCGGCACCCGCTCGCTGAACGACGAGTTCGCGCAGCTGGAAGCCAACGACAAGGTCGAGGACGAACTGGCACAGTTGCGCGCCAAGCTCGCCAAGCCCGCGCCGACGGCACCGACGCAGGAATAAGCGTCACCTTCGCACGGCATCGTTGATCATTCATCTAGGAGCAGGGCCTGTGAACAATCATTTGATCGTCGCGTTGCCCCCGGATTTGCCGCCGGGCAAGGCGCGAGGAACGCGGCGTATACGACATACGCAAGCGCCGAGCAACGCAGCACGGCGGCAAATCCGGGGGCAACCCGAAGGGCCGGGGTCTGTTTTTGCGCATTGCCGCGTCACTCCTTCCTCATGTATTCCAATACATCACGTCAGTCGTTCCTTGCACTGCGCAAAAACAGACCCCGGCGCGACGACCCATTAATTGTCAACAGACCCTAGTGGAAATGCGCGTAGATGCGCTCGGCCAGCGTGCGATTGACGCCTTCGACTTTAAGCAATTCATCGACGCCCGCGCGCTTGATCTGTGCCAAGCCGCCGAAGA
>CAZDPA010000303.1:0-2015 GCA_964507195.1 uncultured Salinisphaerales bacterium | reverse complement strand
TCGGTCACCGGATGCTCGACCTGCAGGCGCGTGTTCATTTCGAGGAAGTAGAACTCGCCGCCCTGGCCGAAGATGAATTCGACGGTACCGGCGTTGCGATAGTCGAGCGCGCGGGCGATGCCGGCCGCGGTCTCGCAGATCTTCTCTCGCAGCGCGGCATCGAGCGCCGGCGAAGGGGTTTCCTCGACGATCTTCTGGAAGCGACGCTGCACCGAGCACTCGCGCTCGAACACGTGCACGACATTGCCCTGACCATCGCCCAGCACCTGCACCTCGATGTGTCGCGGGTTCTCGATATAGCGCTCGCAGTACAGACGGCCATCGCCGAAATAGCGCTGACCCTCGCTGCGGCCACGCTCGATCTCCTGCTCGAGGATCGCGAGGTCGCGCACGATGCGCATGCCCTTGCCGCCACCGCCGGCGCTGGGCTTGATCAGCAACGGCGCGCCGACCTTGCGCGAACGCTCGACGAAGGTCTTCGGATCGTCGTCCTCGATCGCCGACGGCGCGACCGGGAACCCGGCCTTCTCGACGTAGTTGCGTGCACGCACCTTGTCGCCCATCAGGTCGATCTGCTCCGGCGTCGGGCCGATGAAGCGGATACCCGCCGCCTCGACCGCAGCGCAGAAGCCCTTGTTCTCGGACAGGAAGCCATAGCCCGGATGGATCGCGCCCGCGCCGGTGGCCTTCGCAGCCGCAATGATCTGCGCACCATCAAGATACGCGGCGACCGGTGTGCTACCGGTGATCTCGATTGCCTCGTCGGCCATCTTGACCGCCGCAGTGCCGCGATCGGCCGCGTGATAGACGACGACGCCCTTGAGGCCGAGCTTCTGCACCGTGCGCAGCACGCGCACGGCGATCTCGCCGCGGTTGGCGACGAGCACGGTGTGGAACGGCCAGCCGGCCGTGTCCGGCAGGCGCTGCGTCGGGGATGTTGTTTGCTGGCTCATATTTGAACCTTGTGTGGTGTTTTGACGGATGGACTGAGGCCTTCGCAGAGGACGGCGACGATCTGGTCGGCGATCGCATCGATGTTGAGATCGCCACGCCCGCAGACGTAGTTCCAGCTGTGATGTTCGATGCCGCCGTAGACCATCGCGCGCATCAGCCCCGACGGAATGTCCTTGCGGAACTCGCCAGCCTTGATGCCTTCTTCGATGACGTCGACGAGCAGCTGCGTGTAGCGGCGGTTGAGGCCGTGCAGCACGGTCCCGCGATAGTCGTGCTCGGACTGCACTTCCCGGAACATCAGGCGGCACAGCAGCGGGTACTCGCGCACGGTGCGCAGATGCCGCCAGACCAGCAGATGCAGGCGCGCACGATGACCTTTCACGCCGGCGAGTTCGCGCGAATAGTCGCCGAACATTTCCTCGTACCAGTGCTCGAGCACCTGCAGCAACAGCTCGCGCTTGGTCGCGAAATACTTGTACAGCAGGCCTTCGACGACGCCGACTCGGGCGGCGATCTCGGCCATCGCCACCGCTTCGTAACCCTTCTCGCAGAACAGGTCGCGCGCCGCGATGCGGATCGCATCAATGCGATCCTCGCGCGCCAGGCGCGGGGCATGCGTGCGCTGTAACTTGCGCGGCATGTCTATGCGCCCTGGCCAAGCAGTGCCGTCGGCACGCTGATGGGAAAGTCCATCAGCACCTGCGCGAGCATCTTGCCTTGCGGGTCGTAGCGCAGAGACGCGACGCCACCACCGCCAAGTGCGCTGTGCATCAGGAAGTTGAAGCCCTGCAGGCCGGGAATCTCGAAGCGCTCGACCCTGCCTTCGACGAAGTGGGCGAAGTACTGCTTGACCGCGTCAGCGGTCAGTTGATCACGCAGGATCGCAACGTATTCCGGTTTGCGGGCAAGGATGCCGATGTTTGCGGAATTGCCCTTGTCGCCGGAGCGGCCGTAGGCGAGCTTGATGAGCGGCACGGTCACCAGTTCCCTCTCCCCTTGCGGGAGAGGGTTAGGGAGAGGGGGCGGCGTAGCCGCCGTAACCCCAGCGGCGCCGACGCCCC
>CAZDPA010000302.1:0-2120 GCA_964507195.1 uncultured Salinisphaerales bacterium | reverse complement strand
ATCGCAATGTCGAGCGCGCGCACGGTCTTCTTCACCGTCAACGGATACCAGGCGCCGCCCTTGACCGACGCGTCGCCGGCATTGATGACGACTTCGCGGCCGGCGACGATGCCGATGCCGGTCACACAGGCCGCGCCCGGCACGTCGCCGTCATAGGCGTCATTGGCGGCCAGCGAGGACAGCTCGAGGAACGGTGTGCCCGGATCAAGCAACAGGTTCAGGCGCTCGCGGACCAGCAGTTTCTTCTGGTCGCGCAGGCGGTCGATGTCGCGCTGCGGACGCTGGTGGCGGACCTGGTCCTGCTTGTCGCGGAAGGCCTGGGCGATCTTGCGGTTGTGCTCGACGTTGGCCTGGAAGTCGGCCGACGCCGTGTTGATCTTGGATTCGATGCGTTTCACGAGTGCGCTCCTGACACGGTGCCGTGAGCGAAGCGAGCGTGGGTGCGGGAAGGAGCGCGAGAAGGCATGCCTGAGATGAAATCCAAGGTTGAAATGAAATTGTTCATGCCTTCGCGTCCTGCGGTTCCAGGCTCAGCAGCAGCGCGTCCCGATCAAAGGTCTGACCCTTGTCGAACGTGACCGCGGCAATCACGCCGTCGCGCGGCGCGGCGATCGTCGTTTCCATCTTCATGCTTTCCATGACCAGCAGCGTCTGGCCCTTGGCCACCGTATCGCCGGCCTTGACCGCGACACTGACAATGCTGCCCGGCATCGGCGCGAGGATGCGATCACTGGCGGCACCGCCGGCCTGTGCGGCGAGGCGATCGAGCGGATGCTGGTAGCGCAGCTGGTAGGCCTCGCCATCGATGTGCACGAAGACATCGTCACCGCGCACGGCAACAACGACTTCGACATGACGCTCTCCAACCGTCAGCCACGCGCGGCCATCGGGGCTGGTCTTGAGATCGACATCGACGACCTGCTCCCCGAAGTGCAGGCGGTACGCGCTTTCCGAGCGTGACAATGCGACGTTGTGTTCTGCGTCGTTCAGCTTGAACGCGTGTTGCATGGCTTAGTTCCGGTTCCCCTCGCCCGCTTGCGGGAGAGGGGTTAGGGGAGGGGGCAGCTGTAGGTGCTGACGAATCGCTTCGAGAACAGCCTCTGTCTGACTGAGGACTTCGTCATTCCAGAATCGGAGTACGTGGAAGCCCTGCTTCTTCAGGAATGCCGAGCGAAGTTTGTCGGCGTGAACGCGCTCAGCGTGCTGCCCACCATCGACTTCAATCACCAGCGCGTGCTCCAGGCATACGAAGTCAACGATGTAGCCGCCGACTGGCACTTGTCTCTTGAACTTCAAGCCCAGAAAACGATGCGCGCGCAGGTGATACCAAAGGCGCAACTCAGCGTCGGTCTGCTGTGAACGAAGCTCTTTCGCGTGCGCCAGATGCTTTTCGCGGGTTCTCGGCCCCCTATTCGGGCACACTGCCCTCTCCCCTGCCCCTCTCCCACGAGTGGGAGAGGGGTGATCAGAGTCCTCTTTGCTCATCATGGCTCAGTTCCTCCACCCACCCATCGCGGCGTGCATATCCGGCACGGCGTCAGCGACATCGCGCATGGGGCGCGTGCTGATACTCGCAGCGGCAAGCAAGGCGTTGAGCGTTTCTGCGGGCAAATCAGGCTCGGCAGCAATCTGCGGATTCGCGTCGAGGAATCCGGTATGCACGTCGCCGGCAACAAACGCCGGATGCGCGATCAGGCGACGCAGGAATGCGGTATTGGTCTTGCAGCCGAGCAGCACCGTGTCGCGCAGGGCCTTGTCGGCACGCGCAATCGCTTCAGACCGATTTGCACCGCGAATGATCAGCTTGGCAATCATCGGATCGAAGGCCGACGTCACTTCGCCACCCTGCAGCACACCGCTGTCCCAGCGCACGCCCTCGCCCTGCGGCGGATGCAGCACGAGGATCGGACCGGTCGTCGGCGTGTAGCCGCGCGCGGCATCTTCGGCATAGATGCGGAACTCGATCGAGTGACCGGAGGACTGCACGTCCTTCTGTGCGTAGCCGAGCTTCTCGCCGGCGGCGACGCGCAGCTGCTGCAGCACGAGGTCGATACCAGTGATCTCTTCGGTCACCGGATGCTCGACCTGCAGGCGCGTGTTCATTTCGAGGAAGTAGAACT
>CAZDPA010000301.1:0-2158 GCA_964507195.1 uncultured Salinisphaerales bacterium | reverse complement strand
GACGGCGACATCTACAACGTCGATACGCTGAACAGGGTCTGGAAGTTCACCCGTGACATCGACCTCACGCCCGGCGTCGATCACGACCAGATCCTGTCGATCACGACCGAGAAGGCGCGCTACTCGGAGGCGACGCCCTTCGGCATCGACATGCGCCCGCTGATGTCGGACCACCCGCCACAATCGGACGCCGACGTCGCCGCCTTCCGCGAGCGCGTCGCCAAGGCGGCGAACGTGCGCGTGTTCCTGATTTCGCCGGACGATCGCTCGACGCTGGTGATGGCGACGCTGATCGAGCAGAAGGTCGATTACGGCATCGCCTTCGAGTACATCGAGCAACTCGCCGAAGCCGCGCGCGACCAGCACCACGAGATCTTCATCGCCGGCCAGCCGACGCTGATCGGCTGGGTCTATCGCCACGAATGGCAGATGGTGGGCATCTTCACGGTGACGATCGCGGCGCTGGTGCTGGCGCTGGCGCTGTACATGCGCAACCTCGTCGGCGTGCTGACGCCGATCATCACCAGTGTCACCGCCGCGATCTGGGCGTTCGGGCTGGTCGGCTGGCTCGGCATTTCGATCGAGCCGCTGCTGATGGTGATCCCGCTGCTGCTGACAGCGCGCTCGTTCTCGCACAGCGTGCAGTTCACCGAGCGCTACTACGAAATCTACGCGCAGGTCGGCGACCGCACGAAGGCGGCGCAGCTGACCATGAGCGTGATGATGGCGCCGTCGGTGCTCGGCATCCTCACCGACATCCTCGGCATCGTCGTCGTCATCGCCGCGCCGATTCCGGCGATGGTGCGGCACGCGATCTTCTGCGGCATGTGGGCGGTGTGGTTGATCCCGACCGGCGTCGTGCTGATCTCGCTGCTGCTCGCCACCCTGCCGCCGCCGCGCAACGTGCAACAGCTCACCGGCCACGGCAGGAGCGGCGGCGTGCACCAGCGTCTGCACAATCTGCTCGGCGGCGTCGCCAGCCTCAGCCACGGCCTCCGCGCACGCGCGACCACGGTGGTGATGATCGTGCTGTCCGTGCTCGTGCTCTACACCGCCTCGCAGATCAGGATCGGCAACCCGGTGGAAGGCAGCAACCTGCTGTGGCAAGACTCGCCGTACAACAGCTCGGTGCGCGCGATCAACGCCAACTTCCCCGGCGTCAACACGCTGCAGATCGTGCTGGAGGCGAAGGACCAGAAGCGGCCGGACTGGACCGCGCAGCGGGTCGATACGGTGATGACGCTGCAGCGCCTGCAGGTGCTGATGGAGAAGGGCGAGTCGCCGCCGCGGGCGACGCTGTCGTTCGCCGACTATCTGACCGAGTCCAACCGCCTGTTCAACGGCGGCAACCCCAAGTGGATACCACTGGATGCGCGCGAGCAGGCGATCAGTGCCGCCGCGGTCGGCGCCATGATGGGTTCCAGCTCGAAGAACTTCGGCCACGTCGTCGATCAGCGCATGCAGAACGCGACGGTGTCGCTGTGGTACGCCGACAACAAGCAGGAAACCGTGGACGCCGCGCTGAAGGCTGCGCACGCGGCGGTGGATGCGGTCGGCATCGATCATGCCGAGTTCCGCGTGCGCCTGGGCACCGGCACGATCGCGCTGCAGGAAGCGGTCAACCGCGTGATCGAGCGCTACCAGTGGATCGTGATCGCGGTGGTGAATCTCTGCGTGTTCCTGCTGTGCTCGCTGGCCTACCGCTCGTGGGTGGCGGGTGTGCTGCTGCTGATTCCGGTCAATCTCGCCAACGAGGCGCTGATCGCTGCGATGCACCTGCTCGGCGTTGGTCTCGACGTCAACTCGATGATCGTCGCCGCGGTCGGCGTCGGAGTCGGTATCGACTACGGCATCTACCTGCTGTCGCGCATCTGCGAGGAGATGAAGGCGCAGGCCGGCGACTGGGCACGCGCGATCGAGGCGGCGCTGCTGACGACCGGCAAGGCGATCATGTTCACTGCCAGCATCATGATCCTGGGCATCCTGCCCTGGTACCTGCTGTCCGACCTGAAGTTCGTCGCCGACATGGGCCTGCTGCTGATCGCGATCATGGCGATCAACATGGTGCTGTCGCTGATCGTGCTGCCGCTGCTGGTGTGGTGGGTGAAGCCGGCGTTCGCGCTGCGGGAACATACGCTGGTCAGCGAGGGGCTGGACC
>CAZDPA010000300.1:0-2160 GCA_964507195.1 uncultured Salinisphaerales bacterium | reverse complement strand
TGCGCCGGTTTGCGCCGGAGTTGCTCGTGTTCGGGCTCGGCGCGCTGGCTTTTGCTGCCGACGCGCTGCGTCCCGGCGCCGGGCTGCCGCCGGTGGCCGTGGACGCGCGGCGTATCGACGTGCCCGCGGAGGATTCGCTGCTGCGCACCCCGCTCGCGCTGGCCGACGACGACACCGGCAATCGCGGCGGCGACGCAGAGGTCGCGCGCTGGATTCGTGCGGAGGTGCTGTATCGCGAGGCGCTGCGCCTGGGGCTCGACGACGGCGATGTCATCGTGCGCCGCCGTCTCGTGCAGAAGATGGAATACCTGCTCGACGGCATGACCGCCGTTTCCGAGCTGTCGACGGCGGCGCTGGAGCAGTACTACCTCGCGCACGCCGACCGCTACCGGCGCACGGATGCCTATGCTTTCACGCACCTGTTCTTCAGCGTCGAGCACGGTGTCGATGCCGCCGCCGCGCGCGCGCGGCGGGCACTCGCGCAACTGCAGGGCGACGGGAGCCTGCCGCCGGAGCGTTTCGGCGATCCCTATCCGGACGGTACCCGTCACACGCAAATGCCGGCGCCGCGCGTGCTGCAGGTCTTCGGAGAGGAGTTCCTGCATGGTCTGGATCGCGCGCCGGAGGGTATCTGGACGGGCCCCACGCGGTCGCGGCATGGTGTTCATCTCGCGCGCCGCGAACAAACGCATCCGTCGCGGCTGCCGCCACTCGACGAGATACGGCCCGCCGTCACGCGCGATCTGATCGACGCGCTGCGCAGCGAACAGCGTGAGCAGCGCTACGCGCAGATCGAGGCACGCTATGACATCGTGCGCCGCTGACGGCCGTCACCGCTGCGGCGTGCTCCTGGTCCTGTTGCTGCTCGCCTGGGCTGCACCGGCATCTGCGCATGAGTTCCGCATCGCCTATCTCGAAGTACGCGAGCTGACACCGAGCAACTATTCCGTGTCCTGGCGCGCGCCCGTGCAGCCGGCGCAGACGCAAGCGGTCATGCTCGAGGCGCATCCGCGCTGCCGGCTCGATCCGGTACGCGAAATGGCGCTGCTGCGCCTGCGCGTGCGCGACTACGCGCTCGATTGCAGCACCGCGGACGGTGGCGGCTGGCTCGCGCTGCGCGGTCTGGAGCAGGTGCCGGACGATGCGCTGGTGAGCGTCGTCGCGGCGGACGGCAGCGAACGGCCGATCCACCTGCGGGGCGCCAGTCAGCAGTTCGATCTGCTTGCGCAGGAGCTGCCCGCGCGCCCGGAGAGTCTATTCGCCGACGGCGTCGTGCACGTGCTCAGCGGCTACGACCATTTGCTCTACATCGCACTGCTGTTTCTGTTTCTGCGGCGCGACTGGCGCCAACTCCTGCTCGGCGTCACGGCGTTCACGATCGCGCACAGCTTCACGCTCGCACTCGCGGCCGGGGGCTGGCTGCGCGTGCCGGTGCGGCCGGTAGAGGCCGTCATCGCGCTGACGATTGCGTACTTTGCCGTGGTGCTTATGCGAGGACACCGGCCGCAGGGCGCAGCCTGGCGCTGGCAGTCCGTGATTGTTGCCTGTGGTCTGGTGCATGGGCTCGGCTTTGCAAACAGCCTCTCCGACCTTGGACTTGGTCGCGAGTCGCTGTTATGGGGGCTGTTCACGTTCAATCTCGGTATCGAGGCCGCCCAACTCGCCTGCGTCGGTGCCGCGTACGCGTGCACGCGCATGATGAACCGGCTCGCGACGAACCCCGTGCGGTCGGCCGCGTTCGAGTGGGGCGTCGCGCTAGGTGCGGGTACCGTTGGCGCGTTCTGGTATTTCGCAAGAACGTTGCTGTAGGCGCAGTTTCGGTTTTTTTACCATGCGCACCGATCCTGGGAACGACCATTGACACCTCATCCCGAATCGCGGCGCGCTTGTCAGCGCACGGGCCGAGGCCGAAGCGGTGACAGGCGAGCACTGCGCGCTATGCTGCGTTCAAGGGGCGTCCTCGTCGGATTCCTCCGGTGTCTGCCCAAAGGCGCCGCGCCCCGACCACGCCCGGTCGAGCCACTGGCGGCGCGATTGCGCGTCCGCCTTCGCGGCAACCTCGACCATCGCGTCCTGCAGCAGGCGCTGCGCCGCGCTGGTGTGCTCGCGCACTTGTGCAAGCTGCGCGTCGATGCGCGGCCGATCCAGTGCAGGCTGCTG
>CAZDPA010000299.1:1283-2180 GCA_964507195.1 uncultured Salinisphaerales bacterium | reverse complement strand
CGGGTTGGTGAAGGCGTTGAGCGCCTGCGCGTGCTTGAGAATGCCGCCGATGTAGTACAGCGCGGTTTCCGACAGGCCGCCGTACTTGTCACCGGAGAACAGGTTCTTGCCGTCCTTTGACAGCGACTGGTGCACATGCATGCCCGAACCGTTGTCGCCAACGATCGGCTTCGGCATGAACGTCGCAGTCTTGCCGTAGGAATGAGCAACGTTCTGCACGATGTACTTGAGCTTGAGGACTTCGTCGGCCTTCTTGGTCAGGGTGCCGAACTTCACGCCGATTTCGCACTGACCGGCCGTGGCGACTTCGTGGTGATGGACTTCGACCGCCATGCCGACGGCTTCGAGCGTGGTGCACATCGCCGAACGGATGTCCTGCAGGGCATCGACCGGCGGCACCGGGAAGTAGCCACCCTTGATGCCCGGACGGTGACCGATGTTGCCGGTCTCATAATGCTTGCCCGAGTTCCAGGCGGCGTTCTCGGCGTCGATCTCGACGAAGCAGCCCTTCATGCCGGAATCCCAGCGGATGCTGTCGAACACGAAGAATTCGTTTTCCGGGCCGAAGAAGGCGGTGTCGGCGATGCCGGTCGACTTCAGGTAGGCCTCAGCGCGCTTGGCGAGCGAGCGCGGGTCGCGCGAATAGCCTTCGCCGGTGGCCGGCTCGATGACGTTGCAGGACAGCACCAGAGTGGTGTCTTCGAAGAACGGATCGATGAACGCTGTGCTGGCTTCCGGCATCAGGATCATGTCGGACTCATTGATGCCCTTCCAGCCGGCGATCGACGAACCGTCGAACATCTTGCCTTCGGTGAACAGCTCTTCTTCGATCGTGTGGGCCGGCACGGTGACGTGCTGTTCCTTGCCCCGCGTATCGCAGAAACGGAAGTCGACGTA
>CAZDPA010000299.1:0-1273 GCA_964507195.1 uncultured Salinisphaerales bacterium | reverse complement strand
CCTTGATCATCTTGAGGACATCATTACCCGACATGGGTCTCTCCTTGGGGACGGTGTGATGGGTTCGCTGCGAGCCACCCCGCATAGCGTGCGCCAAAATGAAGCACGTTCCATGCCACGGCGCAGGGCGCCAGACGCGGGGTTGCTGCGGGTGGGGGCGCTATCGTATCAGTCGGCCAGGCCGCCAGCACCTCGACCCGGGATGGCCAACCAATGACCGATCAGGCCTGGATGCAGGCCGCGATTGCCGCCTCATAGGCTGGGGTGACCTTTTCTTTCTCGGTCAGCGTCATGCCCAGATCCCGCAGGCGACCATCGCTGAGGCCGTAGACCCAGCCATGCACGGTCAGCTCCTGGCCGCGCGCCCAGGCGTCCTCAACCACTGTGGTCTGAGCGACATGCATGACCTGTTCGATCACATTCAGCTCGCACAGGCGGTCATGCCGCTGCTGGTCGTCGGTGATCCTGTCGAGGCGATGATGGTGGCGGTCGGCGATGTCGCGGACATGGCGCAGCCAGTTGTCGGCGATGCCGATGCGGCGCTGATGCATCGCCGCGTGCACGCCCGAGCAGCCGTAATGGCCGACGACCATGATGTGCTTGACTTGCAGGATGTCGACGGCGAACTGCATGACCGACAGGCAGTTGAAGTCGGTGTGCACCACGACGTTCGCGACATTGCGATGGACGAAGACTTCGCCCGGCGGCAGGCCGAGGATCTCGTTCGCCGGTACGCGCGAGTCGGCGCAGCCAATCCACAGATAGTCCGGCCGCTGCTGGGACGCAAGGCGGCGGAAATACTGCGGATCCTGATCGAGGCGCGACCGCGCCCATTCCAGATTGTTGTCGAACAGCGGTTGGAGTGAACTCATGGCCGCGCAACTATACCGGGCAAACACCGCTTCGCCACACCCAGAGTTTTCCTCATCCCCGAGGGCCAGCCCCCCATTGATATACTCGCGCCCCACTTTCATGGTACCGCCAACAGCGCGCGGGCTTTACGATGACCTTGACGTTCCAGGATCTGATTCTCAGGCTGCAGACCTTCTGGGCCAGCCATGGCTGCGTCATCATCCAGCCGATGGACATGGAAATGGGCGCCGGTACTTTCCACTGGGCGACCTTCCTGCGCGCGGTCGGCCCCGAAGCCTGGAACACCGCCTACGTGCAGCCGAGCCGCCGGCCGACCGATGGCCGCTATGGCGAAAACCCGAACCGGCTGCAGCACTACTACCAGTTCCAGGTGCTGATGAAGCCGTCGCCGCCGAACATC
>CAZDPA010000298.1:0-2187 GCA_964507195.1 uncultured Salinisphaerales bacterium | reverse complement strand
CGAGTACAAGGGCTACCGCATTCCGGAAGGATCCTTCGTCAACATCAGCCCCTGGTTCACCCACACTTCGCCGCACATCTGGCAGCACCCGGAACGCTTCGATCCGGAACGCTTCAGCGATGCGCGCGCCGAAGACCGCGCACATCCATTCAAGTGGGTGCCGTTCGGCGGCGGCGCGCACAAGTGCATCGGCCTGCATTTCGGCGAGATGGAGGTCAAAGCGATCCTCCACCAGATGCTGCTGCGCTTCCGCTGGAGCGTGCCGGCGGACTATGTGATCAGGCAGGACTTCACGAGTCTGCCGATTCCAAAGGACCGGCTGCCGGTGACGTTGGAGAAGCTGGGCTGACGGCCGCCCAAAGTCCGGCCGTCACCAAACACCCGTTCGCATCGAGTGCCGCGCGCGTCGTGCGCGGTGTATCGAGATGCCACAACTGACCGCTCAGGTGTCTCGATACACCGGCTTCGCCGGCACTCGACACGAACGGAATTCAGCTATTCCCGCCCTACCTCACTCCCACTCGATCGTCGCCGGCGGCTTGCCGGAGATGTCGTAGACGACGCGCGAAACACCGGGCACTTCGTTGACGATGCGCCGCGAGCAGACGTCGAGCAGTTCGTACGGCAGATGCGCCCAGTGGGCGGTCATGAAGTCGATGGTCTGCACGGCGCGCAGCGCGATGACCGGCTCGTAGCGGCGGCCGTCGCCGGTGACACCGACGCTCCTGACCGGCAGGAACACGGCGAAGGCCTGGCTGGTCTTGTCGTACCAATCGGCCTTGCGCAGTTCTTCGATGAAGATGTGGTCGGCACGACGCAGCGTATCCGCCGCGGCCTTCGTCACCTCACCGAGGATGCGCACACCGAGGCCGGGACCCGGGAACGGATGGCGATAGACCATCTCGCGCGGCAGGCCGAGTTCGACGCCGATGGCGCGCACTTCGTCCTTGAACAGTTCGCGCAGCGGCTCGACGAGCTGCATGCGCATGTGCGCCGGCAGGCCACCGACATTGTGATGCGACTTGATGACGTGGGCCTTGCCGGTCTTGGCACCGGCGGACTCGATGACGTCCGGATAGATCGTGCCCTGCGCGAGGAACTCAACTTCAGTCAGCTTGATCGCCTCGGCCTCGAACACGTTGATGAATTCGCGGCCGATGATCTTGCGCTTCTGCTCGGGATCGCTGACGCCGGCGAGCGCGCCGAGGAAGCGTGCCTCGGCATCGGCGCGGATCACCTTGACGCCGAGATTCTTCGCGAAGGTTTCCATCACCGCGTCGCCTTCCTGCAGACGCAGCAGGCCGTTGTCGACGAACACGCAGGTCAGCTGCGGGCCGATCGCCTTGTGCAACAGCGCGGCGACGACGCTGGAATCGACGCCGCCTGAAAGTCCGAGCAGCACCTTCTTGTCGCCGACCTGCTCGCGCACGCGGGCGATTGCGTCGTCGACGATGTTGGCCGGTGTCCAGGCATTGCCGCAGCCGCAGATGTCGTGGACGAAGCGCGAGTAGATCTCCTTGCCCTGCGTCGTGTGCGTGACTTCCGGATGGAACTGCACGGCGTAGTAGCCGCGCGACTCGTCGGCCATCGCCGCGAAGTCGAGGTCATGCGTCGAGCCGATGCGGGTGAAGCCCTGCGGCAGCGTGCTGACGTAGTCGCCATGCGACATCCAGACGTCGAGCAGGCCATGGCCTTCGGCATTGGCGCGGTCCTGGATGTCCTTGAACAGCCGCGAATGACCGCGCGCGCGGACCTCGGCGTAGCCGAATTCCTTGACGCTGCCCGGCGAGACGGCGCCGCCGAGCTGCACGGCCATCGTCTGCATGCCGTAGCAGATGCCGAGCACCGGCACACCGAGCTTCCACACCGCATCCGGTGCGCGCGGCGAACCGGCATCGAGTGTCGATTCCGGACCGCCGGAGAGAATCACGCCCTTCGCGCCGAAGGCCTTGATCGCCTCGTCGCTCATGTCGAAGGGATGCAGCTCGCAGTAGACGCCGAGTTCGCGTACGCGACGGGCGATGAGCTGGCTGACCTGGCTGCCGAAATCGAGGATGAGAACCTTATCGGAATGAATGTTCATGCTTGGTATGACTCGGTGTTGCAGTACGAAAAAGCCCCGGCGAGCCGGGGCGATTTTTTCAGGGAAGCGCTGAAAGCGTAGCGAGCGAAGGCAGGTTGGCTGAC
>CAZDPA010000297.1:0-2192 GCA_964507195.1 uncultured Salinisphaerales bacterium | reverse complement strand
CGATGGGACTTGCCGTCGGCAAACCCGCGACGGCGATCTTCAAGGCATCGAGCGTGATTCTCGGGGTTGCGGGCTGAGGACCAGAGACAAACATGCACCGTTCGTGTCGAGTGCCGTGCGCAACGCGCACGGTGCATCGAGACACCAGCGCAGGCAGTTACCCATCCCGGTCGGTTGCGGCATCTCGATACACCTGCTTCGCAGGCACTCGATGCGAACGGGGTTTGCTTGACCCCGGATCAGCAACGCTCAGCTGAGCTGCCCGCCCTCCATCCGCAGCACCCGATCCGCGAGGTAGTCCACCTCGGCTATCGCGTGCGTGACGTAGATCATCGGGATTCGCGTCTCGTCGCGTACACGCTTGAGGAACGGCAGGATCTGCTGCTTGAGTCGATCGTCGAGCGCGGACAGCGGTTCGTCGAGCAACAACAGACGCGGTGAATACAGCAGCGCACGGCCGAGGGCAACGCGCGAGCGCTCGCCGCCGGAGAGCTGCAGCGGACGCCGATCGAGCAGGCCACCGATCTCGAGCAGCTGCGTGACCTGCTCGAGTTCGAAGTGGCGTTCCTGCGGTGCTAGGCGGTGGTAGCCGTACAGCAGGTTGTCGCGCACGCGCAGGTGCGGAAACAACTGGCCATCCTGGAAGACCAGACCGAAATGCCGCTGCCAGGGCGGCACGAACTGGCCGCGCGCCGGATCGGCGAGGACTTCATCGTCGAAACGGATCTGGCCGGACGCCGGCTTCAGCAGCCCCGCGATCAGCGCAAGCAGCGTGCTCTTGCCCGAGCCCGACGGACCGCAGATGCCGGTGACACCCGCGCCGAATTCTGCTCGCGTTGCGAGCTGGAACACGCCGCGCCGGAATGCGAGATCAATGCTGAGCATGGTCATGCAGTCCAAGACGTCGCTCTGCACGCCGGTTCGCCACATGCGCAAAAAGCAGCGCGCCCACTGCCAGCAGGATCGACAGGCAGGTCAGCCGCCAAGCCGCCGCTTCGCCATCCGGCACATGCGTGAATGAGTAAATCGCCAGCGGCAGCGTGCGGGTCTCGCCCGGGATGTTGCCGACGAAGGCCATCGTCGCACCGAACTCGCCGAGACTGCGGCTGAAGCACAGCACTGCGCCAGCGAGAATGCCCGGCGTTGCGAGTGGCAGCGAAACGCTGAGAAAGACCTGCCAGGGCCGCGCACCCAGCGTCGAGGCCGCCTGTTCGAGGCGCAGATCGATCATACGGAAGGCAAGGCGCACGGGTTGCACCAGCAACGGAAATGCCATCACTGACGAAGCCAGTACCGCACCCTTCCAGGTGAACGCCAGTGTGATGCCGAAATGTTCGAGCAGCCATGCGCCGAGCGGCCCCTGCGTACCCAGCAGCAGCAACAGCAGATAGCCCGGCACAACCGGCGGCAGCACCATCGGCAGCTGGACCAGCGTCTCGACCAGGAGCTTGCCGCGGAACTCATGTCGTGCGAGCCCCCATGCCACAGCGACACCGAGCGGCAGCGACAGCACGGTGGCCCAGATCGCGACCCTGGCCGACAACTGCAGCGCAATCCATTCTTCCGGTGTCAGCAGCATCGACGTTCAGTGACCTCGCGGCACGAAGCCGTGGCGCCTGAATGCATCGGCCGCAGCATCGGACTTGAGATAAGACAGAAAGGCGGCGGACTCTGGGCGTGCGCCGGCTACCAGCGCGAATGGATAGACGATCGGCAGGTAGGTCTGCCCCGGGAAGCGTGCGACCACGCTCACCTTGCTGCTGATCGCCGCGTCGGTTGCATACACGATCCCGAGCGGGCATTCGCCGCGCTCGACGAAGGACAGCGCGGTGCGCACGTCATCGGTGCCGACGATGTGCGGCGCGATGGCGGTCCACCAGCCCAACGCCGTCAGCGCCTGCTTCGCGTACGTGCCGACCGGCACGACACCCGGCTCGCCGGTGCACAGCTTGCCCTTGAACGCGCCCGGCAGATTGAAGTCCGGCTTCATTTCCACCGCGATCTCCCTGCCAACCGGCGAGATCAATACCAGTTCGTTGCCGAGCAGATTCACTTGCGACGAGACCTCGATCCTGCTGCGCGCGGCCAGATAGTCCATCCAGCGCAGGTCGGCCGAGGCGAACACATCCGCCGGCGCACCATTCTCGATCTGCTTGGCCAGCGCCGACGATGCCGCGAACACCAGCACCGGC
>CAZDPA010000296.1:0-2201 GCA_964507195.1 uncultured Salinisphaerales bacterium | reverse complement strand
CTCAACCTACGACGGCCTGTCGCTCGCCCGCGCGGTCGCCGAACATCTCGCGACCCGGCTCGGTGCCTACTGCCTTTTCGCAACGCACTACTTCGAACTCACTGCATTGCCGGCCACGCTGCCCACCGTCGCCAACGCCCATCTCGATGCCGCGGAATACTCCGGCGCCGACGGCGAACAGCTCGTGTTTCTGCATCGGGTCAAGGACGGCCCGGCCAACCGCAGCTATGGCTTGCAGGTCGCTGCGCTCGCCGGGGTTCCGCAGGCGGTGATCCGCGCGGCGCGCGGGCATCTGGCAGAACTCGAACGCAAACCGGATGCAGTGTCTGCGGCGCCGCAACTCTCGCTGTTCGGGAGTGCGGCCCCAGCAGTGCGCGAAGCAGTGCCCCAACCAGCGGCCAAGCCACCCGCGCTCGAATTGCTCGACAGTGTGGAAGCGGACAGTTTGAGTCCGCGCGACGCACTGGACCTGATCTATCAGCTCAAGGCGGCGCAGCGCAGAAGCTGAGCGTTGGCGGTTGGGCGCGCAATCAGCGCGCCGCGTTGCGACGCACCACCGTGATCACGATGCCGGCAACGGCAATACCCATCAGGACACCTCCTGCGACCATGGCGATCAACGCGACGTCCGGCACATCGACAACGCGCGACAGCAACGGGACCTTGCCGAAGTATTCCGCGGCACCCAGACCCAGCGCCACCGCGCCGAGGCCATCCAGAACCAGCAACGGTGACGGCAATTTCTGGGCGGGCAGACGCAGTTGCTGGTCCGAACGCTGCCGCGGCAAGGCCGCGCCGGAATTGCTGCCATCCGGCCTGCGATCCCCTACGGCCACCGCAATCTTCCGGAAAATTCAGGCAAGGCACCCGCGCGAAGAGTCACGGCCGCTGCTCGAAATTACAGGCCCGCACTACGCAGCGCCAGCTTCACGGCAATTACCACGGTCAGGATGAACAAAGCCGTCATGCCCAGCCCGATGACAATGAAATGTCCTGGCTTGCCCTTGGAAAAATCACGCTTGCGATTCTTCGAGCTCTGTACGCCAAAAAAAGACGCGGCGACGCTGGTAATGGTCTGCCACAGCGTAGGTGCAGTCGCGGCTTTCTCATCCTTGTCGGGAATCTGATTCATGTTGCAGTGCTTTCGCCTTCCTTGGAAACTGTAAATCAGTAGTCGGCCAGGATGCTGCGTGTGGTTGCGACGTCGTCATCCGCTTTGGCATTGATGTCGTCGGCGGTCAGTTTCTCGATCTTGCCGCCAACCAGCGGAATCGGGCAGCTGATGTTCCATTTCAGGGTGTTGGCCGAGCCCTTGCCTTCGTCCTTGAGGGTCATATCGCAACTGACCTTGACCGGCGTACCCCTGATTTCGACTTCGAGTCGACCGGTCATCTTCTTGACGTCCCAGCTGTCCTGCTGGGTCACGACCATCGAGCTCGGCAGAAACTTTTTCGCGAAATCGGGGACGGAAACCGTATTCTTGGCAGTGTAGCGCACCTTGATCACGAACTGGGTGTCGGTTTTCTTGTGCTCAAGCACTTCGATGTCTGTGAAGTTCAGCGCCTTGTACTTGCGCTCAAAGTACGCGCGATCACTGAACATCTTGATGACCGTCGCTGCCGGCTTGCCGAAAGTGTGCTTGCTGTCGAATTTCATGGTCTACCCCCGGATATTCTTTGTGAGCTTCTGCGTATTTTCTGACGCTTCGCAGGCGTCTGCCATCGGTGATTCGCATCACCCAATAAAAAACCGCCGGGTTTGATCCCGGCGGTTTCAAATCTACACCAATAGCGCCGCAAAATGCGGTGGGCGCTTACTTGGTGGTCATCTTCTGCACCGACGCAGCGGTGAAGTAGTCCGGCTTGAACGACACGGTGGCATCGATCGGCTTGTCTTCGTTGAACGCGGCGGTCACGAAATAACGGCCAGAAGTGAAGTGATAGATGACTTCCGGAATCGTCGTCGCGGTCAGGATGTTGTAGGCGAAGACCATGTGGCCTTCCTGGAACTGGTACAGCTGATCGCGGTTGTCATACGCGTCGATCATGCCGATGGTCCAGGAGTCTTCATCGACGTAGTAACGACGCTTCTTGAAGGTGTGGCTGGTCCCGGCCTTGATGTCGGCCTCGACTACCCAGACGCGATGCAGCTCGTAGCGCGGCATGTCCTGGTTGAGGTGGCGCGGCTTGGCCATGTCCTTG
>CAZDPA010000295.1:244-2234 GCA_964507195.1 uncultured Salinisphaerales bacterium | reverse complement strand
CCCATCGCATCCGCCGAAGCCCTGGTGATGACGGCGGCGACCGACAGCCCGCCCTTCAGGGCGATGACGACCTCGGTATTGATTGCGCCGGGCGACAGGGTACTGACGGTGCCGCGCAGCTGGTTGCGTGCCGACAGCTTCAGCGGAGCGGCGCCGTCCTCGGCCGACACGATGATCCACGACGCCTTGATCAAAGCGATCGCTTCGATGCCCTTTTTCAGACCGAGCACTTCGGTGCTCTCGTGGGTGATGATCGCAACGATCTTCGCGCCGCCCGGGAGCTTGAGTTCGACTTCGTCGTTGATCGCGCCGCGGCTGATGCGGCTGACCTTACCGGCGAAATGATTGCGTGCACTGGTCAGCATGGTCATGCGCCCCATGGATTTCAGATCGGCGTTGTTGCGCACGCGACGATTCACGCGTTCGACGAAGCGGGTGTTTTCCGCATCGACCGCGCGGAAGGTTTCGACCAGGCGCAAGCCCTGCGCTGTGAGTCGCGCGCCGCCGCCGCCCTTGCCGCCGACGCTGCGCGCAACCAGCAGATGCCCGGAGAGATTGTTCATCGTCGCGATCGCATCCCAGGCGGCCTTGTAGCTGAGGCCGACGGCCTTGGCCGCAGCAGTGATCGAGTGTTCGGCCTGCAGGCTGGAGAGCAGGTCCATCCAGCGCTTCTTGAAGGTCGCACCGTTGCCGGCGTCCAGCGTCAGTTCGCTGCCAAGCCTGGGTTTTCCTTGCGCCATCGCCGCACTGTATCGGTGCGGCCGGGGATCGGCAACGCCAGCTGTACGGACCGACCCGGTCAAATCCGCTGGTCGTTCCAGTGGATCTGATGGGCTCCAGTCAGTCCGATGCGGTCACACAAGCGCTAAACATGGCTTCTGCTAAGCGGCTGTTGCGCCGTACACGGTGAACTCGCGTCACCACGAAACCGGATACCCGCAGCGTACGAATCAATTAGCCAATGTCCTACAGACATTCTCCAATCGAGGCACATAGGCTCGATAAGAAAAAAAATAAGGAGAAGATCGTGACAGTTCGATTCGCAACCGCAGTACTGACCCCGATCCTCGCGGTGTCGGCTGCCGTATGTGCCCAAGCGGCAGGCGCAGCGACCTGCGCCGACTGGAAGCCAAACCTGGCGAACGAACTGTCTTGCAATCTCGGACTGATCGGCCCGCCGCAACCCGCACAACCCGGCCCGGGGTTCATCGATGCGGCAGGCTGCGGCGCACCGGTGCTGAAATCCGATGGCACCGCATGGAAGTGCACGTTCTCCGACAACTTCGACGGTATCGACCTGGATCGTGCGAAGTGGTTACCGCAGACCAACTTCGTGAACGGCAGCGACACGGTCTACGCCTGCTACATCGACGACCCGGCGGTCATCAGCGTGTCCGGCGGCATGCTCAATCTCTCCGTGAAGGAAATGGCGCAGCCGGTCGCAGGGTGCCCCAGCAACCGCGCCGGTTCACGGTACGCCGCAGGGCAGATCACGACCTACTATCTGTTCTCGCAGAAGTACGGCCGTTTCGAGGCTCGCATCAAGGTGCCGCTGGCGAGTGCGCCCGGTCTCCAGGAGGCATTCTGGCTGTGGCCTGACGTGCGCTATCACAGCACCGCGCTCTACCCCCTGTCCGGCGAGATCGACATCGTCGAGACCTACTCCCAGCATCCGAACCTGGCCATCCCGTTCCTGCACTACTCCGCCGACCTGCTGGGACAGCTGCCGGGCGTGAACACTGCGTGGACCTGTCAGGCAAACCGCGGCGAATGGAACACCTACGCGCTTGAGTGGACCGCGAACCGCCTGGAAGTGCTGGTCAACGGCCAGTCGTGCCTGGTGAACAACTCCAACGATCCGGCCTTCGACAAGCGTTACATCATCGCGCTGACACAGGCTCTCGGCACCGGCGCCAACGCCTACGGGGGCGTCGGCATGCTGCCTGCCACCTCGCAGATCGACTACGTGCGAGTCTGGCAGTAGCGTGGC
>CAZDPA010000295.1:0-234 GCA_964507195.1 uncultured Salinisphaerales bacterium | reverse complement strand
GGCGAGTTCAGTGACTGCGAGTTCAGTGACTGTGTAAGTTCTGACAGAGGTAGATGAAAAGCCCGCCGGGGAAACCCGGCGGGCTTCTTTGTGCCCGTAGTAATAAGAACACCGATGTTACTGTCAGTAGTTTTGACCATACGTCACTCAACCACGCCGGCAGGCGCGAATTCAGTACTTCAAAACAGCCATTCACGAACTTCCGCTGCCGGTACTTCAGGGCCTGCCGCTGAT
>CAZDPA010000294.1:0-2380 GCA_964507195.1 uncultured Salinisphaerales bacterium | reverse complement strand
AGCGACTCGTAGTCGATCTTCAGACGCTCGGCGGCGTCGTAGCGCATGTTGTGCTGGACGACGTCGGCCTTGGCGACGAGATCAAGCAGGATCTTCATCGCACGCGGGTCTTTCAGATTCAGCGTGATGCTCTGCTTGCCGCGATTGGCCATGTAGGCGATGTGCACGCGATGCCAGAACAGATCGAATAGACCGTTGATCTTGATAACCGTCGCGCCCAGATCGCTGAGCAGCTGCGTGCCGAACGGACCGGCGATCGCGAGGCCGAGATCGAGCACGACGATGCCTTCGAGCGGGGCTTTGATCTTTTTGCCATTCGCGGCAGCGGTGGCTGCCTTTGCTTCGGCAATGATCTTCGCCGCTTCGGCCTTCACCTCAGCCGTATTCGCGCCCGCGGCGACCGGCGCGTGACCGGGCTTGCCCTGGGTGACGCTCATGTTGAACGCGTTGCCGACGGTGCGGATCGTGCCGAGTTCGCTGTCCTTCACTTCGGTGACGCAGCCGTCTTCGAGGAAGGCCGGATCGGCAAGCGATTCCTCGATGCTGCGCACCGGCTGCATCGTCATCTCAGCCGTCACTGCGGCTTCGATCCAGTCCTTGACCGGGAACTTGGCGATGGCTTCGGCGAGGATCGGCTGGTAGTGCGACATCACCAGGATTTCTTCCGGCCCCGTGCCGAAGCGGTCCGGATCGTTCTGCACGGTGAGGTCGGGCGAGGCATTGAGCGTGTCGCCTTCCGCAGCCTGCAGGATGAAGCGCGGGTTCGGCACCCAGTTGTGCAGCCAGTGTCCGTCCTTGGCCTGGAAGTGGCCCTTGGGCGAGCGGTTGCCGAGGATCCAGGTATCAAAGCCCGGCGCATCGATCTTCTCTGCGCGCTGCCAGACCCCGGCGGCGCCGGCCAGCGCGCCCTGCAGCAGAGAGGCTTCGACCCACTGGCCACGACCGGTCAGCTCGCGCGCGCGCAGCGCAGCCGCAATGCCCATCGACGCGGTGAAGAACGCGCCGAGGCTCGGCCAGTGCGAGGCGACGAACAGCGGGCCTTCGCGATCGGCGCCCTGCACCCAGTCGTTCGGGATTTCGAGATCCGGATACGGATCCGGCTCGCCGTTCATGTGGTTGAGTGCACCTTCGGCCCAACCGCGCTGTTCGAACATCAGGCCGGTGCGCGCCTGCACGAGTGCGTCGTACGCCGGGCGATTGCTCAGCGCGTTGTCGCGGCCATAGCCGGTGATCGAGCAATAGACCAGGCGCGGGTTGAGCTTCGACAGCGTCGCGAAATCAATGCCGAGCCTGGTCGTCGTGCCCGGCGTATAGGACTCGACGAGCACGTCGGCAACGCTGGCGAGGGCGAGGAAGGCCTTCTTGTCGTCGGCATTCTTCAGATCGAGGATCGCGCTTTTCTTGCCGCGCTGCCAGACCTTGTAGCCGAGCTGGTTGCGGAACGGATCGCCGCCCGGCGGTTCGATCTTGGTGACCTGCGCGCCGTTGTCGGCCAGCAGCATCGTCGCCATCGGGCCTGCGATGCCCCAGGTCAGATCGAGAACTTTGAGATCTTTGTATACACCAGCCATCTTTAAACTCCGTGAGGGGTGAGGCGTGAGGCATGAGGCGTAAAGCGGCGTCTTGTCCGCCTCACGCCTCACGCCTCACGCCTGACGAAATATCAGCCGAGACCAAACGTCCGCAGCGCGTTGCCCGACGTGATCTTCATGCGGTCCGCTGCCGGAATGCCGGCCTCCTTGAATTGCGAAACAACCTGCTTGCGCGAATGCGGCCAGCAGGTTGCCGGGTGTGGGAAATCGGTCGACCAGTACAGGCAGTCCGGACCGAAATAGTCGTAGCAGGCCTTGAGCCCCGTCGGCTCGTACATGAAGGTCGCGCCGCACTGCTGCCGGAAAGTCTCCGAAGGCGGCTTCTTCACGCCCGGAAATTCATAGTGCTGATGCATGCGCGGATCGAGCAGCGTCTCGAAGAACCACGGCAGCCAGCCCAGGCCCGGCTCGACGAACAGCACCTTCATCTTCGGATACTTCTCCAGCGTGCCGGTCAGGATCCACATGCAGATCGTCTCGGCCAGCGGCGCCCACGGCAGCGCGGTGAAGATGCCCTTCTGCGGCGTCGGGTCGCGGCGGAACACGTCCCACAGCTCTTTCTTCAGATCGAGATGGTTGAGGATGGTCAGACCGGTTTCCTCGATCAGCGACCACAGCGGGGCATAGCGCGGATCGTAGTAATCGGGCAGATCGAGATCGGACGGGAACGGCGTCAGCTGCACGCAGCGCGCCTGCTTGTCGCGCGCCAGGCGCTCGACTTCCTTGAGCGCGAAGTCGATATCGAACAGCGGCAGCTGGTAGGCCGTCATCAGGCGCACCGGATCGTG
>CAZDPA010000293.1:791-2421 GCA_964507195.1 uncultured Salinisphaerales bacterium | reverse complement strand
TGCATCATCATGGACGACATGGTCGATACCGCCGGCACCCTGTGCAAGGCCGCCGCGGCGCTCAAGGAAGAAGGCGCGATCAAGGTCGTCGCCTACGTCACCCACCCGGTCCTGTCCGGGCCGGCAATCAAGAACATCAGCCAGTCGGTCCTCGATGAGCTGGTCGTCACCGACTCGATCCCCCTCAACGACGCCGCCCGCGCCTGCCCGAAGATCCGCCAGCTGTCGATCGGCGGCCTGCTGGCCGAGACGATCCGCCGCATATCCGCCGAAGAGTCGGTCAGCTCGCTCTATATCGACTGAGCTGCTGCGCTCGGCAGCTTGGGCGCGGGCGGTGGCTCGCGGTCCTCACGTACTGAAGTACGCTGCGGGCGCTGCGCTCCGGCCTCACCCAACCTGCCTTCGCTCGCGACGCTCAGTCTGCTTTTGCCGGGACGGCCCCGGCCCCGTTCCGGACTGAAGGTCCTGGCACTCCCTCCGCAAACTCCATTTCCCACCCTGTTTCTGTATAATCCGCGCCCCATCGTCTGGTCGCGGACGGTGGTTTTTCCATTTCTGGAGCATTCATATGAAAGATGCATTTGTGGTTAGCGCCGAGATCCGCGCAGACCAGGGCAAGGGTGCGAGCCGCCGCCTGCGTCACGCTGGCAAGATCCCGGCCATCGTGTACGGTGGCGATGAAGCCCCGCTCAACATCGAAATCTCGGCCAACGAGATGGGCAAGCACCTGAAGGTCGAAGCCTTCTATTCGCACCTGCTCAAGCTCGAAATCGGCGGCAAGGCCCAGCAGGTCGTCCTCAAGGACCTGCAGCGTCACCCGGTCACCGGTTACGCCTCGCATGCCGACTTCCAGCGCGTGCTGGCGAACAAGGCCCTGCGCATGCACGTTCCGCTTCACTTCTCGGGCGCCGAAATCGCTCCGGGCGTGAAGACCGGCGGCGGCATCGTCGAGCATCAGCTCAACCAGGTTGAAGTCGAGTGCTTGCCGGCGGACCTGCCGGAATTCATCAGCGTCGACCTGTCGAAGCTCGAGGTCAACGAATCGGTCCATCTGTCCCAGCTGACGCTGCCGAAGGGTGTGACCCTGATCCAGCTCAAGCACGACAACGATCAGTCCGTCGCCTCCGTGCATCTGCCGCGCGCTGCCGTCGCTGAAGAAGAAGCCCCGGTTGCCGCACCGGCTGAAGCCGCTGCTGCCGATCCGAAGGCTGCTGCTGCCGGCGGCAAGGCCGCCGCTGCCGCTGCTCCGGCCAAGCCTGCCGCAAAGAAGTAAGCATGGTCTTCTGGCCGGACGCTCGCGGCTAGCCCGCCGAGCACCGAAGCCCGTCCGTGCCCTGCCCGGACGGGCTTTTTCTTGGAATCGATGTTGAGTTGGGTGCATGTCCGCTACCGAATCAGCGAACGAACTGGTTGCAATCGTCGGCCTCGGCAACCCGGGCGACGAATACGCACAGACGCGCCACAACACCGGCTTCTGGCTGGTGGATCGGCTCGCCGATCGCGCGCGGGTGACGCTGCGGCGTGAAGCCAAGTTCAGCGGCGACACCGCCAAGACCAGGATCGGCAATACCCAGGTGCTGCTGCTCAAGCCGCAGACCTTCATGAACCGCAGCGGGCTGGCCATCCAGGC
>CAZDPA010000293.1:0-781 GCA_964507195.1 uncultured Salinisphaerales bacterium | reverse complement strand
GCGCTCGCGCAGTTCTACAAGCTCAAGCCCGAGCAGATTCTGGTCGCGCATGACGAGCTCGACCTGCCGGCCGGCACGATGCGCCTCAAGCTTGGCGGCGGTCACGGGGGTCACAACGGCCTGCGCGACACGCACCGCGTGCTCGGCGACGGCTACCGGCGTCTGCGCATCGGCATCGGTCATCCGGGCGACAAGAACCTGGTGCTGAGCTATGTGCTGAATCGCCCGAGTCGCGCCGATGAAGCCGCGATCATCGAGGGTCTGGATGCATCGATCAGCGCCATCGAGACCTGGCTGGAGAAGACCTGGGAGCGCGGCATGAGCCAGCTGCACTCGCTGGGCACGGACAAGAAGAACGGCGACAAGTAGTTCAGGCAACACCCAATCAATCGCAGCACTCAAGGTTTTCAGGAGCACCCATGGGCATCCAATGCGGAATCGTCGGCCTGCCGAACGTCGGCAAGTCCACCCTGTTCAACGCGCTGACCAAGAAGGCGGTCGCGGCCGAGAACTATCCGTTCTGCACGATCGACCCCAACGTCGGCGTCGTGCCGGTGCCCGACAAGCGCCTCGACGCGCTGGCTGTCATCGTCAAGCCACAGCGCACCCTGCCGGCGACGGTGGAGTTCGTCGACATCGCCGGCCTCGTCGCCGGCGCCAGCAAGGGTGAAGGCCTCGGCAACCAGTTCCTCGCGCACATCCGCGAGACCGACGCGATCGCCCACGTCACGCGCTGCTTCGACAACGACGACGTCATCCACGTCGCCGGCAAGCCCGACCC
>CAZDPA010000292.1:0-2429 GCA_964507195.1 uncultured Salinisphaerales bacterium | reverse complement strand
ATTCGCCTTCGTCGAGGACTTCGATACCCTCGTCGCGAAGTGGCGCGGCTACATGAGATATAGCCTCGTGTACACCAACTGGAGGTGGCTCATAGGGTCACAAGTTACCTAGGTATCCCCATTCGTTCGGTCAGCATTTAGGGCTTTTATTTCAGCATGAAGAGCATCGCGAATCTCCCACTCGGCGTCGCCGACGCCATTCCTGCCGACGCGCGCCGGCTGGGAGAGAAATCGCATTACGACTTCTGCCTGCCTGCGTTTGATGATGAGATGAGGGATGATTTTGCGCAGATTCGCTCGAAGCCATGCGGAATGAAATCTGAGCACATAGTAGGCGCCATTCTGGCCAGTACGACCGATCGAAGTGCCGTCTTTGCCGACCCAACTAGCGATCGTGTCAAGAAGAATCCTTCTTCGCTGACTCACTCGCACTTCTGCGCGCAGGCTGTACGCTCGCTTTCTCTTTCCATCGGTGCGTCTGTTTTTCACGATGCTGACTTGACCTTCTCCGTCGAGCAGGCCGGCCAAATATCCGATGCGAAGTTGAGTGAGCATCGTCATTCCTTAAGTGGAGTGTGTGTATGAAGTCTACACCATTTAAGGAAGGGGAATAGTGATGCCGAGCAAGACGCCAAAACAGGTCCGGTTTATGGCCGCATGTGCACACGGGGCGAAATATTCATCCTGCCCGCCTGCTAAGGTAGCGCAGGAATTCAATCAGGCGGACGCTGGTGCCGGGATGATTCGCCCGAAGAAACGTCTACCGAACAAACCGCAACGCTATACGCCATAGGAGGCAATATGCCGAACAAGTTCTACAACAACCTCAGTTCCAAGGGCGGCGGTAAAGCTGGCGGCGGCAATCAGGCCGGGACCGTGCAGTCGAGCGCCATGCCGATGAAGTCGGCGGACTATCCGGGCCTGCCGGGTCAGGCCGGGCCGGATCGCTCGGGCGGAACCAGCAAGACTGGCTTCTGCGGAATGCCGTTTCAGGTGAAACAGAAAGGTTTTTAACCAGGGTAATGGCCGGTGAGATTCCGGCCGACGGCCCCCGAACTGCGGGCGGCGTTCCTAGACGGGAGTTAGCAAGATGACCTCACCTTTCAACACCAAGTTCTTCGACAAGGGTGCGAGCCCGATCACCAACGACATCACGCAGGGCGATGTGTACCACGTCAAGCCGAGCACCGGCTCGAACTCGAACGACGGGTCAACCCCTGCCAAGGCGTTCAAGACGCTCGCCTACGCGCACAGCAAGATGACGGCGAACCAGAACGACATCTGCTACTACCATGCCGAGCACAACACCGCAGCGAGCACGACCGACTACCAGAGCGCGACGCTCACCTGGTCGAAGAACCTGTGTCACCTGATCGGCGTCGGTGCGCCGGTGATGGTGAGCCAGCGCTCGCGTATTGCGCAGCTCTCGACCGCGACCGCCGTCAGTCCGCTCGTCTCGATCACCGCGAACGGCTGCTACTTCTCGAACTTCCAGATTTTCCATGGTGTTGCTGACGCGACGAGCCTGATCGCCTGCACCGTCTCCGGCCAGCGCAATGCGTTCGATCACGTTCACTTTGCCGGTATCGGGGACGCCACGATGTCGGCTTCTGGATGCGCTTCTCTATCCCTGGACGCTGGCGCCGAAAACGTGTTCACAAATTGCGTGATTGGCTTGGACACCATTACCCGCGATGCCGATGGAGTCGGATTGCTCTGCGACGCCGCGGCGACGCGCAATTTCTTTGACGAATGTCTGTTTCAGGAATACATCAGTTCGACGAGTGCTTGTCACGTCAAGATCGCCGATACGACCGCTATCGACCGCTGGTTGTGGTTCAGGCGCTGCTTGTTCGTGTCCGAATCGACCAACAAGACCGTGGATATGACCGAGGTGTTCAATATCCCGGCCGGGATCAGCCAAGGCAAGATCATCCTGCAGAGCTGCGCGGCCATGAACGATGGCGGCGCGCCTGTGTGGACAGCCGGGACCGAAGGCATCGTTTGGGCCGATATGGTGGCCGCGCAAGCCTCGGCGGCCGGCGGCTTCATGACGAACTTGTAACATGGCCTTCGCCTACGACATCGCACAAGTGCTCACGCACGTCGGGATGGTGCATTCGTCGGCCATAAAAAACCCGCAGCGTCTGGTGGTCGCCGGCCGATCGGTTCGGGCATCTGGCGACCCGGTCACGGATCGCAACTGGTATTGGTGTCGGGCGATTATTGAAGGTCAGCTCTGCCAGTACGCAGAGCGAGAATTGATCGAATGCGTCGAAGAAGAATTGACGCCCTACCCGTAAGAGGAACCCATGCAAATCGCACCTACTGCACCAGAATCCATCAAGCCGCTGCTGCGCCCGCGCCAGGTCACGGAACTGCAAAACGACATCAAGATCGCCGAGGCGAAGCTCGACGCCAAGGGCATC
>CAZDPA010000291.1:0-2444 GCA_964507195.1 uncultured Salinisphaerales bacterium | reverse complement strand
CGATCATGACGACGGCCGCGTCCACCATCGCGCCGATGGCGATGGCGATGCCGCCGAGAGACATGATGTTGGCGTTCACACCCTGATAGCGCATGACCGTAAACGCGATCAGCACGCCGATCGGCAGGCAAATGATGGCGACGAATGCCGAGCGCAAATGGAACAGGAAGATCACGCAGATCAGCGCCACGACGATGAACTCCTCGATCAGCTTGCGCTTGAGGTTGTCCGCCGCACGCAGGATCAGGTCGGAGCGGTCGTAGACCGGTACGATCTCGACGCCCTGCGGCAGTCCCTGCTTGAGAGACTCCAGCTTTGCCTTTACCGCGGCTATCGTTTCCAGCGCGTTCTTGCCGCTGCGCATGACGATCACGCCGCCGACCGCTTCGCCTTCGCCATCCAGTTCCGAGATGCCGCGGCGGATTTCCGGGCCGCGCTGGATGAAGGCCAGGTCACGCAGCAGGATCGGCGTGCCGTTCTGGCCCAGACCGACGGGAATAATCTGGAAATCGTCGATCGACTTCAGATAGCCGCTGGCGCGCACCATGTATTCGGCTTCGCCCAGTTCCAGCACCGAGCCGCCGGTTTCGCTGTTGGCGTCCTGCACGGCCTGCACGATGGTCTGCTGGCTGATGCCGAGCGAGCGCATGCGTTGCGGATCGAGCACGATCTGATACTGGTTGACGAAGCCGCCGACGCTTGCGACTTCGGCCACGTTCTGCACCGTCTTCAGCTCGTATTTGAGAAACCAGTCCTGCAGCGTGCGCAACTCGGCGATGTCGTGCCTGCCGCTGCGATCGACCAGCGCATATTCGTAGACCCAGCCGACGCCGGAAGCGTCCGGTCCCAGCGAGGATTTGGCGGTCGCGGGCAAACGGCCCTGCACCTGGCTCAGATACTCCAGCACGCGCGAGCGCGCCCAGTAGGGATCGGTGCCGTCATCGAACAGCACGTAGACGAAGGAGTCGCCGAAGAACGAGTACCCGCGCACGTTCTTCGCGCCCGGCACCGACAGCATGGTCGTCGTCAGCGGGTACGTGACCTGATCCTCGACGACCTGCGGGGCCTGTCCCGGATACACCGTGCGGATGATGACCTGGGTATCCGAGAGATCGGGGATGGCATCGAGCGGCGTCTTCGCCGCCGAGTAAAGTCCGCCGGCCGTGACCATCAAGGTCGCCATCAGCACCAGAAAGCGGTTGGCGATAGACCAGCGGATCAGGGCGGCGATCACGGGCTTTTCTCCATGTTCATGCCTTCCGCCGGTTTATCGGCCCGAGGGTCCGATGCCCCCAGCGTGCTGAACGCGCCGCGCAGGTTGGCTTCCGAATCAATCAGGAATTGGCCCGAGGCGACCACTTTCTGGCCTTCATCAAGCCCTTCGAGCACTTCGGTGTGCCCATCGCGTTGAAGGCCCAGACGGACCTCGACAGGCCGGAAGCGGCCTTCGCCTTCCGCCAGAATGACGGTGCTGCGGGTGCCGGTGCGGATCAGCGCCTCGCTCGGCACCATCAGCGCCTCGCGCGATTCGCCCTGGCCCAGCACCACATCGGCGAACATGCCGGGCTTGAGCAGCAGATCCCTGTTGTCGAGCACGGCCCGGACCCGCACGGTGCGGGTCTGAGAATTGACTTCGGGATAGACGTAGTCGATCTGGCCCTTGAAACTGCGTCCGGGAAGCGCCGCGAACGTGGCGTCCACCAGAGCCCCCGGCATGAGGCTCGCACCCAGAGCTTCCGGCACTTCGGCGTTGACCCAGACCTTGGACAGGTCTGCCAGCGTGTAGAGCGTCATGCCCGGGCTGATCTGCGCGCCGTCGCGCACGCCCAGTTCCGTGACGATGCCGTTCACCGGGGCGTAGTAGGCGACGCGCCGCTGCGCTTCGCCGGTTTTTTCAAGGCCGGCGACTTGCCTCTGGCTCAGGCCCAGCAGCAGCAGGCGCTGGCGTGCCGCAGCCGTCAGCGCGGCGTCCTGTGCGCGCGAAGCGAGCACATACTCCTGCTGCGCCGCGAACAGGTCGGGCGCATAGATTTCCACCAGCAGTTGACCCTTGTGCACGGTGTCGTTCAAGGCGCGGACATGCAGACGCTCAACCCAGCCGGCTGCGCGGGTCTGCACGACCTCGATGCGGTTCTCGTTGACGGCGACGCTTCCCGCCGCGCGCAGTTCCTGCGCGACATTTCGTCGTTCAACGTCCGCGGTGCGGATACCGAGGTTCTGAACGACGCGCGGGTCGATGGAGATGATGTTCGCTCCGCCGCTCCCGGCTTCATCGGCGTACATGGGCACCAATTGCATGTCCATGAAAGGCGACTTGCCGGGCTGGTCGAAGTGCTGGTCCGGCTTCATCGGGTCGTACCAGTACAGAGGCTTGCCCTGGGGCTTGCTCGCGCCGCCCGGCGCCGCGCCGGCATCCACGGGCGCGGCTTCGGTCTTCTTGATAA
>CAZDPA010000290.1:0-2478 GCA_964507195.1 uncultured Salinisphaerales bacterium | reverse complement strand
GAATCGCTTTCAGAGCGCGAGGGTCAAGTGCCATCCGCCGGGTGCTGGTGTCGCCCTGTATGGTTTCGCGCACCGGCCCGCGGTAGCCGAAGGTCTGGGTGCGCAGCGAGGCGAACTGTTCCGGTGGCAGAAAATTGCGCTTCTCGACATAGCCGTCGCGTTCGAATGCGGCGCGATCCGTTTCCTCGATCAGATCGCGCAGGCGTCTGCGCCGGTCCCGGGCGAGGGCATGCGCAATCCGCAGGCGTGTCTTGTGCAGCCCGCGTGTGTTCAGCGCAGGCGAGCCGATCAGCGGGTTGTCGCAAAAGGATTTCGCCCCGGTCGCGAGCTGCGCGATCCACCAGGGCCAGAGCAAGTGCCGCGCGATACTCATCAGGAATGGGTTACTGTCGTTTGCCGGTGGGGCGAGCGGTGGCTTTCTGCGCGGCCCGCGCCGATGTAGCCGTTCAGTTGCACGACAGCATAAGACAATCTTTCCGCTCCGGCCTGCGGCCGGCGCCGACGCTTCACATACAATCTCCTTCACCCGATTCCAGCAGACCTGTGCAGCGTCGCAGCCGACGCGCGTATCCGGAGCAAGCATGATCAAGGTTCACAAGGCCGCCAGCGGCAAGCTGCAGCATGAAGTGGAAGTTGGCGACAACCGTTTCATCACCGACGTTTCGGTGCAGCAGGGCGGCGAGGGCGCCGGTCCTGACCCGCATGATCTGCTCGACTCCGCGCTCGGCGCCTGCACGGCGCTGACGGTGAAGATGGTCGCGCTGCGCAAGCAGATGCCGCTGGACGACATCCGCGTGGAAATCACCCACGAGGAAACCAACACCGAGTACCACCTGTACCGGCGCATCGAGCTGGTCGGCGCTCTCACCGCCGAGCAGCGCGAATACCTGATGGGTATCGCCAACAAGTGCCCGATCCACAAGGCGCTGCACAAGAAGTTCGATATCGAGAGCGAACTGGCGCCCTGATGGTTGCTCCCGTGCGGCGGGATTACCGGCGGAAGTAGACCTTGGTGTTCTCGTGAACTGCAGCGGAGTCCAGCAGTGCATCGACCTCGAACCAGCGCAACTCCGAATGTTGCGCGTCGGCTTGAACGGCAGCGGACATCAGCCGCATTTCGTACGCCTGCACGACGTAGTGTGTCGTGATGCCTGCGACACCAGCGAAGTTGCGATCATAGAAGTGCTCGTAGACGCCGAGCAGTCTTGCGTCTTCAAGGCGTGCCTGCAGCCCGAGTTCGTCGGCCGCGATGCGGGCGAAGGCGTCGGCGATGCGCTCGTTCTTGCGGATGCAGCCGCCAGGGACAAACCAGCAGCCGCGTGCCGGTTCGTTGTTGCGCAGCCCCAGCAGCACGCGGCCACGGGGATCGCGCAGGATCAGGTCGATCGAACACAGCGGTGCGCGGGCAACGACTTCCAGCCACTGCTCCGGTGGCAGCGCAGCGCTCACTTGATGCGGCGGACTCTGGCTTTCGAATTCAGACCTTCGACGGAAAGCCAGTAGGCGCCGAGCACGCTTTTCTCGATCTGGATCTTCGGATCTTTGCGCGGGTAGTAGACGGATTTGTCGCCGACGTACTTCCACACCTGCCCGTTTTCGAAAGTGAACAGCGTGCCGGGTTCCCAGCCGGTGAATTCGCCGGTGATGCGCGCCGTGATGCTCTGCGGTTTGGCCGGTTCGTCGGTGGATTTCTTACGTACGGTTTCCGCGCCGAAATCATCGACTTCGCCGGTAACCGGTGCCGGGGGCGGCGGAGCGATGGGTGCGGGTACGGCGACTGTCGGCTTGGCCGCCGGGATGGGCGCAGTGGCAGCGGGCACGGCCGACGTCGCAGGTGCAGGCGTCGAAGCTTGATCGAAGCAAGCCAATCGCTTGGCGCTGTCCTTAATGGCGGCACAGGCGGCGAACTTCGAATCGACCTGCGCGTTGGCGGCGGTCGAGAGCAGCAACAGGCCGGCGCCGGCAATCAGCAAGGATCGATTCGTGAAACGCAGATTTGTGTAGCGATTACCGCGTATGGCATTCATGAATCGTCCTCCTCGCTCATTCCTGCATCACGGCGGTGATCCGTGCGCTCATCGTCTTCCTCGTCTTCATCCGCATCGAAAGCCTTCTCCAGCCGATCGACGAAGTCCTTGAGAATGCGCTCGCCGACGCCCTCCTCGACCAGCTGGTATTCGATCGCGCTGCGCAGGGCATCGACGTCGTAGTGCTGCGATTCCGGGTCGGTCATTTCATCGACGCCGCCGATGCGCTTTTCCCAGTCGTCACCGACGATCATCAGCGCCGGCGTTTCCGGCTCGTCGAGTTCGGTGGACATGAAGTCGAAGCGGTGCGAGAGACCATCCCAGGTCACCCACTGCTCTTCGCCGGAGTCGAGAAAGGTGAGCACGGCCTCCGCATACACGGCGGCGAATTTCTGGACGATGCTGTGTTCCATGATCTTTTAGTTTGTTGCAGTTGCGGCGAGGACGTCGT
>CAZDPA010000289.1:0-2506 GCA_964507195.1 uncultured Salinisphaerales bacterium | reverse complement strand
GCCTGCGCATCGCCGGTCCAGCCGTTCTTCTCGTAGGTCGGTGTGTCGGTCTGGTTGCCGAACATGTTGTTCAGCAGGGTATTGCGTGCCGACGCCTGGATCCTGTTGAGCAGCTCATTGCTGCTCGTGAAGCTGGCGTCGGTATTGACCTGTGAATGCATCAGTTCGGCGCCGATCGCTTCGAGCGTCGGCTTGCCCGGGAAGCCTTCGACCTGCACATAGCGCAGGCCGCTGTAACCGAACTTCGGAGACCATTGTTCGCGGCCTTCGCCGGCAAGCGTGTACTGATCGGTCTGCAGTTGCGTATCGACGAGTCCGCTGGAGATCTCGACCGTGCCATCGTCCCTGAGCTTCTCGGTCTGGATCATGCGCACCGTCGTGCCGCGCGCACCCTTGACACTCAGTTGCAGGCGACCGGAAAAGATGCGGCCGAAGTCGAAGACGTAGATGCCAGGCTTGGGCTCGGTGATCGCGATCGGCTTGATGCGGCCGGTGACGCCGATCGGCTCCTGCTTTGCTGCGCTCAGCGCGCCCGCAGGCCCGCTGACGACGTTGGCAGCGGCCCAGTCGCTGTCCTTGTAGCCGTGCTGTCGCCAGTTCTTCGGCAGCAGGCGCGCGTCGTAGCGCTCGCCGCCGTAGACCGAATCATGTCGGGTCGGGCCATCGATCGTGCGCCACAGCTTGTCGGTGCCTATCACCTGGCGCTCGCCGCTGGCGTACGTCACTTCGAGTTGTGCGCGCAATGCCGGTGCCGCGTGCCACGGCGCCATGTGCCAGTACCACTCGTTCGGTTCGGTCACACCGTACCAGCCACGACCGAGTTCGGCGGCCAATACGTTCGCGCCGCTACGCAGCGCAGTCGTCACATCGAACGTGCGGTACAGCACGCGCTTGCTGTAATCGGTGTAGCCGTCCTGCATCGCTTCGCCGATCGCGACACCATTGATCGCGATGCTCGGCAGACCGCCAGCTGCAACATACAGACGCGCCGACACCGGCTGCGCCGACAGATCGAACGCCCGCCGCAGCAAAGGGGCGGGGGCGGCGATCGGCAGCACGATGTCTTTCTCCGGCACGCCGGCTGCAATCTTCAGGCCGTTGCCAACAAGACTGCCGCCGGTGAACGGGTTGATGCCGTCCTTGAAATCGGTGCTGAACCCGCCGTCAGCACTTTGCACGGATACCGCATGAATGATGGCGGCATCTTCCTGGGTCGAGAAGAAACCGATCGTGCCGTTGATCTGCGTCGTATCGGTGAGAGTGTCCGGTGTGCCGTCATCGACGATCGTGATGATGCGATCACCTGCGGTCTCGATCTGCAGGCGATGCGGCCTGGCGATCCACGCTGCGGCATCGGTTGCCAGCGTCAGCGTCTTCAACGTCGCGATGCTGACCTTGGAACTGTTGCCGCCAGCGTATCGACGCAGCTGCTGGACCAGGAGCACCTGCCCGCCTTCCTGGGCGATGCTCCAGTGATAGGCCTCGCCGTAGGTCTTGCCGACCGGCCGCGCACGGAACAGTACACCGAAGGATTTTCCGGTCAGCGTGAAATCGGCGCTGATCTTCGAATCCTTCCAGTCGTGATCGACATCGAGGCGGCCGGAAATCCACTGCGCAGTCCAGTCCTGCGGCTGCAGCAAACCGGTTTCCAGCCACGCCGGTGCGCTCCAGCCGGAAGCGTGATCGGTGCCGTCCCAGGTCTGCACCTGCCACCAGTAGCGCGTACGCGATGCGAGCGCCGGACCAGCGTATGCGACCTGATGACTTGCGGAGGACGCAACCTTGCCGCTGTCCCAAAGCGCTGCGGTTTCGAGTCCGGCCAGGGTCGCGGCGAAGCGGATCTGATACGCGGTCTGCGTGCCGTCGCTGCTGAGTGTCGGCAGGCGCCAGTCGAGTCGCGGCTTCTGCACATCGATGCCGAGCGGCTCGCGTGCATACTCGGCGCGCAACAGCGTCGGCACCACTGCAGGCTTGCTGTCTGCTGCTGCAGTGCGGGCGCTGTTGCTGGCGCATCCGCTCGCCATGGTCAGAATCATCACGGTGACTGCAGCAGCCAGACCCAATGAGGGGTTCGACATCGTTCGGGCTGGCATTCGTTGGTCCTGTTCGCTGCTGCTTACTGTGCGGGCTTGAGCATGCCGAGCCCGTCGAGCCATGCGCTGAGCTGATCGGTCCAGACGTCGCTGTCCTTACCCTGCTTCTTCATGCCGAAACCATGGCCGCCGTTGGCATAGTAGTGCGCCTCGACCGGCTTGCCGGCGGCACGCCAGGCAGCCTCCAGCGGCTTGGCGCCGGGCGCGGTGATGCTGTCATCGTTGGCGGCGGCGATGAACAGCGGCGGCGCGCCGTCCGGAATCTTCGGCAGCGTCAGCGGGCCGGGATAGATTGCGGCAAAGAAGTCCGGCCGACTCTCCGCATCTTCGGATACCGCGACACCGGTACCGAGGGCGCCGCCCGCGGAAAAGCCGATGAAGCCGACGCGATCCGGGTTGATGGCGAACTCGGC
>CAZDPA010000288.1:0-2520 GCA_964507195.1 uncultured Salinisphaerales bacterium | reverse complement strand
CGCAGATGCCTTATCGACTTCTGTGTACCGCGACCGCCGCGCCAAACGATTACGTTGAATTGGGCACGGCGGCAGAAGCACTTGGTGAACTCACGCAATCCGAGATGCTCAGCATGTTCTTTCGTTCCAGTGACCAGCAGCGTCATTCGCTGTTCCGGGAAGGGGACTTCTGGAATCGTGACAAGTGGTTTTTCCGACCGCATGCGCGCATGCCTTTTTGGCGTTGGGTCTGTTCGTGGGCACGAGCGATCCGCAGTCCCAGCGATCTGGGTTGTGACCCAGGCCCATTCGTTTTGCCCCCGTTGCAGGTCACGCAGCACGTCGTAAAATCAACGCATCGTTTCCCGGGTGAATTGTTTCCGCGTGTGGCGACCACACTCAGGGATCAACGCATTGAGCGCAAGTACACGTTGGAGGAACGCTGTGCGCGAGTGGCGGAGTTGATGAACGGTGGGGGGCCGACGGTGGTATGGTGCCAGTACAACCAGGAAGGGGATTTCCTTGAGCAACACATTCCTGGGGCCGTGCAGGTTGCCGGCCGACACAGCGACGAAGAGAAAGAAGAGCGACTGGAAGCGTTCGGGCGTGGCCAGATACCGATCCTGGTGACCAAGCCGAAGATCGGTGCCTGGGGGTTGAATTGGCAACATTGCGGACATCAGACCTTCTTTCCATCTCATTCGTTCGAGCAATACTATCAAGCGGTGCGTCGATCATGGCGATTTGGCCGGCATGCTCCGGTCATCGTGGACATCGTGACGACGGAAGGGGAGGCTGGGGTGACCGCAAACCTCAGCAAGAAACAAAGGAAGGCTGACGAGATGTTCAGCCTCTTGGTGAGCGAGATGAACAATGCGCGGCGGATCGAAGTCGCCGACCAACACACCCAAGGCTTGGAGCTTCCTGCATGGCTGTAATCGAGCAGGCCGTTCACGAACGCTACGCCCTCTACAATGCGGACGCGATGGAGGTACTTCCTTCATTGCGAGATGTCTCCATTGGGTTCTCGGTGTACTCCCCACCGTTCCCAGAACTGTATCAATACAGCAATGACCCTCGGGACATGTCGAACTGCGCCACCTATAAGGAAGGGCTGGAACAGTACCAGTTCATCATCAACCAGGTCTATCGCCTGACCATGCTGGGGCGTTTGACGTGCGTCCATTGCATGGACCTAAAACAGGGCAACATCTTCCAGCGCGACTTCCCTGGTGACATCGTGCGTATCCACGAGCAAAGTGGGTTCCATTTTTTCAGTCGCATCACCATCTGGAAGGACCCGTGGTTGATCGCTCGGCGCACGCGCATGCGCTCGCTCATGCACAAGACCATCGTGAACGATTCGGCCGGATCACGCATCGCTGGCCCGGACTACGTGATGGTGTTCAAGAAAGGCGGAGAGAATCCGGTGCCGATTCGGCATCCTACCGGGCTGACGAGTTACGCGGGAGCTACGCCAATTCCCGATGATCTCGTGAGACGCTTTCGCAATTACGAGGGCGACCAGCGAAAGAATTATCTCTCACACTGGATTTGGCGCGCCTATGCATCGCCAGTGTGGACGGATATTCGTACAGGGCGGCTGTTGCCGTACACACAGGCCAAGGAGAATGAGGAGGAAAAACACGTCTGCCCACTCCAGCTTGATGTGATCGAGCGGTGTTTGACGCTGTGGAGCAATCCCGACGAAACGATCCTCACGCCGTTCATGGGCGTCGGCTCAGAGGTCTATGGCGCTTTGGCGCTGGGGCGCAAGGCCATCGGCATCGAACTCAAGCCAACGTACTACCGTCAAGCGCAACGGAACATCGAGTGCGCGTTGCGCGAATGGCGTGATCACGTTGGGCAGACGAGTCTGGAATTTTCGGGGGCGGCCCAAGTCGAAGATGAGGGCGAAAAGGAAGAGGGGGAAGAGGCCCATGCCGTCCCCTGACATCTGCATCACCATCCCTGGCGAGCCGCACGCGCAAGGGCGGCAGCGGGTGCGTGTGGTGCGCACGAAGGCCGGGCGCACCATCGCGCATCAGTATCAGCCCGCCGAGAGCCGCAACTGGAAGGCGACGGCGCAAGCGCGCGATGCATCGGGGCATTTTTGCGCGCAGGTGTCGAATGCTGTGCTCACGGAAGCTTACAATCGACTTGGGTCCGTATGGAAGACAGCGCGGGAAGTCGGCCTCTGTGGTCAGTCGGTGCATGAGCGAGTTCGTAGACTCGGCATTAATCGCCGAATCCGCGTTTTCACCGAGGCTGAACGTGAAGTCCTACGTGTTGAATATCCAGACGCTCGCAGGCAGGGCAAACTGCACGATTTGGCAGCGCGCATGCGTCGGACGAAACCGTTTATCTGTCGGCAGGCACGGGTGCTTGGGCTAACAAGTCGAGGCGGCAGTAGCTATACACGTGATGGGCACGCAATCAGTGCACGTGTCAAGCAATGGCATGCTTCACATGAACATCCACGGGGAATGTTAGGCATGAAGCACACGCTTGAAACGAGGCAGAAGCTGAGTCACAGTTCGC
>CAZDPA010000287.1:0-2554 GCA_964507195.1 uncultured Salinisphaerales bacterium | reverse complement strand
AGGTGTTGCAGAAGTCGGTATCGCCGCCGGTCGGCGACAGCACCTTGGCCGACAGGATCGAGGCGAGAATCGGCACGGTGTTCATCGTGCCGTCGATGTGCCAGTACCACGAACCCTTGAGGTAATCGGCCTTGGGGTTGACGTTGTTGTCGAGCGTGACCTTGTAGATGATCTCGCCGTCGTGTTCCGGTGCGAAAGTGCCAAGCGTGTTGGTGAACGCGACCTGCTCTTCGTCGCTGAAGTTGACCTGCGGAAAAACCAGCACGCCACGCTGCTCCAGCTGCTCGCGGATCTGCGATGCGTATTTGCCGCTCAGCAGGTCTGCCTTGCTGGCGTGGATTTCGCTCGCGATGCGCGGCGTCAGTTCTTTGGTGCTGAAACTCATCGTTGGGTCTCCGGAAAAACGGTTGTTACTTGAGCGGTCGCGGCGCGCCGGCGCTCATGTACTTCGCGAGGTTGTGGTGCAGGTTGACGGTGCTGCGTTCCATGTAAGGATTCGGTTGCGTGCCGCGGAAGCCGGCGGACTTCATGCCCTGTTGCACGGCGGCCATGTTCGAGAAGTCCTGGCCGAGTACGTAGCACCAGGCTTCCTCGGTCGCTGGCGAGTACTGCCATTCGGTCTTCGGTTCCTGCCCAGCGGGGAACAGTTCGTAGACCGCGGCTTCGAAGATGCACTTGTCTGGATCGCCGCCATAGGGGCGGGCGCTGTAGCACAGCATGTTGTTGACGGCGTGACCGATCTGGAAATTCGGAAAGATCTGCCAGGCCGTGCCGCTCTTGCCGACATGCGCCGGATCGACCGTCGGCCAGATCACGCCGCGCGCCGCATCGTCGGCGCGCGCCGACTTCAGCCAGTGCATCAGCACCTCGCCGGCCGGCGTGCCTTCCGGCAGTTCGTCCTTCAGGCGCCTGGCCGCATCGACCATCGTCTGCGTCGTGTTGGTGTTGGCTTTTTCCCAGGTGTAGACCTGCATCTCCGCCGTCGACAGACGCGGATCGGCGCCGCTGCCGACGCGCAGCTTGCCGGCCTGGTTCTGGTCCATCGATTTCGGCGCTTCGTAACCGATGTTGCTGTGCCTGCCCTGGGCGCGGGCCCAGCCGCGGAACTCGCCGTACTTGTTGAATTCCGGATGCGTGGTCTGCACGTGGTAGGTCTCGTTGAAGGCCTCCATCGCGACTTTCCAGTTGCAGTCGAAGATGCCCCACTTGCGCCAGCGGTAACGCATGTTGTGCAGCTCGAAGGGGTCGAGCATCGACGCCGCGGGTTCGAGATAGTCGCGCAGCGGCTCGGCATCCGGATCGAGGTTGATCCAGACCCAGCCGCCCCAGGTGTCGACGCGGACTTCGCCGAGACGCGTGTTCTCGCTGGTCAGCGCACCGCACCAGTCATCCTTGTGCGGAATATGGATGTTCTCGCCGTCGAGATTGAAGCGCCAGCCATGGAAGCCGCAGGTGAACGCGGTCTTGCGGCCGCAGGCCTGCTTCTCGCCATGCGGAATGTCGACAAGGCGACGGCCGCGATGCGGGCAGACGTTGTGATAGGCCTTGATCGTGTCGGCCGACGTACGGACGACGATGACCGAGTCGTCGAGAATCTCGTAGGCGAGAAAGTTGCCGACGGCGGGAATCTCCTCGATGCGGCCAACCTGTAGCCAGACCTTGCGCCACAGCCGGTCGCGCTCGGCGCGCGCGTATTCGACCGAGGTGTAGGCCTCGACGCCGATGGTGACCGGCTTGCTGAGATCGTCCGGCTCGCTCATTTCTTCATTGCCGCGCGGAAGTCCTCGTTCTTGAGGAACAGCGAGGTGTTGTCGGCGCCCAGATGCGTCCACTTGAGATTCAGGCCGCCATCGACGAGCAGGGTCTGCCCGGTGACGTAGCTTGCGAGGTCGGACAGCAGGAACAGGATCGCGCCGGCCTGTTCTTCTGGCTTGCCACGACGGCCCATCGCGATCGCGGCACGGTCGCGTGCTTCGTCCTTGTCGATGAAGGCTTCGGACGCCGGCGTCGCCGTCGGCCCTGGTGCAATCGCGTTGACGCGAATGTTGTCGAGTGCCAATTCGGTTGCCATCGTGCGCGTGACCGCGACCACGGCTGCTTTGGCGGCACCGTAAGCGATATGGAACGGTGCGGTGTTCATGCCGCTGATCGACGAGATCGAAACGATGGAGCCGGGCAGTTTCTTCGCCTTCAGTTCCGCGGCGATGGCCTGGCTCATGAAGAACATGGTCTCGAGGTTCTGCGAGAACAGCGCTCGCCAGTCGGCGCGATTGACCCGAGTCGACGACATCCAGGTCGCCGGTGCGGCGCCACCGGCGACGTTGACCAGGCCATGCAGCGTGCCCTTGCTGGCGCGCACGGCTGTCATCGTCTTGGCGATGCCTTCGTCGGTCTCGGCGTCCGCCGCCACCGGCACGACAGCCAGGCCCTGCGCGACCATCGGCGCAAGATGCTTGTCGAGGTTCGCCTGCGAGCGGCTGACGCCGATCACGGTGGCTCCGGCCTCGGCCAGCATGCGCGTCACAGTGGTGCCGATGCCGCCGCCCGCGGCGCC
>CAZDPA010000286.1:428-2601 GCA_964507195.1 uncultured Salinisphaerales bacterium | reverse complement strand
CCTAACTTTTTTAATATATCTACACTCATATTAAAATTCTCTAATACTCCTTTCTCAATATCTAATTCTAAATATTCTTTAGGTATACCAATTCTCATCCCCTTTATATTGTTAATATCAAGATCTTTGAGGTAATCATTTACAGCTGTATTGTAAGAGGAGAAATCCCTTGGGTCATATCCCGCTATTACAGAGAGTATTAATGCACTATCTTCTACACTCTTAGTAATTGGTCCTGGACTATCTAAAGATGAACCCATTGCTAATACTCCATATCTTGGTACTCTTCCATATGTTGGTTTTAAACCAACTACACCACACCAGCTAGCTGGTAAACGAATGGAACCTGCTGTCTCTGTACCCAAAGAGCCTGTACAAAGGTCTGCTGCAGTAGCAGCACTAGAGCCACCAGAAGAGCCTCCGGGTAATCTTTCTAAGTTATGTGGATTTCTAGTAGTTCCGTAGTAGGATGTTACAGTAGATGAGCCATGACAAAATTGATCTAGATTTGTTTTTCCTAAAAATATTGCACCCTCATTTAGTAATCTCTCAGTTACGCTAGATTCATATACAGGTGTATATCCATCTAATATATGTGATGCACATGTAGTTAATATATCTTTTGTAGAAAATACATCCTTAATACCAAGTGGAATACCCCCTAATCTTTTATCTTTCTGATTATTAAAATCATTATCAAACTCTTTAGCCTTCTTTAAAGCATTCTCTCCATTTACAGTTATATATGAGTTTAACTCCTTATCTTTCTCCTCTATCTTTTTTAAGTAGTACTCCACTATTTCTAAAGAAGATATTTCTTTTTTAAGAAGTTTTTCCCTAAGCTGTAAAATGGTAAGGTTGTTTAGCATATGCTAAGGAATTCTATCAGAATTTAAGAAATGTTAAAACTAAAAGGATACAAAGCAGTGTAAGTAATCCTCCCCCTATTACCTGTTTAAGAGTATGTCTTTTAAGTTGTAATCTAGACCACCCTATTAAAGGTATTAGTAAACAGAGTAAGTAAAGTGAGGGTATTTGCCAAAGGAAAAGGATGAAAAAGAGAGAGAGTATACTCCATATCATATGGAAACTAACCTTCCAAAAAAGAGTAATTAGAAAACCTAATACAAATGTTAGGTTAAGAGTTGTATATATTGTAATTAATCTCATATCGCCTGTTTTGAAAGAGAGTATTAATGCTAGTAGAAAGGATATTGCCATTACAAAAAAGAGCTTAGGTCTTTCTTCTCTTTTCGTAACATTAAAATCAGAGGTAATACCAAAGACTTTAAAAAGAACTATTGTCAGAAGAGGTATTACTACTGTAAGTAATACAAAGAGGAATTCATATCCTAAGGAGAGATTAATATTTAGGGTAATAGATATTATTGCTAAAAGAATTAATGAGAGAGTAACTACTCTAGAGAAGAATTTTGCTAATCTGTTTTTAATACTATGCTTTTTCATACTATTTAATATTATGAGTATACCAGATATTAGAAAGAGAGCAGAAAGTAAATCAGAGGTTTCAAACATTAGGAAATACTCCTTATCTATTCTTAATGTATTCATTAGTAATCTAATTAGGGAGTATGAGATTAGGTATATACCAGTTATGAATCCCTCTGTTTTAAATCTCTTCTTAATTGAGACTAATATTACAAATGTAAGGAGATTAAGTACTGATTCATACAGAAATACAGGATGGAAATGGGTATAGTCAAGGTAAGGAGGTTCTCTATATTCCTGTGGTATATATATTCCCCAATACATTGAGGTAGGCTTACCGTAAAGTTCGTAATTGAAGAAATTCCCTAATCTCCCAATTGCCTGTATTAATGGTAAAAAGAGTAGTATGGAGTCTGTTAATTTAAAGTAGTTAAGAAATTTTTTCTTAGATATTAAATATGTACTTATGAGTAATCCTATTAAACCACCAAAGAATGCTAATCCTCCATCCCATACAGCGTATGGTATTACAGTACCACTGTTTATCTCTGGGATATTATGAAGTAAGAAGAGTATTCTAGCTCCAAGTAAGGAGGATATTAATATGAGGGTGATATCTTTATATGTAAATATATTACTGTTTCTTTTTATTAACTCTATTCCTAGTACTACACCTATTCCTATTAATATCCCATATATATTCATACCCAATTATATTAGTAAT
>CAZDPA010000286.1:0-418 GCA_964507195.1 uncultured Salinisphaerales bacterium | reverse complement strand
TAATGGAGATCTATTACTATTCTCTATTACTATTAATTTGTGTAATGCTCTTGTAATACCTACATACAAGAGTCTTGTAGAGAGCTCTGTATCAGGATATGTCTTATCATTAATATCTAGTAGTATTACTGTATCAAATTCCAATCCTTTAGCACTTTCTACAGGTAGTATGAGTAACCCTGTTTTGTAATCTTCTTCAGAGAAAGCTACTACATCTTTTTCTAAATATTTTTCATATTTAACAATTCTCTCATATGCTTGTTGAGCATGATCTCTATCTCTACAAACTAATGCACATGTTACCTTACCGTTATCAAACTCTTTCTTAATGGTTTCTACTAATGATTTAACATTCTTTTCATCCACCTTTGTAATATCTTTATCAAACAGTAAAGTCTCTATCTTATCACCATGCCTT
>CAZDPA010000285.1:0-2751 GCA_964507195.1 uncultured Salinisphaerales bacterium | reverse complement strand
AGCGCATGCAGGGGCTGCTCGCCCGCCTCGATCTTGCCGCCCGGAAACTCCCAGCGGCCCGCCGCGATCTTGCCGTCCGGTCGCTGCGCGAGCAGCACCTGACCGTCCGCCCGCTGCAATACACCGCAGGCAACTTGGATCAGTGGTTTGTCCGCCAGCGCCTCACGCCTCACCCCTCACGCCTCACGTTCTGTACTCGGCGTTGATCTTGACGTAGTCGTAGCTGAAGTCGCAGGTCCACAGCCGTGCACTGGCTTCGCCACGCCCGAGGGTGACGTGGATCGTGAACTCGGGCCTGGCGACCACGGCTGCACCGCGCTCCTCGCGATAGTCCGGATGCGGCTCGCCACCTTCGAGCAGCGTAACGTCGTCAAGCCGGATACCGACCGTGGCCGGACTCAGTCCGGCAACGCCGGCTTTGCCGATCGCCAAGACGATGCGCCCCCAGTTGGCGTCACCCGCAAACATCGCGGTCTTGACCAGCGGCGAGTTAGCGATCGCATAGCCGACCTGGCGCGCTTCGCCAACATCGCCCGCGCCACTGACATTCACCGTGATGAAACGGGTGGCGCCTTCGCCATCGCGCACGACCGCCTGCGCCAGTTCGATGCAAACTTCATTGAGCGCAGCCGCGATCACTGCGTAGTCGGCATCATCGGCATTGACGTCCTTGCTGCCGACCTGTGCGGTCGCACAGAGCACACAGGAATCGTTGGTCGAGGTGTCGCTGTCGACCGTCACGCAATTGAAGGACTGGTTCACGGCATCGCGCAGCGCGCGATCGACTGCCGCCGGCGCCAGCCGTGCATCGGTTGCGACAAACGCCAGCATCGTCGCCATGTGCGGTTCGATCATGCCGACGCCCTTGGCGATGCCGGTGATCGTCACCTCGCCCTGCGCGGTCTGCACCTTGCGGCTCGCGCCCTTGGGCACGGTGTCGGTGGTCATGATGGCGCGCGCCGCGTTGCCCCAGGCATCAGCGGTCAGATTCTTGATGGCGGCAGGCACGGCCGCGGTCATGCGTGCAACCGGCAGGCGCTGGCCGATGACACCGGTCGAGAACGGCAGCACTGCCGCCGCATCGCAGCTCAGCGCGGCAGCAACAGCTGCCGTGGTTTCACGCGCATCGGCCAGGCCACCCAGGCCGGTCGCTGCATTGGCATTGCCTGCGTTGATCAACAGAGCACGAATCGCACTGCCGGCCGCGAGCCGCTCGCGGCACAGCTGCACCGGGGCCGCAGCAAAGGCGTTCTGGGTGAACACTCCGGCCACGCGCGAGCCCGCTGCCAGTTCAATCACCAGCAGATCCTGACGACCCGGTTTCTTGATCGCCGCTTCGGTACTGCCGAGGCGCACACCGGCAACCGGACTCAGGGACAAGGGGGCGGATAGGTTCACGGCCATCTCATTCATCCAAACAAAAAGGCGCCCGATTCCGGACGCCCATTTATCTTACCTGTCATTCCCGCGAACGCGTGAAATCCATTCGATGATTCCCTCCCCCTCTGGGGGAGGGTCAGGGAGAGGGCGCTCGCGAAAGCGAGCGTGGTCATGCCGCAAGCGCACTCGCCGACTGCGTCGGCGCCCTCTCTCCAACTCTCTCCCGCAAGCGGGAGAGAGAGCAACCTATCTCTCAGACCAGCGCTCCGTGACACTGCTTGAACTTCTTGCCGCTGCCGCAGGGGCAGGGATCGTTACGGCCGACTTTGGGCATTTCGCGCACGACGGTGGCCGGCTTCGGTGGCGGCGGTGGCGCGGCTTCCAGGCGGCGTGGGCTGGCATCAGCACCGCCCTCACCCGCTTCCGATGTGGCCGTCGAATCAACACTTGGGGCAGAGGCGTGCTGCATCTGCATCTGACGCTCACGGGCTTCCGCCTGCAGGCGACGCTGCTCCTCAATCTGCTGCACTTCGGCCTCAGTCTGGATGCGCACGCGCGCCAGCAGGGCAATCACGTCATGTTTGAAGCGCGCCAGCATGTCGTTGAACATGATGAAGGCTTCGCGCTTGTATTCCTGCTTGGGATCCTTCTGCGCATAGCCGCGCAGATGGATGCCCTGCCGCATGTAATCCATCGACGCCAGATGCTCGCGCCAGAGGTTGTCGAGCACCTGCAGCATCAGCGCCTTCTCGAAATGTTCGAGCACCGCCGCGCCGACGGCCGCTTTCTTGGCGTCGTAGGCCTCGGTGAACTTGATGATCAGGCGATCACGCAGGCCCTTGTCGTTGAGATCGTTCTCGGTGTCGAGCCACTCGCGGATCGGCAGATCCAGCTCGAAATCACGCTTGAGCGTCTCCATCAGGCCGCTGACATTCCACTGCTCTTCGATGGTCTGCGGCGGCACGTAGGCGTCGGCGACCGCACGAACGACGTCCGGACGGATCTCCTGGATCATGTCGGACACCGACGCCGCAGCCATGACGCTGTTGCGCAGGTCGTATACGGCCTTGCGCTGGTCGTTGGCGACGTTGTCGAATTCGAGCAGGTGCTTGCGGATATCGAAGTTGTGCGCCTCGACCTTGCGCTGCGCGGTCTCGATTGCACGCGAGACCCAGCGGTGCTCGATCGCCTCGCCTTCCTGCATGCCGAGCCGCTGCAGCATCGCGCGCATGCGCGGCGGCGTGAAGATGCGCATCAGCGTGTCGTCGAGCGACAGGAAGAAGCGCGAGGCGCCCGGATCGCCCTGACGGCCGGAACGGCCGCGCAGCTGGTTGTCGATACGGCGTGATTCATGACGTTCGGAGCCGATGA
>CAZDPA010000284.1:0-2756 GCA_964507195.1 uncultured Salinisphaerales bacterium | reverse complement strand
GGTGATCCAGATTGCCCGAGCCGGGCTCAATCGAAAAACAGATTCGTGACAAACCAACGTCTGCAGTACGGCGATCAAGCCATCCCTTATCGGGTGATCTTCAGGACCACGGATGGGGGACGGCTGAAAATCCATCTGCATCCGGACGGCGCCATTCGGGTCGATGCTCCCGGCGATGCGAGCCTGGGCGATATCAAGCAGGCGATGATGCGGCGGGCGGGTTGGCTGAGTACGCAGCTTGCGGCGATCCACGCGCAGAACACGCATGTGCTGCCAAGGGAGTACGTGAGCGGCGAAGGTCACTTCTATCTGGGCAGACGGCACCAGTTGAAGATCAGACATGGCAAGGCCGAAACCACCGTCGTGAAACTGCGGCAGGGGCGCTTTGAAATCGTCACGAATGAACGCAACGCCGATGTTCGCGCCCTGCTCTGGTCCTGGTACAGGGAACGCGCCCTGACTGTTTTCGAGGACCGGCTGGACCAGATCGTCCGCAGGGTTTCATGGCTGAAGAAAAAGCCCGAATGGCGCCTGCTGACCATGCGCCGGCAATGGGGCAGTTGCTCCGCGCAAGGCACGCTGATTCTGAACCCGCATCTGATCAAGGCACCCAGTGCCTGCATCGACTACGTGCTGCTGCACGAACTCTGTCACCTCAAGGTGCATAACCACAGCCCCAGGTTCTATGCCCTGCTCGGCCGCGAGATGCCGCAGTGGCGCCTGGTGAAGACTCGCTTAGATGGCTTGGCGCAGCAGCTTTTGAATGCTTAAATTATGCGTTCGCGACCGAGTCCCGATGGCTCGCTCAAGGCGGTATTGGCCTCCGAAAGCTTGAGAGCCAGTTCATCGATATATTCAAGCTTGGAGGCAAAGCTGCCAGCATGAAAGCCGCCTAGCCCGCATTTCTCACAGGGCCGCCTTCGATCCCGTTGAAGTCCCGAACGTCATGGTGGTTTTCACAATTTGCGCTCTGAACAGACTGTCGTCTGGATCGAAGGCTGATCGGCGCTGGCCTATCTGCGGTGCCATCGGCTTGGGCTTCACTCAACCGATGGAACCGCCATCGGTTTCGCTCCAGCCCGGCGCCGCTGGCATCCTCGATATACGGCCATCACTCGATCTCCCTGTGAGAAATGCGGGCTAGCTCAGGGGCCTCGATACGCGGCGCTACTCGGCATGAACGGTTTGAGAAGAGTTCAAACCGGGGCAGCACCGCTTGGCGGCTGACCAGTCGCCGCAGGACTTCCCGGCAGGAGCCGCACTTCACGCTGCGGAAACGGAATCGCGATGCCGTGCTGCTGCAGCGTCTCGAAGATCAGCAGCAACAGGTCGCCGCCGACGCGGTTGGGTCCGTCGTCGATGCCATCCATCCAGAATTCGACAAACATGTTGACGCCGGAGTCGCCGAAGCCGGCGATCTCGCAATCCGGACGCTCGGCAATGGGGATGTGATCGCCTGAGATGACTTGCGGGTGGCTGGCCACGACTTCGCGAATCAGCTGGCAGAGTTTGCGGATGTTGGTGTCGTAGGCCACGGAGAAATCCACGCGGTAGCGCTGCCGCTGATCCTTGTGGGTCCAGTTGGTGAAGGGCTTGGTGATGAACGATTCGTTGGGCACCAGCACGTTCTTGCCGTCGAAGCCTTCCAGCGTTGTGTAGCGCAGCGTCAGCTCGCGGACATGGCCGGATTGTCCGCCCTCGATCTCCACGTAGTCGCCGACGGACAGCGAGCGATCGAACAGGATGATGATGCCGGAGATGAAGTTGGAGGCGATCGACTGCAGGCCGAAGCCGAGGCCGACGCCGACAGCGCCGCTGAACACCGCCAGCGTCGTCAGGTTGATGCCCATCACCTGCAGGAACAGCAGCAGCACCAGCACCGATAGGCCGATCTGGAACAACTTGGCGACGACTTCGCGTGTGCGAATGTCCAAGCGCTGCTGACTGCGGATCGCCTTCTGGCCCGCGGTGTTCGAGATCCAGCCGAGCCAGAACAGCAGCGAGCCAAACACCAGCACGCGCAGCAGTCCGCTGACGGTGAAATGGAAGTTGCCGATCTGCAGCGACATCGCCTCCAACGCCGTTGTCAGCGGACTCAGGAAACCAAGCAGGTGCAGACCCACGAGCAGAATCACGGCCAGCCGCAGCAGTCTCGCCACCAGGCGTCCCGGATTGATCAGGCGGATGAGGCTTTCGAGCAGCCACAACACCGTCAGCAGCACCGCAACGCGCAGCAGCCAGTCCTCGCCGAGCAGCGTCTTGCACAGCGCGCCGGCCACCAGCACCAGCAGCACTGCCAGCGCAGGTTCGAGCAGGGTCTGCAGCCGCGTGACGGTCCGCCGTAGCGATGCGTCCGGCGATCCGAACCTGGCAATGCGCGAGGGCAGCCACCAGCCCGTCAGCACGGCCACAATCGCGACCGCCAACTGGATGTAGGTTTCCGGTGACACCACCGCCGTCTCGACAGCGGCCATTGCTTGCGCAACGCTGTCTTTCAGCGAGCTGAGGTTCAACATAGTGCGTGGGCGCCAATACGGAACGGGTCCGTACTTGTAAGACGCCTTACATGCAGCGCGCAAGTCCGGTGTCGGAGCTGTGCCGTATGCCGGGGGTTCTATCGATAAAGAGGCGCCTGGGGAATGCTCTGATTGACGCCGGAATCCTCGTCATGCCCGCGCGAGCGGGCATCCATCTCTCCAACAAAGCAATCGCTGGCAAAGCTCCGGATTCCCGCCCGCGCGGGAATGACGAATCAA
>CAZDPA010000283.1:0-2783 GCA_964507195.1 uncultured Salinisphaerales bacterium | reverse complement strand
CACTCTGGATTCCCGCTTTCGCGGGAATGACGATTTGTTCAGAGCTTCAGATATCTTCCGTATGCGCCAGGTCGTCGGTGTCGGCGACACCAAAACGCAACTGGCGCGGCGACGCCGAGAACCAGCGGAAGCAGCTGCGCGAAAGCGCAGAGGTATCGGCATAGCCGAGTATCTTCGCGACCTGGATCAGCGGCACGCTCGACTGCTTGAGATAGCGCAGGGCGATGTCGCGACGCACGCTGTCCTTGATCGCCTCGAATGATGCACCTTCGGCCTTCAGGCGCCGCTGCAGGGTGCGCGGGTGCATACCCAGCATCGAAGCGACCCCGTCGTAGGTGCAGCTGCCATCAAGCACCAGGCGTTCGACGATGCTGCGCATCCGCGCGCTGAGCACCGATTCCTCGGCGGGGAATCGGTTCTCGATGAAGTCCGACGCCAGTTCATAGAGCTGCGGGTCGGCATCCGGGACCGGCGTGTCGAGGTCGAGATCGACGAACAGCAAGCCATCCATCGCCTGGCCGAAGCGCACCGGGATGTTGAAGTAACGGTGATAGGTCGAGATCGAAGACAGGGGTTCGTGGCTGAACCAGACTTCACGCGCGCCGATCCTGCCGCCGGTGACGTGCAGCGCGACGTGCTGTGCGAGCAGCATGGCGCGTTCGGTGGCCTGCGGATGCTCCGGCATCTTCGACAGCAGGATCTCGAAGCGGAAGAAGATCTCGCCGTCGCGGGGGCCGGGCTGGCTGCGCATCTGCGACGCCGTGCTGTAGACCTGAAGATGCTCTGCGCAGTAGCCGAAGGCCTCGCGCAGCGTGCGCGAATTGCGCATCGCGAACTCAAGCGGCCCCAGCACTTTCAAGCCGTCCTGGGCCGCCGCCAGGCGCATGCCGAAATCCGGGCAGGCCAGCTCATCGGCAGTGCGTTCCAGTAATTGCACGAGCGTGCGGTAGGGAATCAGCGCGTGCCGGTTGTTGAGCACCGCCGGGTCGATATTGGCTTTGGTCAGCAGCGCGGCGGGATGCCCACCCAGTTCGGTGACCACATCGGTGAATTTTCGCAGCGCATCGACGCGCACCATCGCGTGAGTGTCGTCGAACGGCCCTGTATCTATACCAGGAGCATCAGTCGGGCTTGCTGTTGCGGTCGAAAATTTCTCTGCTTGCACTCGGCGAGGATGACGTACCGGTCTGATCCGTGCAAGCCAGCAATCTCATTCACTTTCAAGCCGTTTTTGACGCATCCTGCAGCAGCGTTGCCCTGATCTGATGCTTGAGAACCTTGCCGGCGTCGTTCTTCGGCAGCGCGTCCCACAGCATGACCTGCTCGGGTGCCTTGAACATCGCGACGCCCAGCGTCTTGAGGAACTGGCGCAGGCTCGCAACGTCCGGGCCGGACGTACCCGGCCTGGGTACGATCACGGCGCAGGCGCGTTCGCCGGTGCGTGCATCGGGCACGCCGACGACTGTGACCTCGGCGATCTGCGGATGGCCGATCAACAGATCCTCGACTTCCTTCGGCGAAATGTTCTCGCCGTTGCGGATGATGATGTCCTTGGCGCGGCCGGTGACGACGAGATAGCGCTCGTCTTTTAGGCGCGCGAGGTCGCCGGTGCGGAAATAGCCGTCGGCATCGAACGACGTCATTTCGTCCTCGACGTGCAGATAGCCGACCAGCATCTGCGGGCCGCGCGCGTGAACCTCGCCTTCGCCAATCGGTGCGGAACCGTGATTGACCAGTTTGATCTCTGCGTAACCGCCGCGGCCGTCGGTGTCGGCAGCCTGCTGTGTTTCGTCAGGCTGTGTGGCGCCAACGGTCGTGATCGGTACTTCGGTGGAGCCATAGACCCGGGTCACGACGGCGCGCTCGAAGTAGCTGGCCGCATCGCGGATCAGCGAAGGCGGCACCGAAGAGCCGCCGCAGATGAAGACTTTGAGACTGGGCAGATGCGTGCCGGCGCGGCGCGCAGCGGCAAGCAGGGCTTCGAGAAACGGGGTCGCTCCGGCCATGTGCGTGCAGCGCTCGGACTCGAAGATCCGCACAGCCTCGTCGACATCCCAGCGTTCCATCAGCACCGCGGTGGTGCCGAGCAACAGCGGTGCCTCGAACGCGTAGATCGAGCCGCCGATGTGGCCGATCGGTGAGGGCACGAGGAACCTGTCGCCCGGCGCAACCAGCCAGTGATCGCGCACCTGGCACAGCAGCGCGTGCAGCGAGTTGTGTGTGTGCAGCACGCCCTTCGGCCGCCCGGTCGTGCCCGAGGTGTAGAGCACCATGCGCACGGCGTCAGGATCGCGGGCCGGAAAATCGCGCGTTGCACTCGGCTGCTGCAGCAGGGAGTCATATCGCACATGTGCGCCCGGCTCGCCGCGCAGCACGATCACGTCCGGCGGCGTGTCGATCTGAGCGACCACCCGGCCCAGCATCGCCCCGTAGTCGTGCTGACGGAAATTCGCCGGTATGAACAGCAGCCGGGTGTTGACGTCGGTGAGGATGAACTGCAGTTCGCGCTCGCGCAGCGACGGCAGGATCGGGTTGACAACCATCCCGGCGAGCGTCGCAGCGAGATAGATGACCGCGGCCTCATGCCAGTTCGGCAGCATGAACGACACGACGCTGCCGGTCGGCGCGCGCGCCAGCATTGCCTGTGCAAGCGCGCTTGCCTGTGTGTGCAATGTGCGGCAGTCGATGCGCAGCTCGCCGTCGACCAGCAGCACGCGCTCCGGCGACTGCTCCGCCGCACTCTGCAGCGCATCGGCCAGCGTCTGCCGGACCCAATGGCCCTG
>CAZDPA010000282.1:0-2860 GCA_964507195.1 uncultured Salinisphaerales bacterium | reverse complement strand
GGCTTGGTGCCGCGCTCGAACAGCGGCGCACCGTAGTGGCTTTCGAGCAGCTTCAACTGATGCGACAGCGCGGATTGGGTGACGAACACGCGCTCCGCCGCCCGCGACAGCGAGCCGGTCTCGGCGAGGGCGACGAGGGTGTGCAGATGGCGCATGTCCAGCGGCGATTGGGCCATGAATATGATTCATCGGATCTGTGAATTTATCGAGATTGAATCATACGCGCCGCACGCCGACCATGGCTGCCCACAAGCCCCGGTTGGAACTGCCATGCCTGTCACCCACATCCTCGGCGTCCCGCGCATCGGCGCGCGCCGCGAACTCAAGACTGCCGTCGAGGCGCACTGGAAAGGTACGCTCGACGCCGCCGGACTGCAGCAGGTCGGCCGCGACCTGCGCACGCGGCATTGGCAGCAGCAGCGCGATGCCGGCCTGGCCCTGGTCACCGTCGGCGATTTCGCGTTCTACGATCATCTGCACAACGCCACGGCACTGTTCTCGGCACAGCCGGCGCGCTTCGGCCTTGGCGAGCATTGCAATCTCGCCGGCTATTTCGCGATGGCGCGCGGAACGCCGACGCAGCCGGCGCTGGCGATGAAGAAGTGGTTCGACACCAATTACCACTACCTCGTGCCCGAGCTGTCGGCGCAGACGCGCTTCGCGCTGAACCGCGAATGGCTGTTTCCCGAGATCAGCGAAGCGCAGGCGCAGAACCACGCGGTCAAGGTCGTGCTGCCCGGACCGTTGACCTGGCTATGGCTGGCGAGCGCGGACGAGGGATTCGACAAGCTCAGCCTGCTGTCGCCGCTGCTCAACGTCTATTACGCCGCAGTCACAGAACTCCAGCGCCGCGGCGTGCGGTGGCTGCAGCTCGACGAACCGATCCTCGCGCTCGACCTGCCCGATGACTGGCTCATTGCCTACGAGACGGTCTATCGCGAACTCGCGCCGGGCGCGCCGCCGATCCTGCTGACGACCTACTTTGGCAGCATTGCGCAGCATGCGAGCTGGCTCAAGGCCCTGCCGATTGCCGGCCTGCATCTCGATCTGGTGCGCGCGCCTGAGCAGCTTGAGGCCTTCCTCGCCGACTGGCCCGAGGACAAGCTGCTGTCGCTCGGCGTGATCGACGGCCGCAATCTGTGGCGCACCGATCTGTCGCGTGTGCTGGCCATGCTGCATCCGGTCCACGCCGCGCTCGGTTCGCGGCTGTGGCTCTCGGCATCGTGCTCGTTGGTGCATGTGCCGACCGACCTCGCGCATGAAGACGCGCTCGATCCGGAAATCAGATCCTGGATGGCCTTCGCAGTGCAGAAGCTCGCCGAGCTGTCGCTGCTGCGCCGCGCACTCGAACAGGGTGAGCAGGCGGTGTGGCGCGAACTGCAGACCGCCGCACAGGCGATCGCAAAACGCCGCAGCGCGAGCAGCACCTGCAGGCCCGAGGTACGTGCGCGCGTTGCAGCGCTCAAGCCCGGCGATGCCCAGCGCGGTACGCCATTCGGGCAGCGCATTCACGCGCAGCAGGCGACGCTCAAGCTGCCGAAGCTGCCGACAACGACAATCGGCTCCTTCCCGCAGACCGCGGAGATTCGCGCGGCGCGCGCGGCGTTCAAGGCCGGCACGCTCGACGAGGTGGACTACATCACCGCGATGAAGGCCGAGATCAGGCTCGCAGTCGACAAGCAGGAGGAGCTTGGCATCGACGTGCTCGTCCACGGCGAGCCCGAGCGCAACGACATGGTCGAATACTTCGGTGAGCAGCTCAGCGGCTACGCGTTCACGCGCAACGGCTGGGTGCAGAGCTACGGTTCGCGCTGCGTGAAACCGCCGGTCATCTACGGTGATGTGTCGCGACCGAAGGCGATGACCGTCGGGTGGTCGACGTACGCGCAGAGCCTGACCGACAAGCCGATGAAGGGCATGCTCAGCGGCCCGCTGACGATGCTGTTCTGGAGCTTCGTGCGCGACGATCTGCCCAGGCGCGAGGTCGCGCTGCAGCTCGCGCTCGCACTGCGCGATGAGGTCGTCGATCTCGAAGCGGCCGGCATCAAGGTGATCCAGATTGACGAGCCGACCATTCGTGAAGGCCTGCCGCTGAAGAAGGCCGACTGGCCGGAGTATCTGGACTGGGCCGTGCGTGCGTTCCGCATCACCGCGTCCGGCGTGCGCGACGAAACGCAGATCCACACGCACATGTGCTACTCGGAGTTCAACGACATCCTGCCGGCCATCGCCGCGATGGATGCTGATGTGATCACGATCGAGACCTCGCGCGCGCGGATGAAGCTGCTCGATGCCTTCGGCGAGTTCAAATATCCGAACGACATCGGCCCCGGCCTCTACGACATCCACTCGCCGCGCGTGCCGGCGCGCGAGGAAATGACCGAGCTGCTGCAGCGCGCGTTGAAGGTCGTGCCGGCCGAGCGCCTGTGGGTCAATCCGGATTGCGGTCTCAAGACCCGCGGCTGGCCGGAGACCGAATCGGCGCTGCAGATCATGGTCGCGACCGCACGCGAAGCGCGGGCGGCGCTGAACTGACATGGCATTCGGATTCGCACGCCGTCGACGCGATGAGCTTGAAGTGATATCCGGCAGCCATTCATCGCTGCCGGATGCCGATCTGCTCGCACGCTTCGTTTATGTGGAAGCCGAGGAGGGTGACGATGAAACGAACCGATCACAGCTTCACGGTATCGGCTGCACCTGCCATCTGCATGGAATCTGAGCCCACCCTCGCAGCGCTTCCTTCTCCCCGCGAGCGGGGAGAAGGTGCCCCGCAGGGGCGGATGAGGGACCGCTCCGAAGACGCAAAGATCGCTTGTTTGCCTGTGGCACGCCCCTCACCCCAGCCCTCTCCCCGCAC
>CAZDPA010000281.1:0-2861 GCA_964507195.1 uncultured Salinisphaerales bacterium | reverse complement strand
TTGGTCAGCAGCGGCGTGCCGGAAGCGTACTTGCGGGTGCGGTCGTGCACCGCGATGATCGAACCGATTTCGAAGCTGGAACGCAGGCCGGTGTTGGAGTTGATGCCGCCGAGCACGGTGAAGCGCTCCGCGCCGGCTTCCCAGCAGACGCGATCGCGCGCGTAGAGCGTCACCGCCGATTGCCAGCGTATCCACGCGACCGGCTGACCGCCGGCATCCAATTTGAGAATCGAAGGGATCATGCGCTTGCCCTGGATTCGTGAGTCCTTAGCCGTTAATCACTGGTTGATATCACATTACCCGGTGATTCTGCTGCCCCGACTGTTGAAGCTTGAAGACGGGTCGGCATGAACGATCGTTTTAAAACGTATGCAAATATAACTTAAGGCAAATCAATAAAACAATAATCGCTCGGTTGTCGCAGGCCACTTCAGGCCTGGAAATAGGCCTGCTTGAACGCTTCGTGCAGATCGCCGAGGCCGATCTGGATTTCGTCGATCAATTCATGCAGGCCGCTGTCCAGCAGCTTTTCGATGTTGGCGTCCTGCACCAGCGCGCGTACCCGCCAGAGGGTGCGTTCGACGCCGCGATTCTGCGGCAGGTAAGGCAGGGTCGAGCCGATCATGCCGAGGGCGAAGTTGACGCTGCGCGGAAACTCGCGGTTCTGCAGCAGGAAGCGCAGCACATGCGCGCCGGTGACGCGCTGGCGTACGTGGCGGCGATACATCTGGTAGGCGGTGAGGCTGCGCAGCACGCTCATCCACTGGATGTTCTGGAACGGCGCCAGCTCGGCCGCTGCGCCCGCCTGGATCAGCGAGGTGGTGCGCACGTCGATGATGCGCGTGGTCATGTCGGCCTGTTCGATGTTGGTGCCGATGCGCAGGAACTGGAAGCCGACATCGCGGCTCATGTTCGAGGTCAGCACGCCGTAGACCAGCAGCGCGCCTTCGATCACGCGGTTGAGGAACTCGCCGCGCTTGGAGCGGCTCAGCGACTTCTCGCCCTTGTCGGCGACGAAGTAGTGCAGGTCGTTGAGACGCTCCCAGACTTCGCGCGGCGTCGCGTCGCGCACGGTGCGCAGAATTTCGCGCGCGCTGTGCAGCGAGGACAGCACCGAGCCGGGGTTGCGCTCGTCCAGCGTCAGGAAGCGGACGACATTGGTCTCGGAGAAATCGTCGTAGTGCTGCTTGAACAGCGCCTCGGCACCGGCGATCTCGATCAGCGGCTTCCAGCCGAAGGTGACGTTGCGCGGCAGGTCCAGCAGCAGCAGCGAGTTGACGTTGACCAGGCGGGCCGAGTTCTCGGTGCGCTGCAGGTAGCGGCCGAACCAGTAGATGTTGTCGCCTACGCGGGAGAGCATCAGCCGGCCCCCTGCGACTGCGATTGCGACTGGGTTTGCGCAGGTGCCGGCTCGTCGTCGAGATCGACGATCCAGGTGTCCTTGGCACCGCCGCCCTGCGAGGAGTTGACCACCAGCGAGCCGCGCACCATCGCCACCCGGGTCAGGCCGCCCATGGTGACGTAGGTGGAGTCGCCGCGCGAGAGGATGAAAGGACGCAGATCCAGGTGCCGCGGCTCCACCGTGTTGTCGCTCATCAGGGTCGGGGCGGTGGACAGCGCCAGGGTCGGCTGGGCCATGTAGTTGCGCGGGTTCTTGGTGATCAGTTCGCGGAACTGCTCGCGCTGCTCGGGGGTCGAGCGCGGGCCGATCAGCATGCCGTAGCCGCCGGACTCGTTCGCAGGCTTCACCACCAGCTTGTCGAGGTTGGCGAGCACATGGGCGCGCTGCTTGTCGTCCATGCACAGAAAGCTCGGCACGTTCGGCAGGATCGGATCTTCGCCGAGGTAATACTTGATCATCTGCGGCACGAAGGCGTAGACGACCTTGTCGTCGGCAACGCCGGCGCCCGGTGCGTTGGCCAGCGCCACCTTGCCCTTGATCCAGGCGCGCATCAGGCCACGCACGCCGAGCATCGATTCGGCGTTGAACACTTCCGGGTCGAGGAACAGATCGTCGATGCGGCGATAGATGACGTCGATGCGCTTGGGGCCGTAGATCGTGCGCATGTAGACGCAGTCGTCATCGCCGACGTGCAGGTCGGTGCCTTCGACCAGCTCGATGCCCATCTGCTGCGCCAGCCAGGCGTGTTCGAAATAGGCGCTGTTGTAGATGCCCGGCGTCAGCAGCACGATGTTCGGCTGGTCCAGCGCGCGCGGCGAGATCGCCGTCAGCATGTCGTAGAGCTGCGCCGGGTATTCGTCCACCGGCAGGATGTTGGTGGTCTCGAACAGCTCCGGGAACACGCGCTTGGTGACCATGCGGTTCTCGACCATGTACGAGACGCCGGAGGGCACGCGCAGATTGTCTTCCAGCACATACAGGGTGCCGTCGCTGTCGCGCACCAGATCGCTGCCGCAGATGTGCGCCCAGATGCCGTTCTTGGGCTTCACGCCGACGCACTGCGGCCGGAAGTTGACCGATTCCGTCAGCAGCTCCGCCGGAAAAATCTTGTCCTTGACGATCTTCTGCGGGCCGTAGATGTCCTGGATGAAGTGATTGAGCGCGGCCACGCGCTGCTTCAGGCCGGCTTCGGTGCGCTCCCATTCCCGCCGCGGGATGATGCGGGGGATGACATCGAACGGCCAGGCGCGGTCGACGTTCTTGCCTTCCGAGTAGACCGTGAAGCTGATGCCCATGACCTTGATCGCCAGTTCGGCGGCCAGGCGGCGCTCAGCCAGTTCCGGTTCGGAAAGAGCGTCGAGATATTCGGCCAGCTTCAATGCCGCCGGGCGTGGTTTGCCGGGCGCTTCGAAAAGCTCGTCGTAGAAACTTTCGCAGCGATATTGTCGCCAGTCGATCG
>CAZDPA010000280.1:0-2869 GCA_964507195.1 uncultured Salinisphaerales bacterium | reverse complement strand
CATCACCGACACCTGGACCAGCATGGGCCAGGAGGCGGAAACCCAGCGCCGCCTCAAAGCCTTCGCCAACTACTGCGTCGATGCCGCGCTGATGGCGCACGCCAAGCCGGACGCCATCTTCCAGCACTGTCTGCCCGCGCATCGCGGCGAAGAAGTCACCGCAGAAGTCATCGACGGCCCGCAGTCTGTGGTCTGGGACGAAGCCGAGAACCGCATGTGGGCGCAGATGGCATTGCTCGAATTTCTGCTCGCGGCCTGAAACCATCCGATGACCATGGAGCTCCCCTGGTATGTCACCGATGTGCAGGCCACTGTCGCCGCAGCCCTGAAGGAAGACATCGGCAACTGCGACTACACGGCGCAGCTGGTTTCCGCGGACCACATCGCTACCGCAAAAGTCATCTCGCGCGAAGCGGCGGTGATCTGCGGGCAGCCGTGGGTCAACGAAGTGTTTCGCCAGATCGATCCCACGCTGCAGGTGAGTTGGCTCTGCGTTGATGGCGACCGCGTCAGTCCCAACCAGACGCTGTTCACGCTGCAGGGTCGCGCGCGTTCGATGCTGAGCGGCGAACGCACGGCGCTGAATTTCCTGCAGACCCTGTCGGCGACGGCAACCGCGGTCAGCCGCTATGTCGATGCGGTCAGCGGCACCGCCTGCCGCATCGCGGATACGCGCAAGACGCTGCCGGGACTGCGCAACGGCCAGAAGTACGCCGTGCTGTGCGGTGGTGGCGTCAATCACCGCATCGGTCTGTATGACGGCATCCTGATCAAGGAAAACCACATCGCAGCCGCCGGCGGCATCGCGCTGGCGATTGCCCAGGCGCGTGCACTGCAAGCCGGCGTGCCACTGATGACCGAAGCCGAAACGCTGGATGAAGTGCGTGCTGCGCTCAGCGAAGACGTTGACCTGCTACTGGTCGACGATTTCTCGCTCGAATCCCTGCGCATCGCAGTCGAACTGACCCGCGCGCATCGCAATGCAGGCGGCAAGACCCTGATCGAGTATTCCGGCGGTGCCAATCTGAATACGGTTGGCGAGATCGCACGTACTGGTGTTGACCGCATCTCGGTCGGCGCAATCACCAAGCACATCAGTGCAGTCGACCTGTCGATGCGGCTGAGTTAGAAACAAGATTTTCCTCGCGCAAAGCACGCAGAGGCCGCAAAGGTAAATGCCCTTGAGCTTGGCGCTCTTGGCGTGCTTTGCGCGAGCATCGTCTGAACGCTAACGGCGCATCAGCATCTCGTGCAGTTCGGCAAATAGCTTGGCATCGCCGCTGGTCAGCCACTCCAGCTTGCCATTGCGGTTGGCCGGCCTGAGCAGTTCATCACGCACCAGCAGGCGCTGCGCCTGACGCGCAACGGCCTCGCCGGTATCGAGCAGCTGCACGTCCGGTCCGACCACCTCGGCAATCAGCGGCCGCAGAAACGGATAGTGCGTACAGCCGAGCACAAGCACGTCGGCATTCTCCGCAAGCAACGGCGTGGTGTACCGCTCGACCAGCGCACGCGTCTTCGCGCTGCCCAGATCGCCGGCTTCAACCTGCTCGACCAGCCCCGGGCAGGGCTGCGTAATCACGCGCACACCGTCGGCATGGCGCGCGACGAGACCGTGGAATTTCTCTCCGGCCAGCGCCGCGCCAGTTGCGAGCACACCGATCACGCCGCTGCGAGTGATTGCCGCTGCAGGCTTGACTGCGGGTTCCATGCCTACGAAAGGCACCGGATAGGTCGCGCGCAAATGCTCGACTGCGGCAATCGTCGCCGTGTTGCAGGCAACCACAATCAGCTTCGTGCCACGCCGCAGCAACTCCTCGGTGATGACATTGGCGCGCTCGATGATCTCTGCAGCGGATTTGCCGCCGTAGGGACAATGGCCGCTGTCGGCGAAATAGATCAGGTCTTCAGCCGGCAACACTCGCCGGATATCACGCAGCACCGAGATGCCACCGACCCCCGAGTCGAACACACCTACCGGCGCGTCACTCATCGGCGCGAAGCCTTGCGCAGCGCCGGGATCGGACCTTCGAGAAAACGGGTCACAACGCGATTGAACTCGTCAGGGAACTCGGACGGCAGACCGTGGTGCGCGCCCTTGAATACATGCAGGCGGCCACGCGGCAAGGCATGGGCAAATTGTACGGTCTTGTCGTGCCCGAAGTAGTCATGCTCGGACGCAGCGACGAGCACCGGCATGCGAAGTTCTTCGAGGCGATCCATCACCGACCATCCACCCAGCGCGATCAGCGCGGACAGATACGATCGCCGCGAGTTGCGCGCACCACGTCGTATCGCACGCTCGCGCTTGGCGGCATCGGCCGGATCCGGATAGCTGCGGGCGGCACCGATCTGCGCCAGCCGTGCCGGACCGAGCAGGCCCATGACGAGGAGACGATAGACGAACTCGGCATAGTGTCGGCGCGACTGCGGCTGAAAACTCGGCACACTGTTGGCAATGACCAGACGCTCGACACGCTGCGGATTGCGCATCGTGAACTCCTGTGCCACCGCACCGCCCATCGAATGACCGATCAGCATGAAGCGCTCAAGTCCCATCGCATCGACGAAGGCCTCGATGTCTGCCGCAAGCTGCGGCACCGACATTTTCCTCCGGCCCGCTGCGGTGCCACCGAAGCCACGCAGATCCGGCGCGTAGACCCGGTAGCGCCGCGAAAAATATGGAATCTGGTACTCCCAATCATCGATGCTGCCGCCCAGGCCATGCAGCAACACCAGCGGCGCGCCGTCACCGGCGACGACGTAGTTCAGCGCCAGATCGTCGAACTGGAATTGCGGCATCGACCGGAGCGCGCCCTAACGCCCTCGCCCCGTCGACACCGTGCAGAAGCAGCGCGCATAAGCACCG
>CAZDPA010000279.1:0-2946 GCA_964507195.1 uncultured Salinisphaerales bacterium | reverse complement strand
AGCTGCGCGCATGCGCCCCCTGCGCGTGGCTGATGCTGCGGTCCACGGTCTGGCCGCGGGCGCCATCGACGTGGCGCTCGATCCGGCGTTCGGCCTGGGCGGGCAGGGCAAGCGCCGACAGCAACGCGGCAACGGCAGCGAGTCGTATCGTAGGTTTCATCGGCTACTCCGGTGGCTCAGCGCTGGGCGCGCAGGTCTTGCACGAAGCGCTTGGTTTCGTCGCGGGTCAGTTCGCCGTTGTTGTCGGCGTCGGCGCGATCGAACGCGGCAGTCGGGCGCGACATGAACTCGTCGCGCGAAACGCGGCCGTCGCCGTCGGCGTCAATGCCTTCGAGGCCGCCGCCGGCCTGGTCGGCGAAGTGCTGACGCCGGTTCTCGCGCGCCTGCTCGCGCTCTTCTGCCGTGACGTAGCCGTCGCCGTCGGCATCCAGTTTGGCGAACGCCGCCGCGCGCGCGTCGAGCGCCTCCTGGCGGCTGATCGCACCGCTGCCGTCGGTGTCGAGGCGCGCGAATACACGGCCCTGGGCGAAGGCCGGCAGCGTCACCGCCAGCAGCAGTCCGGCTGCAGCGGCGCGCGCGGGCCAGGAATTCGAATGCGTGATCATGGATGAGTCCTCGGGGGATGGCGCGCGAAAATCGGCGCCTTCACTCGTGATACACCGCCCACCGGAAAACCCTGCGCCGACGGCGCGAATCGATATGAGGCGAAAGATGCAGGAAACACTTGCAGGAACATCGGCGCGAGGTTCGTTCCACGTCGATGGCCTGACGCAGGCCGGCACCCAGCCCGGCGGAGTCTCGGCCATGTCGCGGTCACTCGCGAGATCGAATGCATGCTGTACCTGTTTGTTCGGATGGACGGACTGCCAGAGCATCTGAAATCGCCGTACATGTTCGCCAACGTTGCGGGGCATCAGTGCTCACTGCAGCCCGAGGGACATGTTCCGGGCTCGGTCCGCTGATGTCGCGACCGCACAGACATCGGCTCAGCAATTGCCGACCGGCGTGTCGGCATCCATCGCCGTGCTGATGCGCCGGTTGGTGACGAGCCCGACGTGCACAAGGTCGGCTGTCAATAAGATGCAGAAAGGACGATTCGAGAAGCGTAGCTGCAGTCGAACAGACAGTTATTCGAGCAGGAAGTGCGCGATCTCGTGGATACGCTCCGCCGCGTCACGATAGCCCAGCTGGATCAGCTCACTGGTGAAGGTCTTATCGAACAACAGGAAGCTGGTTAGATCGGCGCTTTGTGCGTCCGGCGTGCCGAGGCCATCGAGCAGATGGCGCAGGGTTCGCGGCATGCGGTGTTCGAGGGTCTTGGCGATCATCGCGATATCTGCCGAGGGGGAAACCACCAGCGGCTCGATGACATGCATCGGTTCGCTGCCGCCGCCGTTCTTCGTCATGACTGGCTTGCTGCCTGCCACCAGTGCGTTCATGCGCTTGAGGTGGTCGAGATCGGCATCGAGGTGGTCGAGGAAGATTGCGTTCATGAACACGCCGCAGATCTGCGACAGCGGCGGAGACTTGAGCTTGGAGACGAGGCCGGCGGACTCGGATAGTTCGGAACGCAGCAGCGAATCCGCTGACTGATGGCAGCGCACACCGATGGCGAATATCTTCTGCGCGCCCAGTCGAATTGCTGGGCTCAGCGGCGTGGTAAGACGCAGAGCGCCGTCCCCGAAGTAGGCGGTTGACCCGGAAGCGACCGACAGTGCCACGGGTGGAAAAACCAGCGGGATCGCTGCCGATGCGAGAATGTGATCGAGCGTCAACCGCGTCGCAAGTGCCACCCTGCGGCTCTTGTTCCACAGCGGCGTGCCTTTGCGTCCCTGCACGAAGGTGAACGCCTTGCCGGAGTGGTAGCCGGTGGCGGTCACTCCGATCGCGTGCAGGCCACCGCTGTCGATGGCGCGGCTGATCCCGTCCACCGGCAGGTGCTTCGCCAGAAAACGCCCAAGCGGCGCGGTGTCGACCAAAGAATGCGTGCGACTGTCACGCGACAAGCGGCCCAGCAGCATGTCGAGCATCAGGTTCTTGCCGGTGCGGGCAAGAGAGACGATGTCGTTGCGGTAAACGTCATTAGCGGTGAGCTGCGCCCAAAGGTTCGCCAGCTTGTCCGCAGCTTCGGTGAAATCGGCGTGATACGAAGCGAGCGCAGCTCCATTGATGGCGCCTGCTGACGCACCGGTAATGATGCTGAAAGGCGCCGCCTTGCCGCGCAGGCTCGGCAGTTCGGCGATGCGCTTGAGTACCCCGGCCTGATATGCGCCGCGCGCACCGCCCGCGGTAAGTACCAGCCCCCTGTTCGGGGAGGGTCTCGCAGGACTTCTTACCCTGGCCATGGCTTTTTGGCTGGCAAGTTCCGCGCCAAGTCGGAGCGGCACAGGCGATCCGACCTACGCACCTCTACAGCGAAACTCTGCTCTTATCGTGACTAGGGAAGGGAGCTTCCAGCCCGAAGCGGAAGTCGCGGCCTGCGGCTCGCTTGCCGCAAGGCGGACGTTCAAACCGGACTAAAAGGCCGAGTCGGCCGTAGTCGCCTTACTGAAGCGGAACAAGCAGCGCGGCTACCATTTCGAGCACGACGTCTGGAATCTCCCGATGGGGAACGTGCGCGCAACCCGGAAGAATCTTTGTTGTCGCCGGTCCCTTCACTTGGGAGGCAATGCGCCAAGGTTGCGTCGTCGATCCGTACTCGTCGTTTTCGCCATGGATGGCCAGCAACGGACAGATGACTCCCCGCGCAGCGCGGTCTAAGACCAGTCGGCGAATCCGGGTGACAGCCAGCTGTCGATCCAGGCGCTCAACACCCACGCAGCCTTCTCGCCGTGATACTTCCCCAGGCGCTCCACCTGGCCTGGGCGTGCGAGTTCCCGCTGAGCCTGCACACCTGCCGAAATCACCTCCGACTCGGCACGTCCGAGCGCTTCCGATGCCGTCCGG
>CAZDPA010000278.1:0-2987 GCA_964507195.1 uncultured Salinisphaerales bacterium | reverse complement strand
AACCCGCTGTACACGCCGCGCGAGCTGGAGCATCAGCTCAACGACTCCGGCGCGCGCGCGATCGTGATCCTGGAAAATTTCTGCTCGACCCTGCAGCAGGTCGTCGGCAAGACCAGGATCGAGTGCGTGATCACCACGCAGCTCGGCGACATGGCGCCGTTCCCGAAATCCCTGTTGCTGAACTTCGCGGTCAAGCGCATCAAGAAGATGGTGCCGGCCTGGGAGATCGACGGCACCATTGCACTGCGCACCGCGCTCGCACGCGGCAAGGCACAGCCTTATCACCGGGTCGAGCTCGGCGCAGCCGACACCGCCTACCTGCAGTACACCGGCGGCACCACCGGCGTTTCCAAGGGTGCGCAACTGCTGCATGGCAACATCGTCGCCAACCTGCTGCAGATCCGCGTGTGGATGGAATCCGCGTTGCACGACAGCGACGGCAGCCAGGAAGTCATCATCACCGCGCTGCCGCTGTACCACATCTTCGCGCTGACGGTGAATTGCCTGAGCTTCATGGCGCTCGGCGGCAAGAACCTGCTGATCCCGAATCCGCGCGACCTGCCGGGGCTGGTCAAGGAACTGCGCCAGCACCGCATCAGCGTGTTCATCGGCGTCAACACCCTGTTCAACGGCCTGCTCAACACGCCGGGTTTCGCCGATCTGGATTTCTCCAGCTACAAGATCGTCGTCGGTGGCGGCACCGCCGTGTTGCAGGACACCGCGGCGCGCTGGAAGCAGGTCACCGGCAAGCCGCTGACTGAAGGCTACGGCCTGACCGAGGCCTCGCCGGTGGTGTCGTTCAACGCGCTCGACAAGCCGGAGTGGAACGGCACGATCGGCGTGCCGATGCCCTCGACGATGGTCTCGCTGCGCGACGACGACAACCGCGAAGTCGCGCTCGGCGAACCCGGTGAATTGTGCGTGAGCGGGCCGCAGGTGATGGCCGGCTACTGGCAGAAGCCGGACGAAACCGCCAAGGTGATGACCGCCGACGGCTATCTCAAGACCGGCGACATCGCGACGATGGACGCGCGCGGCTATCTGCGCATCGTCGATCGCAAGAAGGACATGATCCTGGTGTCCGGCTTCAACGTGTATCCCAACGAGATCGAGAACGTCGTCTCGCTGCATCCGGGCGTGCTCGAATGCGCCTGCATCGGCGTGCCGGACGACAAGACCGGCGAAGCGGTGAAAGTGTTCGTGGTGAAGAAAGACCCGGCGCTGACGGTGGAATCGGTGCGCGAACACTGCAGAGAGCAGCTCACCGGCTACAAGGTGCCGAAGCTGATCGAGTTCCGCAGCGAGCTGCCGAAATCCAACGTCGGCAAGATCCTGCGCAAGGAACTGCGCTGAGCGGTGCCGGCATGCGCGCAGTCCTGTCGCTGATCTGCGCCGCGGCTCTGCTCGCTGCAGCATGTCCCGCGACGGCGCTGGTCCTGGGCAGCCCGGGATTGCAGCGCATCCAGAAACTGCGGCCGCTGGCCGAGGCCGGCAACGCCGAGGCGGAACTCAAGCTGGCCGCGCTGCTGGAAGACAGCGCACCGACCGAAGCGCTGACCTGGCTGCGCCGGAGCGCCGAGCACGGCCAGGCCGAAGCGCAGTTCCGTCTCGCCGAGTCGCTCGCCGAATCCGACGATGAAAAAGAGCGCGGCCAGGCCGGCATCTGGTTACTGCGCGCGGCCGAGCAGCAGCACGCCCGCGCGATGACGCTGCTCGCCGCCTACTACCTGGAAAGCGGTCTGGGCCTGCCGCAGGACTGCACCAAGGCGGTGTACTGGGGCGAGCGAGCCTACGCTGCCGAGGCCGAGGAAAGCGGCAACAATCTCGCCTGGACGCTGGCGATCTGCCCGGATGCGGCACTGCGCAATGGCCCGCGCGCGGTCGAAATCGCACTCAAGGCGGTCGGCGATCCGCAGCAGTCCAATCCCGGCTTCATCGATACCCTCGCCGCCGCCTACGCCGAAGCCGGCCGTTACACCGAAGCGGTGGAAATGCAGGAACTGGCGATCAGGAAACTCGGCAACAACCGCGCGCTACGACAGGAGATGCAGGCGCGGCTGGAACTCTACGAGGCCGGCCAGCCGTATCATCTGCCGCCGGCCGGAACCGCATCCGCCAAGCCCTGAGCTAAGCGGGACGCTCGGGCAGCGTGATGCTCATCGCCAGCACTTCCTCACCCTCTTCGCGCTTGACGTCCACCTGCACGGCGGAGTCTTCCACCTGCACGTATTTGCGCACCACCGCGAGCAGTTCTTCGCGCAGTTTCGGCAGGTAGTCGAGGCCGTTGGTGCGGCCGGCGCGCTGGTGCGAAACTACTACCAGCAGACGCTCGCGCGCGAGCGAGGCGCTGTTCTTCGGTTCGTTGCGAAAAATCTTCAGCCAGTCGATCGCCATAGCGTCAAGCTCCGAACAGTTTGCTGAACAGACCCTTCTTTTCTGCATTGATGAAGCGCTGCGGACGCTCTTCACCGAGAAACCGCGCGACCACGTCTTCGTAGGCCTGGCCGGCGTCAGAGGACTGATCGGCGATCACCGGCGTACCGGCGTTGGACGAGGTCAGCACCGTCGCCGATTCCGGCACCACGCCGAGCAGCGGGATGGCGAGAATGTCGCGCACGTCGTCCACCGACAGCATTTCGCCCTTGGCGACACGCGCCGGGTTGTAGCGGGTCAATACCAGATGTTCCTTGACCCGGCCCTCGCCGCTTTCCACCTTGCGCGTCTTGCTCGACAGCAGGCCGAGCACGCGGTCGGAGTCGCGCACGCTGGACACTTCCGGATTGGTCACGATCAGCGCCTCGTCGGCGAAGTACATCGCCAGATGCGCACCGCGCTCGATGCCGGCCGGCGAGTCGCAGACGATGTAGTCGAATTCCTTGGCCAGTTCTTCCAGCACCCGCTGTACGCCTTCCTGGGTCAGCGCGTCTTTGTCGCGGGTCTGACTGGCGGCGAGGATATGCAGGTTCTCGTAATTCTTGTCCTTGATC
>CAZDPA010000277.1:0-3005 GCA_964507195.1 uncultured Salinisphaerales bacterium | reverse complement strand
CGGAAATGACCCTCGACGAGAAGCAGAAAGTCCTGATCGCCCTGATGCAGGTCAATATGAGGAATCGGGATAACCGGATCACCGAAGACCTTGCCAACGGGATCAGCGTCGGCATGGGGGAATTCCTCGATACCTTGGTAATTGTCGAAAAGCCGACACAAGCGCAGAATGTCGAGGAACCGGAGCAACCCAAGGAGTAGGCAATGGCATCCGAACTCACCCTGCAAGGGCTGCATATCCAATTCACCAAGGCGAACTGCCCGAGCGTGGACATCACAATCGGGGCGATCCAGCCGACGGTGACGGGCACGCAGTACATGGATAACGTGCAGTCAGTCGGCTTCGCAGCCGAGGAGGCGATCCTGCTTGGCGACGTGGCCTCGGGCGGATACTGCTTCTTCCAGAACATGGACGCGACGAACTTTGTCAGCCTGCGGGCCGGCACCGGGGCGACGAACTTCGTCAAGTTGCTGGCCGGCGAGTGGGCCTGCTTCAGGCTGAGTGCTGACGCCACGGCGCCCTACGCCATCGCCGATACGGCGGCGGTCAATCTGCGCTGCCTGAGATTCGACCTGTAGGAGGAAATTATGGCAACCACATGGCAATTGCCTGACATAGGGTCCTACCAAGGAGGCGTTGACAACTATCAGGGAATCTTTACGCCCGGGCGCCTGCAGGCTGACTTCGGCGAGAGCGGAGAATACCGGGGGACAATCGGGGGCCAGGAGACATTCGAGAGCCAGCAGGTAACACTACCCAACGGGATGCGAGTACAGATTGCTCCGATGAGCGTAGGCACTGGTTCAGCGGACCAAGCGCAACAGGCCGGTGCGGCTTTTATCTGGCAAGACCCAAAGGATCGGCTACGCCGCGTCGTTGGAACCATAGACGCACAAGGCAACATCACCGAGTCGGTGGAGCGATACGGTGAGATGGACGACAACGTCATCGGGGGGTTGCTGAAAGACGTAGGAAAATTTGGCCTCAAAGCTGCTGCTGCCTATTACGGCGTACAGGGGCTTGCGACAGCGGCGGGCTCGTTGAGTGGCGCCGGCGCCCCCAGCACAGGACTTGGGATAAGCGATGCCGAAATCGCCAATGTTGCTGGTCCCAGCTTCGAGAGGGGGATCACGATAGGACAGGCTGGCGGGCTCAATTTGGCAGAGACCGCTGGAGCCACACTGACCGACGCGGGGTCGGTCGGAGCCGCAGGCACTACTGCTGCCGCAGCCGCTGCCGCAGCCCCATCGTGGAGCGCAGCGGCCGAGGCTGGCGGCATGTCGATTCTTGAGGGGTCGGGAAGCGAAGTCGCTTCAACATTTGGACAAAAGGCCGCCGAAGTTGTGGCAGCAGTCAAAGGCGTTTTGCCAAGCAAGGAGACCTTGAAAGACATTGGAACTAGTGTCGGAATACTCGGTTCTGTGGCGGCGCTGATTGGAGGCGGGAAGATACTTCTCGATGGGGGAACAACCACGACAGCCAGCCAAGGTGTGACCCCTGGACCGCGTGATGCTTTGGAAACGGAGATGCTGAATCTGGCAATCGCCAATCTGAAGGCGGATGCCGCCAACTATGCGGCACTGCAACCCATCATCAAGCAGCAGCTTGACGCGGCGCAGAAAGAGTTGCAGCGGCAAGCCGCGCAAGACCCCGGTGCGATCAAAGATTTCGTCGAGCGTAATATCAGCAAAGAAGGCGGTATGCAGCTGATAGCCGACGCCGCGCGCAAGTATGGCGTGTCGGTCACGCAGATCGCGGACGCGACTGGATATACGCCCGAGCAGATCACGGAACACACGGGGCTTAGACTCAGCGCTTCCGAGAAGCTTGCCGCGTCGCAACAGGAAATCACGAATATTCAGTTGGAGAACCTGAAGCGGGGAACGGCAGCGACCGAGGAGCAGAAGGGCTACATCGACACGCAATTCGATGAAGCCTACAAATCCGGCGAGGCCGACATCAATCGTTGGGCCACGGAAACGGCACGCGCTATCAACGAGGAAGTGGCCGCTGCTTCCGGGCTAAACCCAGGCGAACTTGAGTTTGACAAACAGGGCAATGTGGTCGGCGTCAAGGGCGGGGACACTCCCATTCGAGCGCTGTATGACAGAGGGCTGGCCGAGGTGCTTCGGCAGAAGGGCATTCTGGAATCAAATAAAGCATCTGGAAAAGCTGCTGCCTATTTGAACTATCCGTTAGCCGCTCAAACGGTGGCGAACGCTACGACCCAATCAGCCGGCAGCCTGAATTTGGCCTCACAACAATTTCAGGCCAGCCTCGAGCAGCAGGCGGCGAACAACCGCTATCGGCTGTTCCAGAATCCGATGCAGATTCCGCAGTCGAACAACGCGGCTGCTTCGCTTGCGCTCAATCTCGGCAATCAGCGCATCGGCCTGGGCACGACGACTACGACCAGCACACGCGGCACAGGTTTGGACGATTACGCAAAGCTCATCAGCGGCATCGGCGGCGTCATGGCCGGCTTCAACCGGTTATACCCATCATGACCGATCTACCTGACCTCCAAGACCCTCGCAACCTGAGTCTTGGGCTGGATAGCCCTGACTTCATGGGCGGGAACGAGGCTGATCTCGCGATGCCGCTTGCCGGGCAGGGCGCGCAGTCGTTCGGCGCGGCCGCGACCCCGAGCCTGAACTTAGCGCCGGCCGCTGGGGACGCGCCGCCCCCGTCCGCACCCTCGCGCGAGCGCACCGTGTCGGATCAGGACTTCCTTTCCGAACTCTCGACGGGGCAGAAGATCGGCCTCGCGATGCAGGAATTCGCCGCAGGGTTCCAGGGTCGTCCGTCGGTGATCGACAAGATCCTCGAACAGAAGCACCGCCGTGAGAAGGATGCGCGCGAGACCTTGGTGAGCAACATCAACGTGCTGCAGAAGGGCACCGAAATTCTGCGCAAGATGCCGCAGGGGAGCTTGCAGCGGCGGGCGGTCGCCGAGGAGCTGAGCAAGATCGTCGGTCCGAAGTTCGCGCCGCTTTTCAACGCGG
>CAZDPA010000276.1:0-3080 GCA_964507195.1 uncultured Salinisphaerales bacterium | reverse complement strand
CATGCCCATGCCCTGGCGCAGGCGGTACAGCCCGGCGCGGTTGAGCTTGTGGACTTCCTCGCCGTCGAAATGCACGGGGCCCGCTTTCGGCCGCCACTGACCGCCGATGATGCGCAGCAGCGTGGTCTTGCCGGTACCGGACGGCCCCATGATCGCGGTGACGAGTCCACGCCGGATGTCGACGTCGATGCCGTCATAGATCACGCGATTGGCATAGCCAAACGACAGGTCGCGGACGCGAACCAGGACATCGGCATTCTGTTTGGTGCTGTCGCTCATTCGTTATTCGATCTGCAGACGGGACAACAGGACGGCGGCATTGTAGCGAACCCGCCTGTCCGTGCCTTGAATCGCCGGATCAACTGGGCTCGGCTTGTGACGCAATGCGCAACAGGACATGTGGAACCAGGTCACTTCCTACGGCGGCAACGGTGCCGGGGCCGCCCAGATCAGCGACCTGCGTCATCCGCTGACCGATGTATCCGCAGGGATTGATCCTCGAAAACGGCTCCAGGTTCATTTTGACGTTCAGCGACAGGCCGTGATAGGTGCAGCCGCGGCGCACGCGCAGGCCCAGCGAGCCGATCTTGGCGCGGCCCGGCTGGTTGCCGGCGCGGTCAACGTAGACGCCGGGTGCTTTCGGGTCGGCATGGGCGCTGATGCCGTAGCCAGCGAGCGCGTCGATCATCGATTGCTCGATGCGCGTGACCAGACTGCGGATGCCGTAACCAAGGCGCTGCAGGTCGAGCAGGAAGTAGACAACGAGCTGGCCGGGGCCGTGGTAAGTAATCTGCCCACCACGGTCGGACTGCACGACCGGAATGTTCCCCGGCGCGAGCAGATGCTCCGGCTTGCCGGCCTGGCCCTGGGTGAATACCGGCTCGTGTTCCAGCAGCCAGAGTTCGTCGGCCGTGTTGGCGTCGCGCGCGTCGGTGAACGCGCGCATCCGCTCAAATGTCTCGCTGTAGTCGCAGCGGCCCAGGTTCCTGATCAGGGGGGCTGCGGCAGGCACTCAGATGCCCAGCCAGAGACGGATGGTGTCGACCAGGCGGATGAAGAAACCACCCGGTTCAATCGTCTGCAGCGCAACCAGCTGCACCGTGCGCACGGCCTTGCCGCCGACCGTCAGCGTGGCCGAGCCGACGACCTGGCCGACGGCGACCGGCGCGATGAGCGGATTCGGATCAAGCTGGGTCGTGACCTGGACATTGCCTGCGGTGCCGCGCGGCAGCGCGAGTACGACCGCTTCGGGCAAGCCGTACTGGAGCCGGTCGGTCGCGCCCTTCTAGACGCGAACATCACCTGCCGGCTTGTCGGCGCCGAAGAACGAAGCGTTCTCGAAGAAACGGAAGCCATAGTCGAGCAGGGTCTTGGCCGCCTGCGCGCGCTGGCGCGTCCCGGCCGTGCCCATGACCACGGCGATCAGGCGACGACCGTCGCGGACCGACGAGCCGGCAAGGCAATAACCGGCGGCTTCGGTGTGGCCGGTCTTGATGCCGTCGGCGCCCGGATCCATGTCGAGCAGCAGGTTGCGGTTGCCCTGGCGGATCTGACTGCCATGGCCAAACGTGAATTCGCGCTCGCTGAACATCTTGTAGCCGTCTGGGAAATCCCGGATCAGCGCCTGCGACAGCAGCGCGACGTCATGTGCGGTGGTGTAGTGGTTCGGCGACGGCAGGCCGGTGGCGTTCTCGTAGTTCGTGCCTTTCATGCCGAGCGCGGCTGCGTGCTTGTTCATCAGCTGCGCGAACACGGACTCGTCGCCGGCGATGTGCTCGGCAATCGCCACGGTGGCGTCGTTGCCGGATTGCACGATCGAGCCCTGCTCAAGATCGCTGAGCTTGACCGTCTTGCCGACTTCGACAAACGTGCGCGAGCCCGGCGTGCGCCAGGCTTTCTCGCTGATCAGCACATCGTCATTGCCGCTGATGTTGCCCTTCTTCAGTTCGTCGAAGGTGACATACGAAGTCATGATCTTGGTGATGCTCGCCGGCTCGACGCGCTGGTCGGAGTTGAAATCGGCGAGCACCTGGCCGCTGGCGAAGTCGAACAGGACGTAGCTCCTGGCTTCGATCGTCGGCGGCGCCGGGACGTCAGCGGCAGCAGGCCCGGCGACGGACAGGGAAACAGCGGCGAGGCACAGCGAGCGGATCAGGGGCTTCATATCGAACGGGTCAGCAACTGGGAAAAATGGGTTCTGCCGCGGGCAGATGGCGTGCAGTTTATCGCAATGCACCAATCAGCAAGATGGCCAGGTTCCTATCTCATCGGCGTCGTTGCGTAGCCCAGGGCTTCCAACGCGGCCTGCGCTGTCTGCATCGCGTTCACATCGGCGAACGGTCCGAACACAACGCGATGAATGGCAAGTCCGTTGACCTCACCAACGACGATCTGCGCGTCTGCGCGGCCCTTGCGCTTGAGGTCCTCGCGCATCATGACCGCGTTGATCGGGTCGGAGTACACGCCAACCTGCAGCCACGACTTGCGCGCCTCCGGCGATGGCACTGCGTCCATCACGGCGTTGATGCGCGCAGGTTGTCTTTCTCCGGTCTCGGCGACAACCGGTGCTTCCGTCTCCATCGGATCCAGTGCGACGACTTCAACCTGGGTGCTGCCTGCGCTGAGCATGCCCAGGCGGGCGGCTGCGGCATACGACAGATCGATGACCCGACCGGAGTGGAAAGGGCCGCGATCATTGATGCGCACGATGATGCTCTTGCCGGTATCGAGGCGCGTTACGCGCGCGTAGGTCGGCAGCGGCAGCGACTTGTGCGCGCCGGTCATCTTGAACATGTCATAGATCTCGCCGCTGGCGGTCTTGTGGCCCTGGAACTTCTTGCCATACCAGGACGCGCTGCCGCGCTCTTTGAAACCCTCGGCGTCCGACAGCACGCGATAGGTCTTGCCGAAAACTTCGTAGACCGGCGAATTCCCGCTGCGCGAACGCGGCTCCTTGCGCGGGACGGCGTCCGGGGTCTGGTCAACGTCGTAGGGGACTTCTGCGCGATCCGGGTGAGCGTCCTTGTCCATGCTGTAGCGACCGGCATTGGTGACGGGCTTGTCGCCGGATCGCCCGGGCA
>CAZDPA010000275.1:0-3101 GCA_964507195.1 uncultured Salinisphaerales bacterium | reverse complement strand
GCGTTCGCCGCGATGATGATGGCCGGCATCGACGGCATCCAGAACAAGATCCACCCGGGCGAAGCCTCGGACAAGGATCTCTACCATCTGCCGCCGGAAGAGGACAAGAAGATCCCGCGCGTCTGCCACAGCCTCGACATGGCGCTCGACGCGCTCGACAAGGACCGCGAGTTCCTGACCCGTGGCGGCGTCTTCACCGACGACCTGATCGACGCCTACATCGAGCTGAAGATGCAGGAAGTCACGCGCTTCCGCATGACCACGCACCCGATCGAGTTCGAGCTGTACTACTCGCTGTGAGCGAAGCTCACAGCGAGTAGTAACGGGGCTTTCATTTCACCACCTCGCAAGCGAGGCGGTGGAGTGCGAAAGGGCCTCGTTGATCGTTGTGCAAACAAACCCCGCTTCGGCGGGGTTTGTTTTTTGATCCGATCATCTACAAGACCCCGTTCGCACCGAGTGCCGGCGAAGCCGGTGTATCGAGATGCCGCAGCCGTCTCCGCTATGCTTCACCCATGATTCGCTGCCTCATCATCCTTGCCCTGCTGCTCGCCGGCCCTGCGCTGGCGGCCGACGTCTATCGTCAGGAGCAGCCGGACGGCAGCATCCGCTACACCGACAAGCCGCCGCACAAGGGGGCCAAGCCGGCCAAGCTGCCGCCGTTGTCCGGGACGATCTCCGCCACGGCCGGCACTTCGGGATCGCGTGTGTTCTATACAGAGGAAGCCTTGCGCGAAGCGGCGCGCTTCGCGGTCAGTATCGAATCGCCGACGCCCGGACAGGAGCTGCGCATCGGCGCCGACCGCGCGGTAGCTGCGGCCAACGTCATGCCTGGCCTGGTCACCGGCTTCGGCTTGATGTACTACCTTGATGGTGCAGCGATGACCGCTGACCCGGTCGACAAACTCAGCGTGCTGATGCCGCTGATGCAGCCCGGCACGCACAAGGTCAGCGTGGTTGTGCTGGATCGGAAGGGGCGCGAAGTAGCCCGTTCCGCGGAGTCCAGCTTCCTGGTCAGCGCCCCAAAATAGAGCGCAACGCACCATTATCTAGCACCAAAGTAGTGCAAGTAAACGAGGCCTGGGCTAGTCTGGAAGCCAAGGCCGGTGCCCATGCCGTGGCCTGTATCTTGCGATGGCATCCCCATGAGATTGGTTTCCCGTAGCCGCGTCACAGCGGACGAAGCACTGGATGGGATGACCGCGGCGGTGATTGCCGTGGACGAACAGCTGCACGTGACCATACTCAACTCGGCCTGCGAGAGTCTGTTCGGCATTTCGCGGCGCATGGTCATGGGCGCGCCGCTGACCGATGCCATTACCCACTTCAAGCCTCACGAGCCGCGCCTGCTCGACGCCCTGCGGACAACGACCGGTTTCATCGAACGCGAGACCGAACTGAGCCGCAATGGCGAAGGCAGCGTCACGGTCGACTGGACGGTGACCCCGTTCATGGCCGGCGGCAAACGGCCCGGACTCCTGCTTGAGCTGCACGCGCTTGACCGCCATCTGCGCATCTCGCGTGACGAGCAATTGCATGCAACCTTCGATGCCAGCCGTCAGCTGATTCGCGGCATGGCGCACGAGATCAAGAATCCGCTTGGCGGCATCCGTGGCGCGGCGCAGCTGCTCGAGCGCGAATACCCGGACGATGGCCATCGCGAATACACCACGGTGATCATCCGTGAAGTCGACCGCCTGCAGAACCTGGTCAACCGCATGCTCGGGCCCAACCGCCTGCCGCAGAAGGCGCCACTCAATGTGCATGAGGTGCTCGAGCATGTGCGCCAGCTGGTACAGGCCGAAGCGCCGCCGGATGTCTGCGTTCTGCGCGACTACGACCCGAGCATTCCGGATCTCGATGCCGACCGCGAGCAGCTGATCCAGGCTGTGCTCAACATCCTGCGCAATGGCCTGCAGGCGCTCGACGGCGAGGGCACGATCACCCTGCGTACGCGCACCAAGCGCCAGTTCACGATCGCCGCCATGCGCCACAAGCTCGTCGTGCAGATCGACATCGAAGACAGCGGCCCGGGCATTCCGGCGGTCATGCTCGAGAAGATTTTCTTCCCGATGGTCACGACGCGGCCCGAAGGTACCGGACTTGGCCTGCCGATTGCTCAGTATCTGATTCACAGCCACGGAGGGCTCATCGAATGCCGGAGCCGGCCGGGCTGCACTGTGTTCAGCATTTACCTGCCCTTGGAAAATTCATGAGTGCGATCAACGTCTGGATCGTGGACGACGACGAGTCGATCCGCTGGGTGCTGGAAAAATCGCTCGCGCGCGATGGCATGCAGGTCACCAGCTTCCCCGGTGCAGCCGAGCTGCAGGAAGCGATCGCCGATGCCGTCCCCGATGTGCTGATCAGCGACATCCGCATGCCCGGCGTCGATGGCCTGACCCTGATGCAGCGGGTCCGCGAAGCGCACCCCGAGCTGCCGGTCATCATCATGACCGCGCATTCCGATCTCGACGCCGCAGTGGCTTCGTACAAGGGGGGCGCCTTCGAGTACCTGCCCAAGCCGTTTGAAATCGACAGCGTTGCTGAACTGGTGCGGCGCGCAGCGAAGAAGCGCGAAGTCACCAACGAGCCGGTTGCCGAGCAGACCGCGGCGATGATCGGCGAAGCGCCTGCGATGCAGGACGTCTTTCGCGCGATCGGCCGTCTGTCGCACTCGCATATCACCGTGTTGATCACCGGCGAATCCGGCACCGGCAAGGAACTCGTCGCGCGCGCGCTGCACATGACGAGTCCGCGCAGCAGCCGACCATTTCTCGCGATCAACACCGCAGCCATTCCCAAGGATCTGCTCGAGAGCGAATTCTTCGGTCACGAGCGCGGCTCGTTCACTGGCGCAGCGACGCAACGCAAGGGCCGCTTCGAGCAGGCTGACGGCGGAACGCTGTTCCTCGACGAAATCGGCGACATGCCGGCCGATCTGCAAACGCGTCTGCTGCGCGTGCTGCAGAACGGCGAGTTCTATCGCGTCGGTGGCGTTGCGCCGATCAAGGTCGATGTGCGCGTCATCGCGGCCACGCATCAGGATCTCGACCAGCTGGTGCGTGAAGGCCGCTTCCGCGAAGACCTCTACCACCGCC
>CAZDPA010000274.1:0-3289 GCA_964507195.1 uncultured Salinisphaerales bacterium | reverse complement strand
CGAGTCGCCGTCGGGATCGAGGCCGGTCATTTCCAGGTCGATCCAGATCAGGTTGCTTGTTTGCGTAGTCATGCCGAAAGAGTAACAAAAACCGCGTGCTATCCTGCGGCGCATAAAACGACACCCTGGAGGAAACATGCCGCGCGACGGTCATATCCTCAGCACCATCGGCAATACACCGCTGGTGGAATTGAAGAACCTGGACACCGGCCCCTGCCGGCTGTTCGTCAAGCTGGAGAACCAGAACCCCACGGGTTCGATCAAGGATCGCATCGGCCTGTCGATGGTCGAGGCGGCCGAGCGCGCGGGCAGGATCAAGCCCGGCGGCACGCTGATTGAGGCGACGGCGGGCAACACTGGCCTGGGCCTGGCGCTGGTCGCGGCGCAGAAAGGCTACAAGCTGATCCTGGTGATTCCCGACAAGATGTCGCAGGAGAAGATCCTGCACCTGCGTGCGCTCGGCGCGGAGACGCACATCACCCGCAGCGACGTCGGCAAGGGCCACCCCGAGTATTATCAGGACATCGCCGAGCGGCTGTCGCACGAGATTCCCGACAGCTACTACGTCAACCAGTTCGCCAACCCGGCGAACCCGCTGGCGCACGAGGCGACGACCGGGCCGGAAATCTGGGCGCAGTGCGGACAGATGCTCGACGCGGTCGTGGTCGGTGTCGGCTCCGGCGGCACGCTGACCGGGCTGGGCCGCTACTTCGCGCGGGTGGCGCCGCATGTGGAGATGGTGCTGGCCGATCCCAAGGGCTCGATCCTGGCGCCGCTGATCAATACCGGCGAGACGATCACGCCGGGCAGCTGGCTGGTCGAGGGCATCGGCGAGGATTTCATTCCGCCGAACTGCGAGCTGGACTACGTCAAGCACGCGTACGAAGTCACCGACGCGCAGAGCTTCCACGCCGCACGCGAACTGCTGAGCCAGGAAGGCATTCTCGGCGGCTCGTCCACCGGCACGCTGCTCGCCGCGGCGCTGCGCTATTGCCGCGAGCAGACAACGCCCAAGCGCGTCGTCACCCTGGTCTGCGACAGCGGCAACAAGTACCTGACCAAGATGTACAACGACTTCTGGATGTTCGAGCAGGGGCTGCTGGAGCGGCCGCAGCAGGGAAACCTGCTCGACCTGATCGTGCGCCGCTATCAGGAAGGCGGCGTCGCCACGCTGATGCCGAAGGACACGCTGCTGCAGGCCTATCGCCGCATGAAGCTGTTCGATGTCTCGCAGCTGCCGGTGATGGACGGCGACCGCGTGGTCGGCATCCTCGACGAATCCGACCTGCTGTTGCAGGTGCAGGGCGACCCGAAGTGCTTCCAGAAAACGGTGGACAGCGCGATGGTGACGAGCGTCGAAACCATTGCGCTGGATGCGCCGGTTGCGGAACTGGTGCCGATCTTCCAGCGCGACCTCGTCGCCGTCGTCGCCGACCACGGCAAGTTCGTCGGCCTGATCACGAAGATCGATCTGCTCAATTACCTGCGCAAGCAACTCGCCTGACTCCACGCATGTTCCATACGAATCGCCTGGCGCGCCGGGCGCCGCTCCTGTTGATTGCCGGCACGCTCGGCGGCTGCGCGCTGCTGCGGCCCGAAGCGCCTTCGCTGCTGTCCTGCAAAGGCCCCTACTTCCGCGGTGCGCTCGGCGCCGAGCAGATCAACCGGCGCATGTATGGCGACAAGCCGGCGCTGGATGCGCAGTTCCTGCAATGGAGCCGCGAGCGCCCGGTACCAAGCACCGTCGCGCTGGCGCTGACGCTGGACGTGCGCGCCAACGGTGAAGTCGATTACGCCGGCGTCGCCTGCGCCAACGTCGATGACCCGGCCTTTCTTCAGCAGGCCGAGGACTGGGCGCTGAAGCTGCGCTTCGATGCGGCGCAGGCGCCTTCGCGCATCTCCGCCTACCCGCTGTATTTCACCGTTCCCGCGCCGAAACCGAATCTGAATCCGAATCAGCCGACGAGTACGCCATGACTGCCGACAAGCATCACTTCGCCACCCGCGTGATCCACGCCGGCCAGGCACCCGACCCTTCCACCGGCGCGATCATGCCGCCGATCTACGCCACCTCGACCTACGTGCAGGAAAGCCCCGGCGTGCACAAGGGCTACGAGTATTCGCGCTCGCAGAACCCGACGCGCTTCGCCTACGAGCGCTGCGTCGCCGATCTCGAAGGCGGCACGCGCGGCTACGCCTTCGCTTCCGGTCTTGCGGCGACCTCGACGATCCTCGACCTGCTGGAGCCCGGCGCCCACGTCATCGCCAGCGACGACATGTATGGCGGCAGCTATCGCCTGTTCGCGCGGGTGCGTGCGAAGTCCGCGGGGCTGCGCTTTTCCTACGTCGACATGCGCGATGCGAACAACGTCGAGGCCGCGATCACGCCGGCCACGCGCATGATCTGGGTGGAGACACCGACCAACCCGATGATGCGGCTGGCCGACCTCTCCGCGATCGGCGCGATCGCGAAGAAGCATGGCCTGATCGCCGCTGCCGACAACACTTTCGCCAGTCCTTACCTGCAGCGGCCGCTGGAGCATGGCTTCGACCTGGTCATGCATTCGGCGACGAAGTATCTCAACGGCCATTCCGATGTCGTCGGCGGCATCGCGGTCGCCGGCGACAATGCCGAGCTGGCCGAGCGCATGGCCTTTCTGCAGAACGCGGTCGGCGCGGTCGCCGGGCCGTTCGACGCCTTCCTCGCGCTGCGCGGCGTGAAGACGCTGGCGCTGCGCATGCAACGGCATTGCGAAAACGCGCAGTCGCTCGCCGAATGGCTGGAGCGCCATCCCAAGGTCATGCGCGTGCACTACCCCGGCCTGCCTTCGCACCCGCAGCACGCGCTCGCCGGCCGGCAGATGCGCGGCGGCTACGGCGGCATGATCTCGATCGAACTCAAGGGCGGGCTGGACGAGTCGCGCCGCTTCCTCGAACGCTGCGAACTGTTCGCGCTGGCTGAAAGCCTGGGCGGCGTCGAGAGCCTGATCGAACATCCGGCGATCATGACCCACGCCACCATCCCGGCCGAGGCGCGCGCCACGCTCGGCATCAGCGACAGCCTGTGCCGGTTGTCGGTGGGCGTGGAAGACGTCAACGATCTGCGGGCGGATCTGGAGCATGCTCTGCAGTAAAAGTCATCCTGAGCGCAGCGAAGGATCTTCTCTCAAGCTGTGCGCAAGCCCTGCAAGAAGATCCTTCGCTGCGCTCAGGATGACGGTTGGCGGTGAACGGCTAACCCCACTCGCACGGCGCATCCGTTCATTGGGGAATCGACTTTAGGGAGTGA
>CAZDPA010000273.1:0-3319 GCA_964507195.1 uncultured Salinisphaerales bacterium | reverse complement strand
CTGCTCGGCGGTGGCAGTTCGATCAACGGCCAGGTCTATATTCGCGGCCTGCGCAGCGACTACCAGCGCTGGGCTGCGGCCGGCTGTGACGGCTGGTCGTTCGACGAGGTGCTGCCTTACTTCAAGCGCGGCGAGCGCTATGAAGGCGAGGATGCTCCGGCCTCGCATGGCCGCGATGGCGAGCTGTCGGTTTCCCCGATCCGCAGCCCGCACCCGCTGCTCGACACCTTCGTCGAGGCCTGCAACCAGCGTGGGCTGCCGACGCTGGATGACTACTGCGGCGGCGAGCAGTTCGGCGTGTTCCAGACTCTTGCGACGCAGAAGGACGGTCAGCGCTGCAGCAGCTACCGTGCCTACATCGAGCCGGTGGCGTCGAGGCCGAACCTGACCGTGCTCACCGACTGCTTCGCGCAGAAGATCCTGTTCGACGGCAATGCGGCAGTGGGCGTGCAGGTCAAGCGCGGTGGCAACACCTTCGAGGTGAAGGCGCGCGCCGAGGTGCTGGTCAGCGCCGGCACGGTGGGCTCGCCGGCACTGCTGCTGCGGTCCGGTGTTGGCGATGCCGATACCCTCGCGGCGCTGGGGATCGTAACGAAAATCGCATCGGCGCAGGTCGGACGCAACCTGCAGGAACACCCAGGCGTTGCCATCAGCAAACGCGTCAACGTGGCTACTTACAACAGCATGAGTGCCTTGCAGCTGGCCGGCGAAGCGCTGCGCTACCTGTTCGCGCGCAACGGCATGCTGACGACGCCGGCAGTGCAGGCAATGGCTTTCGTCAAGACGCAGGAGCAGTTGCAGGACGCCGACGTGCAGCTGCATTTCCTGCCGCTGACCTACGAGGTCACGCCTGAAACCATGTGTTCGGCCACGGCAACGATGCCCAAGGCGCCGGCGATGATGATCATGTCGAATGTCTGCCGCCCCAATTCGCGCGGTGTGGTCAGGCTGCGCTCGGCGGACCCGGAGCAGGCGCCGGTGATCGAGCACCCGATGCTCGGCGACGAGCGCGATGTCGCGACCCTGGTCCGCGCATGCCGCTACGCCGAGGGCTTGTTCGAGACCGCCGCGCTGAGCCGGGTGGTGACCGGTGCATTTGTGCCGGCTGCGGCACCGGATTCGGACGCCGCATGGGAAGACTATGTCCGCGCCAAGACCGTGCCCTGCTATCACCCGGTCGGCACCTGCCGGATGGGCAGCGACGCCGATGCCGTGGTCGATACGCGCCTGAAAGTTCGCGGCGCGCAGCGGCTGCGCGTGGTGGATGCATCCGTGATGCCGTTGGCGCTCAGCGCCAATACCAATGCGGCCACGATGATGATTGCAGAGAGAGCCGCGGAATGGATTGCCGCGCAGTAACAGCATGCGCTCCGCAGCGACGCCAGCGGGGCATTCAGATCACAGTATCGAGGGATTTGCAGAGATGAGTAAGGAAGATATCAAAGCCCTGGCGGCGCAGTTCGATCACACCTCGCCGGACCAGATGAACGATCCGTACGCGATGTACGAAGCGTTCCGCACGCAATGCCCGGTCGGACGCTCGCAGCAGCATAGCGGCTTCTATTTCGCCGCGCGGCACGAGACGGTGAAGAAGGTGATCGACGACTACTCGACATTCTCGTCGTCGGCCGGAGTCGGTATTCCGCCGCACCCTTACGAGATGTATCCGATCGACCTCGATCCGCCGCGCCAGACCAAGTTTCGCAGGATTCTCAACCGGCGCTTCACAGTCGAGGCGGTAGCCACCAAGAATGACGAGATCCAACAGGAAGTGCACCGCCTGATCGATGGCTTCATCGGGCGCGGCTCTGCGGATCTCGCCGAGGAACTCGTGCGTCCGTTGCTGCCGGCGATCGTGCTGCCGATGCTGGGCGTGCCCTACGCGGATCAGCCGCAGGTCAGCGCCTGGATCGAGTACCTCACGCGCGGCCGCGGCAACGACATGGAAGGTGTGATGAAGGCAGGCAACGATATTGGTGCCTACCTGATGGGAGTGGTCGCGCGCCGCCGTAACGAAGCGCCGGTCGATGACGTCGTCGGGCTGCTGCTGGAATCGCAGGTCGATGGCGAGTCGCTGAACGACGAGCAGATCTTCCGCACGCTGCTGATCATTCTCTTCGGTGGCCTGGATACCACCAGCGCAGTGCTGCTGGAATCGTTGCTGTTCCTGGCGCGAAATCCCGAAGAGAAGCGCAAGCTCCTGTCCGGCGAACGTGACTGGACGGTGGCGATCGAGGAGTTCGTGCGCTACACCTCGCCGATCCAGGGCCTGCGCCGCACCGTCAAGAAGGAAACCGAGATCGACGGCCAGCCGCTGACACCTGGCGACTGGGTGTTCGTGCTGCACGGCTCTGCCAATCGCGATGCCGATGTCTTCGCCGATGCCGAGAAATGCCTGCTCGACCGCAGCCCGAATCCGCACCTGGCTTTTGGCGGCGGTGCCCACATCTGCCTGGGCCGCAACCTGGCGCGCCTGGAAATCCGCATCCTGCTGAGCACGGTGTTGCAGCGGCTCGGCGACTACGCCGTCGTGGAAGGCTTCAAGCCGGATTACCTGGTCGGCGAGGCGCGCGGCATGAAACGTCTGCCGGTGACGTTTACGCCGGGGGCGGTGCGTGCGACCACCGTTGCCGCCACAGCGCAGAGCGCGTGAGACAGAGTCATGCCGAAGATTACCTACATCGAGCAAGACGGTACGGAACATGTGGTCGATGCCGATATTGGGCGTTCGCTGATGGAAGCGGCGACCAGTAATCTGGTGCCCGGCATCCTCGCCGACTGCGGCGGCGCTTGCGCCTGCGCGACCTGCCATGTGTTCGTGGCCGATCCTTGGGTTGATGCCGTCGGACCCGCGTCCGAATTGGAGAGCGGCCTGTTGGAAATCGTCGAAGACCGCCGCCCCAGTTCGCGCCTGAGTTGCCAGATTCGCGTCGAAGAACGTTTCGACGGCCTGGTGGTGCACCTGCCCGCAAGCCAGGGCTGATTCCGCGTCCGCCGACTCAAGAGCCTCGCCATGACAAATGCCGCATTGGCCGCCGCGCCCACCCCTGGCAGTGCCGGACACGAGACGATGCTGGGCGCGACGCTGCAGCGTCAGCGCGATGCCTTCCTGAGCGACGCCCCGGTGTCGCTGGAACTGCGGCAGGATCGCCTGGACCGCGCGATCGCAATGCTGTTGTCGCACCGCCTGCGTCTGCGCGACGCGGTCGTCGAGGACTTCCAGGGCCGCGGCGCCGACTGGACGCTGCTGGCGGAAGTGTTCGCACCGTTGCAGGTTTTTCTCGGCGCCCGCAGCAATGTCGAGCGCTGGATGAAGCCG
>CAZDPA010000272.1:0-3360 GCA_964507195.1 uncultured Salinisphaerales bacterium | reverse complement strand
CCGCCAGCAGAACACGCTTCATTTGTTTCAACTCCGAGGGTCACGTCCGCGCGGGTCGGGCTTATCCCGAATCCATTGCCACGCGGCGAGGTTTTCAGTCAGTCCGCAATTCTACATGGCCTCGTACGGTATTGGCACGCCGGGGAGCCACTCCGCTATGCTGATGCCCGCTCATAAACTTGACACCGATGAAGCCCAAACTGGTCAATCCTTTCGCAGGGGCGCGGTTTCTCCTGTCTTGCGCCGGGCTTGAACAATTGCCAGAGGACCGGCAGCCCGAGTTCGCTTTCGCCGGCCGTTCCAACGCCGGCAAATCCAGTGCGCTCAACCGTTTGTGCGGGCACAACGCCCTGGCGCGCGTCAGCAAGACGCCAGGGCGCACGCAGCTGATCAATCTCTTCGAGGTTCCCGGCGGGCGCTTTGCCGACCTGCCCGGCTACGGCTATGCCAAGGTCTCCAAAACGCAGCGCGAATCCTGGGGAGTGCTGATCGGCCAGTATCTGGAGTCGCGCGAGAACCTCACCGGCATCGTCCTGATCATGGACGTGCGCCATCCGATGACGCCGTTCGATGTCGACATGCTCGACTGGTGCGTCCGCGGCGGACTGGCCTGCCACCTGGTGCTGACCAAGGCCGACAAGCTCAGCTTTGGCGCGTCCAAGAACGTTCTGCTTGGCGTGAAACACTCGCTGCCGAACCTGAGCAAGGTCACGATCCAGCTGTTTTCGGCGCACAATGACATGGGCCTCGACGAATTCCGCGAACGTGCTGCCGGCATGCTCAGCACGCCCGCCGGCTTGCCTGCGGCAACTTGAGAAGGAAAGTCCGATGCGCCTGATGAAAACTTTGTCGCAGCGTATCGGTTCACGCCGCGCTCGCTGGCTTGCCCATTGGACAGGCGCCGTTCTCTGTGGTGGCCTGCTGTGTCTCGTCCTCGTCTTCGGCGTATTCACCCCCCGATTGGCGGACGATGACAGCAATGCCGGCACCCTGATGCTCGGGCTCGCCCTGACGCTCGCACTTGGCCTGCTCGTCGTCGCAGCACTGACCTGGCGACGGACGGTGATGACACCGCTGCTGGCCTGGCCGCGCAAGCTGCGCCAGCGCAGGCAGCGTCAGCGCGAAAAAACCGGCAAGACCTCGGCAACGGGGGCAGTGAACAACGAGGTGCTCGCAAAGCGCACCGAGCAGCTCAATGCGATGGCTCAGCTCAACCGCAGCATGCGCGAGAAAATGGCCATGCTCGACAACAGTCGCCAGGTGAGCCTGCGCCTGCGCGACGCCGCACTGAGTACGACGCTGGATGCAGTGCTGCTGACCGATCATGCCGGCGTCATCATTGGCGTCAGCCCGGCCACCGCGACGATGCTGCGCGCGCCGCGCGAGAGTGTTGTCGGCAAGAATTTCGATCACATGGTTCCGCTGTTTGACGACAGCACCGGACTCGACACGACCCGGCCGCTGCGCGACTTTCTCAGTCGCGTCATCCAGTCGCGCTCGGCGATTCCGCTGATTCAGCAGGCCACGCTGGTCAATCAGGAGAACGAGCCGCTGCCGGTGTTCATCACTGCCGGTGCCGTGCTCAACAGCAGCGGACAGGCAGTGGGCTGCACGGTGCGCCTCGCCCGCGCCGACAAGGCAGAAGGCAGCAGCATCCAGGTCACGCAGAACGCCATCACCGACGCCGATCTGGCTGGCTGGGGCGACATGCTGCTGTCGCGCGAGCCGTTTGATCGCCGCCTCGGTGAACTGATCAGCGAAACGACGCTCACCGGTACGCCACACACGCTGCTGTTCGTCCGCGTCGACGACCTCGAAGGCATCAATTCGAGCGCCGGATTTCTTGCGGGTGAGCAGGCCCTGTCGCAGGCCGCCAAGAATTTCTCGATGGCGCTGGTGGATTCCGGCACCGCCTATCGCTACTCGAACAGCCGCTTCGCGGCGCTGCTCACCGGGCACGACGAGGAATTCGCCAAGGAACTGGCCGAGCGCATCCGCCAGCACGCCGAAAGCCATCCGCTGGTGTGGGAAGGCAAGCCGATCAAATGCACCTTCAGCATCGCCGTGCTGCCAATCAATCGCGAATCCACCAATAGTGCGCAGGTGCTCGCAGCGGCGGAAAACCTGCTCGCCGATGCACGCGGCAGCGGCGGCAACCGCATTCAACAGCAACGGGCCGACGACACGACGATCTCGCGTCGTCGCGACGACAAGACCTGGCTTGAGTGGCTGCTGCCGCGCCTTGACAACGGCAAGGCTCACCTGATCTCGCAAGAGGCGCATTCGCTCGCCGGAGAAGCCGTACCGATGCTCGAGTTCTTCATTCGCGTTGAAGATGATGATGGCGTCTGGCTTGAGCCCGGTTACTACCTGCCGGCGGTTGAACGTCTGCACCAGGCGCAGAAGATAGACCTCTGGGTCATCAGGAATCTGCTCGCAGCACTCGCCGCCGATCCGAAGGTGCTGGCAACGCATCGCATGGTCAGCGTGAATCTGGCACCGCAGTCGATGCTGGACCCGCAGTTCGCGGCCGCCGTGTTTGAACTGCTGGCGGAAACGGCGATGCCGCTCAAGCAGCTGTGCTTCGAGATCGACGAATTGTTTGCAATCAGCCACAGCGATGTCGTGCAACGCTTCACCGAAATGCTGCGGCCGACGGGAGTGCGCTTCGCGCTCGACCGCTGCCACACGACGATGGGCATCACGCAGCTCCGGCATCTGCCGATCGACTACATGAAGATTCACGCCGGCGTCACCCGCAACATCGAGACCGATGAACTGGAGCGCAGGCACCTGGCCTGGCTCTGCGACGCCGCGCATCTGCTCGGGCGCAAGGCCGCGGCGATCAACATCGAATCGGCCAGCGCCTTGCCGGTGCTGCGCAAGGCCGGCGTCGACTATGTGCAGGGCAGTGCAGTCAACAAGATGGGTTCGGTGATGATCTGAGTCGCGTCGGCCGACACGGCGCGACGGATATGGGGTCGCACAAATAAAAAAGCCCGGCGACTTGGGGGGAAGTCACCGGGCCGTACCGGCCTTGGGGGATGCCGGAACCGCCCAGGGGAGGGGCGGAGAACGGGACAGGGGATATCGCCGTTCAACTACTTAGATAGGGTCGCTCAAACGAAGTTCAATAGCCCTACCCGAAAGATGACAAAACGAGTAGGCCGCGGGCATGAAACTGTCCGCCGGCTGAACCCGGCTCATGGCTTCGCATACAAAAAAGCCCGGTGACTTGGGGAAAGCCACCGGGCCATGCTTTCCGGCTTTGGGGGACGCCGGAGCCGCCCAGGGAGTGAGGCGGAGAGCGTGACTAGGGAGTGTCGCCGCTCTGAAACTTAGATGGGGCTGCCGTCGATA
>CAZDPA010000271.1:0-3429 GCA_964507195.1 uncultured Salinisphaerales bacterium | reverse complement strand
GTGATGCGCGGCGCGTGCTGCGACAGTTCCGTCCGCGCGGTCGAGAGCACCTGATTCATCTGCTCGAGGATCGTCAGGCGAGCAGCCTTGGCCTGGGTCAGGGCCTGCGCCATGATCTCGCCAGTGATGCCGGCAACCTTGATATCCATCTGCAGCGCAGTCACGCCGTTCTCGGTACCGGCCACCTTGAAGTCCATGTCGCCGAGATGATCTTCGTCACCGAGGATGTCGGTGAGGACGGCCCAGCGGCCTTCTTCGAGAATCAGGCCCATCGCCACGCCGGCGACCGGCGCCTTGAGCGGCACGCCCGCATCCATCATCGACAGGCAGGCGCCGCAGACCGAAGCCATCGACGACGAACCGTTCGACTCGGTGACTTCCGAGACGACGCGGACGATGTACGGGAATTCCTTTTCGAGATCCGGCATCACCGCAGCAACGCCGCGCTTGGCGAGACGGCCATGGCCGATTTCGCGACGCTTCGGCGCGTTCAGACGGCCGGTTTCGCCGACGCAGTACGGAGGAAAGTTGTAGTGGAACATGAAGTGCTCATGCCACTCGCCTTCGACGGCGTCGATGATCTGATAGTCCTTGCCGGTGCCGAGCGTCGTGACGGCAACGACTTGGGTCTCGCCGCGGGTGAACACGGCCGAGCCGTGGGCACGCGGCAGAATGCCGGTTGTCATCGCGAGAGGACGCACGGTGGTCTTGTCACGGCCATCGATGCGGGGATGGCCATCGAGAATGCGGTTGCGCACGACCTTGGCCTTCAGCTCTTCGAGCTCGGCCTTGAGCTGGTTCTCGCTGTACGGCGCATCGGCAGCACGTGCGGCCTTGGCCTTCTTCGAGACTTCATCGAGCTTGGCGTAGCGCGCCTGCTTCTCGGTGATGCTGTAGGCAGCTGCGATTTCGGCTTCGAACGGCGCGGCGGCGGCCTTGACGGTGGCGCGGTCGGCGGCCTTCCAGTCCAGCTTGGCCTTGCCGGCGGCGGCAGCAAATTCGTTGATTGCGATAATCGCGGCCTGCATCTGTTCGTGGCCGTACATGACCGCGCCCAGCATGACCGCTTCCGGCAGCATCTTGGCTTCGGATTCGACCATCAGCACCGCGTCCTTGGTGCCCGCCACGACGAGGTCGAGTTCCGAGGTCTTGAGATCGTTGACCGTCGGGTTGAGGATGTAGTTGCCGTCCTTGTAGCCGACGCGCGCAGCGCCGATCGGACCCTGGAACGGCAGGCCGGACAGCGCCAGCGCCGCCGAGGCACCGAGCAACGCGCCGATGTCACCGTCAATGTCCGGATTGCGCGACATCACCATCGCGACGATCTGGATTTCGTTGTAATAGCCTTCCGGGAACAGCGGGCGCAGCGGACGGTCGATCAAGCGCGAGGTCAGGGTTTCCTTCTCGGTCGGACGGCCTTCGCGCTTGAAGAAGCCGCCGGGAATACGGCCGCCGGCGTAGAAGCGTTCCATGTAGTCGACGGTCAGCGGGAAGAAATCCTGATCCGGCTTGGCTTCCTTCTTGCCGACAACGGTGACGAGCAGAACGGTATCTTCTATGCTGACCTTGACCGCGACGGCCTGGCGCGCGATCGCACCGGTTTCGAGCGTGACGGCATGCTTGCCATACTGGAAGGTCTTGGTGATCGGCGCTGCTGGGTAGGCTGGAATGGCCATAGGCTCTCTCGATGATGTCGATGTGGGGGGCATCCCCGCGCAAGCCATATCTGCCGCGCCGAAACTGCCTCGTGTTGTGCTTGCCTGCCCGTAACCCAATCTGATGTCGTGGGAGGCACTGTATGGCGCCGCAGCGCCCTTCTTCGTCGCTATCTGCAACGGGTCACGCGCGGGACAAGTTCAACACCTGAGCCGAGCGCATGAGCCGACGCTAAATGAAAAGACCCCAGTGATTCCGAAGATTCACTGAGGGTCTTTTTTGACACTGCGCAGCGCGCGTGTCGTTCGCTTATCGACGCAGGCCCAGCTCGGCAATGAGCTTGGTGTAGCGTGATTCGTCGCGGCTCTTGAGGTAATCCAGCATCTGACGACGCTGGTTGACCATCTTCAGCAACCCGCGGCGTGAATGGTTGTCCTTCTTGTTCACTTCAAAGTGCGGAGCGAGCGTATTGATGCGCTCGGTGAGCAGGGCAACCTGCACCTCCGGTGAACCCGTATCGCTGCCGCCGCGGGCGAATTTCTTGACCACTTCCGCCTTACGTTCTGCCGTCACGCTCATTGCTGCAAACTCCAAAACTTGAATGTCATTAGTCTTTACAAAGTCCAATATGATAACTTTTCCATGGACTTACCACAAGGCTCGGCATGACTGCGAGACTAGGTACAAAACCATCGTTTCGGTGCGACGATCCCACCTGCACCGACTTGCGCCAGGCCCAGCAAGCGGCCCGATTCGTCCAGTACCGCCAACCTTTCGCTGGCCACCAGTCCTGCCACCCGCACCGCCTGCCCCTGCGACAGATAATGCGCTCGGGTTTCGTCAACCGTCAGTTGCGGCCATTGCTTGAGCGCCGCAGCCGGGTCCAGCAACAGCGCGTCGATCGCTGCCAGACCACCGCTATTCAATGCAGAATCAAGCTGTTCCATCGTGACCAGCGGCAGGCCTTCAAACGGCGAAACCTCGATTCTGCGCAGCGCTGACAAGTGAGCGCGCTGGCCAGCAGCAGCGGCGATGTCTTCAACCAAGGTGCGGATATAGGTTCCCTTGGAGCAACGGACTCGGGCACGCACGGCATCCGTGCCGTGCATTTCCAAAACCAACTCGAAAACCGTGATATCCCGCGCCGGCCGCTCGATTTCCTCACCACGGCGAGCCAGAGCGTACAAGCGCTCGCCCCCATGCTTGAGCGCCGAATACATCGGCGGAATCTGTTTGATCTCGCCCAAAAATCGTGGTCGCACGGCGTCGAGCATGGCCTGTGTCAACGTGATCGAAGCGGTTTCGATGACTTCACCCTCGGCATCGCCCGTACTGGTTTTTGCGCCGAGCTGACCGATCGCTTCGTAGCTCTTGTCGGCGTCGAGCAATACACCGGACAACTTGGTCGCCTCACCCAGGCAGATCGGCAGTGCACCGGTCGCCAGCGGATCGAGACTGCCGGTATGACCCGCCTTGTCGGCCTGATATAGAAGTTTGATCCTTTGCAGCGCCGCGTTGGAGCTGATGCCCAGGGGCTTGTCGAGCAGGAGAATGCCGGTGATGGCGCGACGTGGACGACGCGGCTTGCTCATGATGACCTGGGTCCCGCGAACAACTCAGGGATCCTGCCCTTCGCTGCCTTCGGTGTTTTTGTCGGCGTACCCCGGATGTTCGGAATCCTGGCGGATTGCGACCTTGAGCAGCGCATTGACGCGGTCGGCGTCGCGCAGCTGGGTATCCGCGACGAAGCGCAGCTCCGGCGCATGGCGCAGG
>CAZDPA010000270.1:0-3461 GCA_964507195.1 uncultured Salinisphaerales bacterium | reverse complement strand
TCCCACGCCGACACCGACAGCCACGCCGACACCGACCATCGCACCCACACCGACCGCAACGCCGACCCCGACGGCCGTGCCGACGACGGCCCCCACACCGGTCGTCACGCCCACCGCGACGCCGTCAGCAACAACCGCTCCGACGGCGGCGCCCACTCCAACACCGACGGCGACAGCGACACCAGCGCCGGCTGACAGCACGCCGAATGCCTTCACCTTCGGCACCGTCACCGACGTGGTGCCGTCCAGCGCGCAGATCTCCGGCGCCGTGACGATCACCGGCATCAACGTGCCGGTGCCCGTCAGCGTGAGCGGCGGCACCTACAGCATCAACGGCGGGCCGTTCACTGCCGCGGCCGGCACAGTCAGAAACGGCGACAGTGTTCGTCTGCTGCGCCTGGCCTCGCCCGAGTTCGACACCACCGTGAGCGCCGTCCTGACCGTGGGAGGCGTTCGTGGCCGCTTCGGCGTGACCACGGTCGCCGCCGATACCGAGCCCGAGCCCTTCGCATTCAACCCGATCGACGGCGTGATGCCGGGCACCACCCAGACCAGCAACACGGTCACCATCGTCGGGCTCGACGTACCGGTGACGATCACCATTGAAGGGGGCCGCTATCGCATCAACGACGGTGAGTTCACCGATGCGCAGGGCACGATCATCAACGGCGATACGCTGACCGTGCAGGTCGAGGCACCCGCGAACTTTGGCGAGACCCTGAACCTGATCGTCGATATCGGTGGCCAGCTGACATCCTTCGAGATCAGCACCGCGACGCAGCTGCCCGACATCATCGTCGACGGCGGCTCGGGTGGCGGCGCCTTGGGTGGACCGCTGCTGATGGTGCTGGCACTGTTCGCAGTACTGCGGCGGCAGTGGCACCTGCCGTTGGGCGCGGGACGGCTTGCCGTCTAGGAGCATCGAACTGCGATACACGCACGAAGCCGATATCCATCTGGCCCTGGACGGGGTTGCGCCAGCTACGCTGCCGGTTCAGCCCTTGGTGAGTCATTGCGCCTTTCAGGCGCGCTCAGAAAAACGCCCCGCTCAGCGGGGCGTTTTTCGACTCATCGTGGCTTTCGGAACACATCAGCTCGCGCCGGCGAGTTCGCCGGTTGCCGACTGGACGTAGTTCTGCAGACCCATGCGCTCAATCAGGCCGAGCTGCTCTTCGATCCAGTCGATGTGCTCTTCCTCGCTCTTCTGAATTTTCAGCAGCAAGTCGCGGGTCACGTAGTCACGCACGACTTCACAGTGTGCGATCGCGGACTGATACAACGGGTGCGCTTCCTTCTCCAGCTTGAGATCGCACTCGAGCACTTCCTTGACGTCTTCACCGATGTACAGCTTGCCCAGATCCTGCAGATTCGGCAGGCCTTCGAGAAACAGTACGCGCGAAATCAGCGCGTCGGCATGCTTCATCTCGTCGATCGACTCCTCGTACTCGTGCTTGCCGAGGCGCTTCATGCCCCAGTTGTTGAGCATGCGAGCGTGCAGAAAGTACTGATTGATGGCCGTCAGTTCGTTCTTGATGGCCAGATTGAGAAACTCAATGACCTTGGCATCACCGCGCATAACCCGCTCCGTTGTGTAGTACGGCTGCGAGTATAGGGATCAGTGAAAAGTGATGACGAAAACACGACAAGAGCACAAATGCGTCGAGTTCTCAGTTCGCATTGGCAACAAATTACGAGGCGTTGAAAATCCAGCGCTGCTGAAACAACTCAGGCCATTGCGGCCTGCGCGTAGCTTCCCGTCGTCGAACTGCAGACCGCCGTGCTGGCGGCGTTGTCGGCAAGTTCCTGCTGCAGGAACTCACGCGCGGCAGGTACGCACTTGCCGCAACACGTACCGAGGCCTGTCGTGCGCGTGAGATCACGCAGCGAGACCACGCCATCCTGCTGGATCGCACGCCGCGCTGCGCGTTCGGATACCGCTTTGCAGATACATAGGTACATGCCGCAATTACAATGGCAATGAGAATAATTGTCAATAGTAATCGCTTTCGTGGCCAATCCTGGGGCCCACCCCTGCTCAGGGGCCTCCACAGCCCAGAATCAGGCGGCGATGGCGTTGCGGCGGATGGGTTCGCGCGGCTCGACGCCGAGCAAAGGGGCGAGTTCATTGAGCGCCCGGCGATAGACATCCCGCTTGAACTCGACGACTTCGACGACCGGCTGCCAGTAGTCGACCCAGCGCCATCCGTCGAACTCGGGGGTCGGTGACTCGTCGAAATGAACAGCGGTATCCGGCGCAACCAGACGCAGCGCGAACCATTTCTGTTTCTGGCCAATGCACATACGGCCACGGGTGCGTCGCATGAAGCGCGCCGGCAAGCGGTAACGTAGCCAGCCTGCAGTGACGCCAACGACCTCGACCTGCTCGGGGCGCAAACCCAACTCTTCATGGAGTTCGCGGAACAACGCGTCCCGCGGCGATTCGCCACGCTTGATGCCGCCCTGCGGAAACTGCCATGCGTCCTGCTCGATGCGCTTGGCCCACAGCAAGCGCCCGTCAGTGCCGCTGACCACGATCCCGACATTGGGCCGAAACCCATCCAGATCAATCACTTCAGACAACCGAAGCAAGGTATTGATTTGATTTTTCCACACGCCACGGCTGTGCGCCAGCGAAAACCGCCCTGGAACGCACCAATTCAGCTGATATTCTTCGCGACCCGTCACCACGGGCGACGTCCGTATCGCATCCGGGTCGCCTGGAATCCTGCCGAAAAGCTCATGCGCCTAGCCGTTTTTGACCTCGACAACACCCTGCTTGCCGGCGATAGCGATCACCTTTGGGGCCATTGGCTGGTGCAGAACGGCGCAGTCGATCCGCAGTATTACGCGCGCGAAAACGATCGTTTCTATCGCGAATACCAGGAAGGCACGCTGAACATCCACGAGTACGCGGGGTTCATGCTGCAGCCGATCGTCGAAAAGGGTCTGGAGCTGATGCTCGACCTGAGACGGCGCTTCATCAGGGAGTGCATCGAGTCCATCGTTGCCAAGGGCAGTCGCGAACTGCTAGCGCAACATCGCGCGGCGGGCGATGTGCTACTGATCACTACCGCGACCAATCGCTTTGTCGCCGAACCGATCGTGCAGCTATTTGGCGTCGAGCACCTGATCGCGACCGATCCTGAAATCATCGGGGGTCAGTACACCGGCCGGATCGAAGGCACCGCGAACTTCCAGCACGGCAAGGTCGAGCGGTTGAAGAACTGGCTGACGGCCAACGCCTACGACGGCGGCGGCATGACCTGCTACAGCGACTCGCACAATGACGTGCCGCTGCTGGAAATGGGCGACACCGCGGTTGCGGTCGATCCCGATGCGCGCCTTCGTGCAATCGCCGAGGAGCGCGGCTGGCGCGTAATCAGCCTGCGTTAGGGCCTGCTAACGCTATGGCGATCGCTGTGACGGAGACCGTTTTGGCGCAGGGCAAGGAACGAGGAGCG
>CAZDPA010000269.1:0-3478 GCA_964507195.1 uncultured Salinisphaerales bacterium | reverse complement strand
GACAAGTTTCTCGCAGCACTCTATGAGCGCGCGCGCCGCTCCATTGAAGCGGCAGCCGGAGATTTTCACATCTCCTTGCGAATGTACGGCTGGAATGCAGTCTCAGGCGACAAGCCGCCGGAGGGAACGCCACCGCCGCGCGAGATCGGGGTATTGTTCATAGCGACGGCCGAGACGCAGGAAATTGCCACGCAAATCGCCAAGGCCTGCAATCCCTATTTCTTCCACTATCCGATCAACATGGACGAGGAGCTGCCTTCGTACGGCTTCGCGTTCTCCCCCGCCGATATCGAACGCGGTCCAGTGTACGAATTCAAGCTCAACCACGTCATCGAAACCGATGACCCAATGGAATTGGTGCGGACGAAATGGATCGATCTGAAGAAGGCGGAGACGGCCTAATGCCCACGATCAAAGATGTCTGCCGTCACCTGCGTTCCAAGGCTGCAGGGCCTTTCTGGGTGACCATCGATTTGTTCTTCGACGGTCCGGAAAACTTTGCCAAATACAGCGAGAGTCAGGCTCTGAGCCCGGCGCGGATCGCTGCGCTGTATGGAGCGGACCCTCAGATGGTGAAACGCTTTTCGATCGCCAGTCTCAACGTGGTGAAGATTTCATACCCGAGGACCAGCCCTCAAGGTGGCATGATCGAAAGAGACATGCACTGCGGACAGCAGTACGTGCGCCTGCTGGGCGTCGAACTGGAATAGCCGGGTATCTCAAGGATTCGCACGAGACGAGGGCGAGTGATGTCCACAGCGCGCAGAGTTGTTGTTACACAAAGATTCTTCGACGAGAAGACGGTTGCCTACCTGCAGTCGAACGGCTGTGAAGTCATCATGGCCGACCTGCCCCCTGGCAAGGGTGATGGCGATGTGCCTGTGGAAACACTTCTGCAATGGCTGGAAGGCGCTGCGGGCTGGATCGTCGGACATGCACGCGTCACACGCGAGCTGCTTGAGGCGTTGCCGCAGTTGCGCATCGTGTCGCGCCGCGGTGTCGGCTACGAGCGCGTCGATATCGCAGCGGTACGAGAGCTCGGCCGCGTTGCGACCATTGCTGCCGGCGGTAACGATGCGACGGTAGCGGATCAGGCCATCGGCTTGATGCTGGCGCTGGGGCGGCGGTTCCGCGAGGGCCAGGCCAACGTTGCCAAAGGCTCGTTCGCGATTCCATTGGGCACGGACCTCTATCGAAAGACCGTCGGTGTCATCGGCGTGGGTCGCATCGGCGCGAGCGTGGTGAAGCGTCTTAAAGCGTTCGAAGCCGAGATTCTTGTGTGTGCGCCTCGGCGCGACGAGACCCTGGTGACATCCGGTGATGTGCAATACGTTGATCTGCCGGCGCTGCTGTCGAGCAGTGACTATGTCACGCTGCATGCACCGCTGACGGCCGAGACTCGCTTCATGATCCGTGACGAAACCATCCGCCTCATGAAGCCTGGCGCCTTCGTCATCAATACGGCGCGAGGGGGCCTCGTGGAAGATCGCGATCTGCTTTCCGCCTTGAAGGAGCAGCGGCTCGCGGGCGCCGGGCTGGACGTGTTCGTCAGCGAATCGGACCCGTCATACGCCGATGTCACCCGTGAGCTCGCCACCTTGCCCAATGTGATCGCCCAGCCGCATTCCGGTGCCTCGACCCGGGAGGGACTGGATCGCACTAACATGGTCGCGGCGCAGTGCGTGGTCGCCGTTTTCGATGGATTGCCGCCGCCGCGGCAGTGCGTGGTGGCGGACGGTCGCGGCCAGTAGCCCGGGCATGAAAGCCTCGTCCGGCCATGAACGCTCGACACAGGCGCAAATGTTGAGGCGCATGTTCGACGCGGCGGTGGCAAGCGCCCAGCCTGCCCGTTGCCTGCCCCCGCATTTGCCGGAAGCTCCGCGTGGACGTCTGCTCGTGATCGGAGCGGGAAAAGCGTCTGCGGCCATGGCGCGCGCCGTGGAAGATCACTGGCAGGGTGATCTCGGCGGACTCGTCGTCACCCGATACGGGCACGGCGTGCCATGCCGATCGATCGAGGTCGTCGAGGCCGCCCATCCGGTCCCCGACGCGGCCGGCGTAACGGCTTCCGCGCGCATGCTGCAGATGGCGCAAGGTCTTTGCGAAGACGACCTGGTGCTGTGTCTGATCTCTGGCGGAGGATCTTCGCTGCTGGCGCTGCCGGCCCCCGGAGTCACGTTGGAGCAAAAGCAGGCGATCAATCGTGCGCTGCTCCGATGCGGCGCGACCATCGCCGAAATCAACTGTGTGCGCCGGCATCTGTCCGCGATCAAGGGCGGCAGACTCGCTGCCGCCTGCTATCCGGCTCGTGTGTTGACCTTGCTGATTTCAGATGTACCCGGCGATCGGCCGATCGATATTGCTTCCGGACCGACTGTGGCTGATCCCACCACCTGTGCCGATGCGCTGGACATTCTGCGTCGATACGCTGTGGAACTGCCGGGCGAGGTTGCCGCCTTGCTGGAGGGTCGGCGCACCGAGTCGGTGAAGCCTGATGATCCGCGTCTCGCGAGCGGCGAGAGCCGCCTGATCGCGACGCCGCAGATGGCGTTGGAGGCCGCTGCTGCGGTGGCTCGAGAAGCAGGCGTGGCTGCGCATATTCTCGGCGATGCTATCGAAGGTGAGTCACGGGATGTCGGGAAGGTGCTCGCGGCAATCGCTCGGCAGATAGCGAACCACGGACAACCGTTCTCTCCGCCCTGCGTGCTGCTGTCGGGCGGAGAGACCACCGTGACCGTGCATGGCTCGGGCTTCGGCGGCCGGAACGTGGAAGGCCTGTTATCGATGGCCATTGCGCTCGACGGTCATCCAAAGATCCATGCCCTGACGGGCGATACCGACGGCGTCGATGGAGCGCGAGAGATCGCCGGTGCCTGCTTGTATCCAGACACCCTTGCACGCGCACGTCAGGTCGGCCTGAACGCCAACGATCGGCTGGGCCAGAACGACGGTCACAGATTCTTCGAGGCCCTGGGAGATTCGATCATCACCGGTCCGACCTTGACCAATGTCAACGACTTCAGGGCCATGCTGATCGAAGTCTGATGCGGCTGACGGTCCAGACCTGGAAAATTAGGAAGACGCGATGAAAACGGCAACCAGCGACGTACGTGCAATTGTCAGCGCAGAAGAATGGGACGCTCGCGTCAACCTGGCGGCCGCATATCGTCTCGTTGCCTTGTATGGATGGGACGATCTCGTTTTCACGCACATCTCCGCGCGCGTTCCGAACTCCGACCATCACTTTCTGATCAATCCCTATGGCTGGATGTTCGATGAGATAACGGCCTCGTCGCTGGTCAAGGTGGATCTCCACGGGCGCAAGGTCATGGATACACCCGAGGACATCAATCCTGCCGGCTTCACAATTCATAGCGCTGTTCATGAGGCGAGGGACGATGCGCAGTGCGTGCTTCATGTTCACAGCATCAATGGCGTCGCGGTAAGCGCACAGAAGAGTGGTCTGCTGCCGCTGTCG
>CAZDPA010000268.1:0-3501 GCA_964507195.1 uncultured Salinisphaerales bacterium | reverse complement strand
CCGGACAAGATTCCGACGCTCAAGCCGGCGTTCGTGAAGAACGGCACGATCACCGCGGCCAACGCCAGCTCGATCTCCGACGGCGCCGCCGCCATCGTCATGATGTCGTTGTCCGAAGCCGGCAAGCGCGGCGTCAAACCGCTGGCCCGCGTCGTCGCCCATGCCACTCACTCGCGCCTGCCCGCCGAGTTCACGATCGCGCCAGTCAGCGCGATCACCGACGTGCTGGCCAAGGCCGGCTGGAAATCCACCGACGTCGACTGCTGGGAAATCAACGAAGCCTTCGCGATCGTGACGATGGCGGCGATGAAGGAACACAAGCTGCCGCACGAGAAGGTCAACATCCATGGTGGCGCCTGCGCCCTCGGCCATCCGATCGGCGCGTCCGGCGCACGCATCCTCGCGACCCTGATCGGCGCGCTGCGTGCCACCGGCGGGCGCAAGGGCGTCGGCAGCCTGTGCATCGGCGGCGGCGAAGCGGTTGCACTCGCGGTCGAAATGCTTTGACGAACACGCTGACGCGGCGTGCGGTGTCCGGCCTGAGTCTGGCTCTGGGCCTGGCACTCACTGCCTGCGGAAACGATGGCGACAGCGGCAGTCCGTCGGTGCCGGATCCCTCCACGCTCTGCGTCAGCAACAGCTGCGGCAGCAAGACCGTGCTGCTGACGATTCCGGATGCCGAGAACCTGATCTTCAGCGACACCGGTCGCCTGTTCGTCTCCGGCGGCACCGATGCCTACGAGATCAGCAAGGACGGCGCCGGCGAGTACATCGTGACGGACATCTTCGAAGGTACGACCAATTTCACCGGCCTCGCGATCCGCGGCAACGTGCTCTATGCCAATGCCTTCGACGGCCAGCTCTACGCTGCCGAGCTGATCGCGCAGCCGCGGCTGCAGCCGATCCACGACTATGGCCTGGCCGCACCGAACGGCCTGGTCGCCGGGCCGGATGGCGAGCTGTACGCAACCAATGGCCCACTCGCCACCAACGCCCTGCCCGATCCGCAGATCGTCCGCATCGATCTCGATCCGGATGACCCGTTCAAGGTGACGAACCAGACCACCTGGTTCACCGCCGGATTGCTTGGCCCGAACGGCATCCAGCGCCGCGGCCGCACGCTGTACGTCAGTAACACCGGACTCGGCGGCCTCGCCGAAATACGCACCGTCGAGATCAATGCCGATGGCAGCGCCGGTGCGTCGGCGCAGCTGCTGAGCTTCATCGGCCTGCCGGATGATTTCAGCCTCGTCGACGATCACCTGCTCGTCGCCAACTTCCTCACCGGTGAAGTCATGCTGTACGACGGCAGCGGTCAGCGCCTGCAGAGCACTGCGCCACTCGGTTTCAGTTTCCCGTCGATGGTGCGCACCGGCCAGCCACCGCTGTTTGCGAATACGGACATCCTCGTCACCGAGAAAGGCATCCTCGGCGACAATGTCTCGCCGGTCGGCAACGTGCTGTCGGTATTCCGCGCAACACAGTAAGGCGCAGCGCGGAACTTACTGCGCCTGCATTGCCGGTGCAGTGTTGTCCCAGCCACCGCCCAGCGCGCGATAGAGATCGACCGTCGCGAGCTTGAGCGCGAGCTTCGCCTGCGCCTGCGCCTGTTCGGCCGCGAACAGATCGCGGTCGGCATTGATCACGTCGAAGTACGATGAGTACCCCGCGCGGTAACGCGCCTGCGCGATGTCTTCGGCGCGCCGCAGTGCAGCCACCTGCGCCTGCTGGGCCTTGAACACCTCGGCGTTCGCCGATTGCGCAATCAGGGCATCGGCCACTTCGCGGAACGCCGTGCGCACGGTCTTCTCGTACTGCAGCAGCGCCTCGCGCTTGCGCGCCTGGCTCAGGTCGACCTGATACAGATTGCGATCGGCATTCAGCAGCGGCTGCAGCAGACCCACACCGATCGACCAGGTTTCCGCCGGCGCGGTCAGCAGTTCCGACACGTCCGTGCTCAGTGAGCCGAATGCACCGGTCAGCGACAGGCTCGGAAACAGGGCGGCCTTCGCCGCGCCGATCTTCGCATTCGCCGAAACCAGCGCCTGTTCCGCCCGCAGCACATCAGGCCGACGTTCAAGCAGACGCGACGGCAGGCCCGCGCCGGCGGTCACCGGTGCCGCGCACTGCCCCGCATCGATGGCCTGCGCCTGTTGCGCGAGCAACACACTCAGCGCGTTCTCGGTCTGCTGCCGCTGGCGAATGAGATCGTGCACGCTGACCTGTGCGGCTGCGAGCTGGGCCTCGGCGCTGGCCACATCGAGCCCGCTGATCACGCCGCGCTGCGACTGCGCCTGGGTCAGCTTGAGGAAGGATTCACGCGCCTCGACGCTGCGCGCGGCTGCATCGCTGCGCTCGCTCAGCGCACACAGGCTGTAATAGGCGCTGGCGACGTTGGCAATCAGGCTGACGCGGACGGCGCGTTCGCCTTGCACACTGCCGAGGTAGTCGGCGCGCGCGGCCTCGCCCAGGCGGCGCAGGCGACCCCAGAAATCCAGCTCCCACGACAGGCTCACATCGAGACCGCCACGCTCGCCGATGCGCGCCTGCCCCGGCGTGATCGCATACTCCGACGACTGGCCGCGACTCAGGGCACCGACGCCGTTGATCTCCGGCAATTGCTGCACGCGCTGCGTACCCAGAACCGCTCGTGCCTGGTCAACCCGGCTCGCCGCAATCTGCATATCGAGATTGGCCTGCAGCGCCGTATCGATCAGCGCCTGCAATGCCGGCTCGGCATAGACCGAGCGCCAGTCGGCATCGCCGAGGGCGTTTCGATCCGCATTGGCCTGCCCGCGATACAGCGCCGGCACGTCCTGGGTCGGACGTTCGTAATCGGGACCGAGTGCGCAGGCCGACAGCAGCAACGCTGCAAGGCCCAGACCGATTCCATTCAGGCGCGCACTCATCGCGACATCTCCGTTGTCGCAGCGCGGCGTCCATTACGACGCTGATCCCAGCGCTCCGCTGCGCCGGCGATCATCACGTAGAACACCGGCACCAGGAAGATGCCGATGACCGTCGCGGCGAACATGCCCCAGACCACGACCGTGCCCAGCACCTGCCGCGCCGCCGCGCCGGCACCGGTCGCAATCATCATCGGCACCGCACCGAGGATGAACGCGAACGAGGTCATCAGGATCGGCCGCAGACGCAGGCGCGCGCCCTCGACGGCCGCATCGATCAGCGAGCGTCCGCGCTCATGCTCGAGCTTGGCGAACTCGACGATCAGGATCGCGTTCTTTGCCGCGAGGCCGATCAGCATGACCAGACCGATCTGCGCATAGACATCGTTGTTCATGCCACGCGTTGCCAGCGCCGCGAAGGCGCCGAAGATCGCGAACGGAATCGCCAGGATCACCGCGAACGGCACCGACCAGCTCTCGTACAGCGCGGCCAGCACCAGGAACACGAACAGCATCGCAGCAGCGAAGATGTAAGGCGCCTGACCCGCCGACTTCTTCTCCTGATAAGTGACGCCGGCCCACTCGAAGCCGAGAC
>CAZDPA010000267.1:0-3515 GCA_964507195.1 uncultured Salinisphaerales bacterium | reverse complement strand
AGCCGCCTGCAGCGCTACGCCGACGCGCTCGGCCTGACCGTCGAACAACTCAAGCGCCTGCCCGAATGATCGTCGAGAATTTCCAGCATCGCCACGCCGGCCACTGCGAAAGCGGCGTCACGTCCAGCCTGCTCACCCACTACGGCCTGCCGCTGAGCGAGCCGATGGCCTTCGGCCTGTCGTCCTCGCTGACGTTCGTGCATGTGCCCTTCGTCAAGATCGGCGGCTTTCCGCTCACCGCCTACCGCATGCTGCCCGGCAGCATCTACAAGGGCCTGCGCAAACCGCTGGGCCTGAAGATGGCGTCGCAGCGTTTCACCGACGAAGACGCGGCGATGGATGCGCTCGACCGCCAGCTCGACCAGGGCCGGCCGGTGGGCGTGCAGAGTTCGGTCTACTGGCTGTCGTACTTCCCGCAGGAAATGCGCTTCCACTTCAACGCGCACAACCTCATCGTCTACGGCAGGGAAGGCGACGAATACCTCATCAGCGATCCGGTGTTCGACCAGCCGCAACGCTGCGCTGCAAAGGATCTGCGCAAGGCGCGCTTCACTCAGGGCGCGTTCGCGCCGAAAGGGCTGATGTACTACCCGCTGGAATTCGACCGCAGCTTCGATCTCGAACGCGCCGTACGCGGCGCGATCAAAAAGACCTGGCGCATGATGCTGCGCACGCCGGTGCCGCTGGTCGGCGTGCGCGCGATCCTCCGCCTGGCCAACGCGGTCGAGCGCCTGCCGCAGAAGCACCCCGACCCGCGCTACGCGCGCCTCTACGTCGGCAACATCGTGCGCATGCAGGAAGAGATCGGCACCGGCGGCGGCGGCTTCCGCTTCATGTACTCGGCGTTCCTGCAGGAAGCCGGACAGAAACTGAACCAGCCGCGCCTGCTCGAAGCCGCCGAGGCGATGACCCAGACCGGCGACGCCTGGCGCGAATTCGCCCTGCTCGGCGCGCAGTTCGGGCGCAAGAAGGAAGCAGTGGACTGCAGCGGGCTGGCGCAGCGACTGCGGCTGTGTGCGGATCGCGAGGAAGCGGTTTACCGGATGCTCAAGCAGTTCTGAGCAGCGGGTGACTTCCCGGTCTGTGCCGGGCAGCACACACCATTCCGTCGGATCGTTTATGCCCTGATCTCCACGAGCCACCCGCTCGGGGGCGTCGCTTTCGCCGGCTGGCTCGAGCCGGGCACCGATCGTTCGTCGGCCCCCTCGATCTCGACCGCATCCGCTTCCGACCGGTGAATCTCTACCGGAAGGAACTTCTCGATCAGTTCCGCGTTGGATCGAAAGTGCTCGGATGGTTCGCCAGTGCGAAATGATCCCGCACCTGCAAGAGCCATCGGCATGAGCAGCTGGTCGGCCAGATGCTCGCCCACGACGATCCCCCGGTCGATATACAGGCGGGCAGCGGTACATGCTCGTTCGGCCACCGCTTCCGCGCTGATGCCACGCGCACCGAAGCTGGTGATCACTTCGCAGACATGCTCCGATTCGATCGTAATGATCAGGGCGTTGCCGGGACCGACGGCCGGACGCACGGAACGATGCTCCAGCTTGTCGGATTCGAGCCCGAGACGCCTTGCCACCACGGCAAGTTCGCGATCGGCCACGCTGGCCGGAACGGACGAAATCAGCGCTCGCGCCCTGATCGACTTCAGGCCGCCACGCGCCGGCAGCGACAATGACCCCAGCGTTCCCGGGCCGATACGGACACGCAGCGACCCTCCGCCGGCGGGGTAGAACCCGTAGCGTTCCGTTACCAGGTCGATGTCGGCTCCCATCCTGCGAAGCATCGGAATGTAGGCGTCGGCCAGGAAATCGGTCGGCGGTGCCATCGGGTTATGTGTGCCACCTTCCAGATGTACGGTCGAGCCCGCACTTGCCATCGACAGGGCCGGCAGGACCGTTTGCAGCACCAGCGTAGTGGAACCCGCCGTGCCGATCGGAAAATGATAGTCGCCCGCACGCACCTGCCCCGGCACAAACTCCAGCACCGTCGACCCCGGGCTCGCGCCACGAACCTCCGCGCCGGAAATGGCCGCGGCTGCCTGCACCGCAGTGAGGTGCTGACGCATCAGACCCGGCTTGGCGCGGCCTGCACGAATCCCAGCCATGCGGAACGGCGTACCCGTGCACATGCTCAGCGTCAGCGCCGTGCGCAGCAGCTGCCCGCCACCAGCCGCTCCATTCAATTCCAACATGACTCTTCCCCTCGAAACAAAAGAATGGCGCGAGGGATTGCTCCCGCACGCCGTGTTGCCTTACCCCTTGACGCAGACCACCTGGCGCAGCGTGTGCACGATCTCGACCAGATCGCACTGCGCCTTCATGACCGCATCGATCGACTTGTAGGCCGCCGGCGATTCATCGACGACGTCCGCATCCTTCCGACACTCCACGTGCGCCGTCGCCTCCCGGTGATCCTCGACCGTGATGCGCTTGCGCGCCTCGGTCCGGCTCATCACGCGGCCAGCACCGTGACTGCAGCTGTGGAAGCTCTCCTCGTTGCCAAGACCGCGCACGATGAAGCTCTTCGCACCCATGCTGCCGGGAATGATGCCCAGCTCGCCTTTCCTGGCGCTCACCGCGCCCTTGCGGGTGACCAGAACCTCCTTCCCGTAGTGAACCTCGCGGTTCACATAGTTGTGGTGACAGTTCACCGCCTCGGCCGAGGCCTCGAACGGCTTTGCAATCACCTTGCGTGCCGCATCGACCACATGCGCCATCATGATCGCGCGGTTGGTCCGGGCGAAACGCTGAGCCCAATCGACCGCGAACACGTAGTCGCCGAAGTGCTCGCTGCCTTCCGGCAGGTACGCGAGGTCCTTGTCCGGCAGGTTGATCATCCAGCGACGCATGTCCTCCTTGGCCAGCTCGATGAAGAGCGAGCCGATGGCATTGCCGACGCCGCGCGATCCCGAGTGCAGCATGAACCACACCCGATCCTCCTCGTCGAGGCAGACCTCGACGAAGTGGTTGCCGGTGCCCAGCGTGCCCAGGTGCGACAGGTTGTTGGTCTTCTCCAGCTTCGGATACTTGTCGGTGATCAGCTTGAAGTCATCTGCCAAGTCCGACCAGCCATTCACGGCCATGTCCGGGGCCGAATTCCACGCCCCCTTGTCACGGCCGCCACGGGTCGCGCTGCGTCCATGCGGCACTGCTTTCTCGATTGCCGAACGCAACGCCGCCAGGTTGTCCGGCAGGTCCGATGCCCGCAGCGTGGTCCGCGCCGCGATCATGCCGCAGCCGATATCCACGCCCACTGCCGCCGGCACGATTGCGCCCACGGTCGGAATCACCGAGCCCACCGTCGCACCCTTGCCGAGATGCACGTCCGGCATCACCGAGATCCAGCCATGCACGAACGGCAGCTTCGACATGTTGACGAGCTGCGCGCGGGCCTCGTCCTCCAGCGGGACGCCATGCGTCCACAGCTTGATCGGCACACCGCCCGGCTCATTGATGACGTTGTAGTTCAGACCACTCATTTCAAATCTCCATCTGGCTTGAGCGCCAGTC
>CAZDPA010000266.1:0-3550 GCA_964507195.1 uncultured Salinisphaerales bacterium | reverse complement strand
CGCCGACGATGTTGACCAGGCCGCTGGTCGCGAACTCGCGGATGATCGCGGCGGTCTCGTCGGGCGTCTCGTCGTACTCGCCGAACGCGTTCGGCAAGCCGGCGTTCGGATAGCAGGAGACGAAGCAATCGGCGACGCGCGACAGCTCGGCGATGTACGGCCGCATGTCCTTGCCGCCGAGTGCGCAGTTCAGGCCGATCGCCAGTGGTTTCGCATGCGAGACCGAATTCCAGAACGCCTCGGTGACCTGGCCGGACAGCGTGCGGCCGGAGGCGTCGGTGATCGTGCCGGAGATGATCACCGGCAGGCGCACGTCGCTGGTTTCAAAATAGGTTTCGCACGCGAAGATCGCCGCCTTGGCGTTCAGCGTGTCGAAGATCGTCTCGATCAGCAGCACGTCGGCGCCGCCGTCGACGAGGCCGCGGATCTGCTCGACATAGGCCGTGACCAGTTCGTCGTAGGTGACGTTGCGTGCGCCGGGATCGTTGACGTCCGGGCTGATGCTGCAGGTGCGGCTGGTCGGGCCGAGCGCGCCGGCGACGAAGCGTGGGCGCTCCGGGGTTTTCTGCGTCCACTCGTCAGCAGCCTGGCGTGCCAGCTTTGCCGCTTCGAGATTCAATTCGTACGCCAGCGACTCCATGCGGTAGTCGTGCAGCGAGATCGTCTGCGCATTGAAGGTGTTGGTTTCGATCAGGTCGGCGCCGGCGGCCAGATACTCGCCATGGATCGCACGGATGATGTCCGGCTGGGTCAGCACCAGCAGATCGTTGTTGCCCTTGAGATCCGAAGCCCAGTCGGCAAAGCGCGTGCCGCGGTAGTCGGCCTCTTCGAGCTTGTAGCGCTGGATCATCGTGCCCATCGCGCCGTCGATGACCAGAATGCGCTCGCGCAGCAGCGCCTCAATTCGGGTGTAGACCGGATGCAGTTTCATGGCGCGGTAAGCAGGGTTCCAGAATCGGATTCGCAGTATATCCGCTCATACGGATGGACAGATAACGATCTCTGGGCGGGTCGAAATGCCACCACCGCACCGCTTGTCTGCCGCGGCCCGCCTCGCGTCATCTATGACGGTTCTCTAGCGCAGAGAAGCCTATTGTTCACCCATCGTCTGACCGGATCCCCCTGATCCCCCCGTCAGCCCGGTCAGACGAGCCGATCCCCCAACCCGGAATGCCCCCCAACTACCGGGTTTCTAAGGCCAGACGCCCTCGTCGGGCCTTTTTTTTGCCTGTTTGCCGGCATTTTCAGGCGAAACCAGCGCTGCCAGCGACGGGCTTGGGGTAACATTCGGCCCCATTTTTTTGAATCTTCAGCTTGGGGACGAGCATTCGATGCAATACAAGAAATGGCGCTGCCTGATCTGTGACTACGTCTATGACGAGGCGACGGGCGCTCCTGATGATGGCATTGCCCCCGGCACCGCCTGGGCCGATGTGCCCGAAGACTGGACCTGCCCGGATTGCGGCGCTTCAAAAGCTGACTTTCAAATGGTTGAGATTGACTGATGTCCCAGTTCGATCAGGTGTCCGTCGTCAAGAAGGCCAATGTCTACTTTGACGGCAAGTGCGTGAGCCACACGGTGCTGTTCGCCGACGGCACGCGCAAGAGCGTCGGCGTGATCCTGCCCTCGATGCTGCGCTTCAACACCGGCGCGCCGGAGCAGATGGAGATCACCGGCGGCACCTGCAAGGTGAAGCTCAAGGGTGCCAGCGAATGGACCGCGTACGGTGCCGGCCAGACCTTTGCCGTACCGGGCGATTCGTACTTCGACATCGAAGCCCTGGACACGGTCGACTACGTCTGCCATTTCGGCTGATCGCAGCCACCGGGCACGGCCATGAACCGGAACGCGCCCGCCACCCCATCCATGCGCCCCGCCAGAGCGCTTCGCCTGGTCGGCGTGTTGCTCTGCGCCAGCGCTTTTCTCGGTGCCTGCAGCGCGGCGCGTTTTGCCTACGAGCGACTCGACTGGTTTGCACGTTGGCAGGTCGGTCGTTACGTCTCCCTCACCGATGAGCAGACCGCGCGCTTCAACGCCGGCTTTGCTGAAGCCTGGCTGTGGCACCGCCGCGAGGAACTGCCGCTGTGGATTGCCGAGCTGCGTCAGCTGGCAGCGGCCGTTGACACGCCGATGCCCGCAGAACAGATCAGTGCCTTGATCGAGCGTTTTACGCAAAGCATCAGTCGCGTGGCCGTCCGCCTCGCGCCGCTGGCCTGCACGCTCGGCGCTGGCCTGAGCGACGAGCAGGTTGCGGACCTCCTCGAAACCGTCGATGAAGACATCGACGAGTTCCGCGAGGAGCAGATCGAGCCGGATGCCGCAGCGGTGCGCAAGTTCAATCTCAAGGCGCTGGAGAAATCCCTGCGCCGCAACTTCGGCGCACTGACACCCGAGCAGCGGGCGCGGCTGCGCGAACGGAACAATGCACGACCTTCGATTGCGCCGGCATGGCTGGCCTATCGCCAGCGCCGGCGCGCCGAGCTGGCGACGATCCTCGAACAGCGTCAGTCCGCCGATTTCTGCCCTGCGCTGACCGGCCTGTTGCTCGACGGTGAAGCGCTGTGGACGGACGAACAGAAAAAGGTGTTTGCGGCTGACCGAGCGCAATGGCTGGCGCTGTTTGCCGAGCTTGCCCCTACCTTGACCGCCGAGCAGCGTGAACGGGCACGTGCGCGCCTGATCGAAACGGCGGACGATCTTGCCGAGCTGACAACCGCCTCCGGCAACTGAGGAAAACACGTCAAATCAGGCGCTTTCGGGACGGCGCGGCAGGCCGCGTCACCCGGTCCGCGCCCACGGTGCGGGGGCAGCGACGGCCAGCATGTGCGGATGCGCCGCGCAGTACGCAATCGAGTGTTATTCCTCAGATCATCCGCTAGACTTCTGCGTCCCACGGTCGGCAGCCCATTGGGGGGCTGCGGGTCCCGATCATCGAATTGCTTATGCACAGGGAGTTGTACATGCCGGTCAAAATAGCCGTGCTCAAGGAGACACGCCCCAACGAGAGGCGCGTCGCCATGGTTCCCGCCGTTGCCGACAAACTGGCCAAGCTGGGATGCGAAATCCACATGCAGTCCGAAGCCGGAGCGGCCAGCCGCATTCCGGACTCGGCCTTCAAGAACGTCACCTTCGCCGCCAACCCCCAGGGTCTGGTGTCGGACGCGGACATCGTCGTCTCGGTGCAGCCGCCTTCCGCAGATGTGATCGACGCGATGAAGGACGGCAGCATCCTGCTGTCCTTCGTCTACGCACACAAGGAAGCCGACATCACCAAGCTGCTGCGCGACAAGAAGATCACGACGCTGGCGATGGAGCTGGTGCCGCGCATCACCCGCGCCCAGGCGATGGACGCGCTGTCCTCGCAGGCCGCGCTGGCCGGTTACTACGGCGCGCTGCTCGGCGCGACCAGCATCGCGCGCATGATGCCGATGACCACCTTCGCGACCGGCTCGATCCGGCCGGGCACCATCCTCGTGATGGGCGTCGGCGTCGCCGGCCTGTCGGCGATCGCGACCGCACGCCGCATCGGCGCCAAGGTTGAGGGCTACG
>CAZDPA010000265.1:0-3583 GCA_964507195.1 uncultured Salinisphaerales bacterium | reverse complement strand
CGCTATCCCGCCCTACTGTGATTCGTGTTGCTGTCTAACGCGGTGTGCAGTCCGCTTCGGCCTTCCTCGCCGCGGTCAGAATCCCATTGAGCAGAAACCGCCGGTACTCCGGATAGGTATACAGGTACGGCGCATGGCCCAGCGCGCTGTACCACGCACGTCCGCCCAGATTGTCATGGCACCAGCTCATCGGATGATCGCCCATCGTGCCGGTCTCTCCGACCGGGAAGGTCGGCGAGGTCGGCAGCTGGCTGGTGTTGGGATTCTGCAGGTAGCTGCCCTCGTCGATAGACAGCAGCACGCGCACGCTGCCACGCGGATTGCTCTGGAACGCGTAGAACTCGTCGTAGATCGTCCAGCGTTCCGGAAAGTGCGCGGTCGCCGGATGATCCGGCGCTTCGGTGATCATGGCTGCGTATTGCTGCAGCGGATGGTTCTTGAAGTACGCGCCGACGAGTTGCCCATAGAACGGCCAGTCGTATTCGGTGTCTGCCGCCGAGTGGATGCCGACGAAGCCACCGCCACCTTGGATGAAGCGCTCGATCGCGCCGCGCTGCTCCGGCGTGTCGACGATTGTGCCGGTGGTGTTGACGAAGGCCAGCACCTTGTACTGCGCGAGATTGTCGTCGGTGAACACTGCCGGATCTTCGCTCGCATCGACGCCGAAGCCATTCTCGGCACCAAGACTGCGGAAGGCTTCGATGCCATCCGGGATCGAGCGATGCCGGAAGCCGCCGGTGCGGGTAAAGACCAGCACCTTGAACTCGCCGGCATCGGAGCCCGGATCACTGGATCCATTGTCGCTGTCGCTGCAGGCCGCGAACATCAGCGTCGCACTGATCAGCACTGAGGAAATGAGCAACTTCATGCACTGCCTCCGGCGATGCCGCGCGCGATGCGCATGGCGTTCGCCATGATCGTGAGTGTGGGATTGAATCCGGGAAAGGTCGGAAATGTCGAAGCGTCGGCCACGTAGACGTTGTCGACATCATGCAGGCGCCCGGACGCATCGCACACCGACGTCTCGGGATCGATGCCCATGCGCGCGGTGCCGGCGTGATGTGCCGTCGCCGGCACGGCGCTCGAGATGATCGGATACGGAATGATCGCTGCGGCGAGCGCACCCGGACTAAGCAGATGGAAGGCCTCCATGCGCGCGCCAAGCAGCAGCGCTGCCGCACGCTCGTGGATATGCGGACTGTAGGTGATGCGCGGCGACGCCAGGCCATGGAAGTCGCGCACGCCCGGATCAAGGTCGACGCGGTTGTTCAGCTGCGGCAGATCCTCGCCGATCAGCTGCGAACCGGCGACTTTGGAATGCACCGGCCCGAGCTTCATCAGCTGCTTGTGGACGAGGCCGTAGCCGGTCAGGCCGCCGAGCAGTGCGGCTTCCGACAGCAGCGGCGCACCGGAACCGACCTGGATGATGCCGCCCTTCAGATACGGCAGGCCGAGCGCACGCACTTCCGGCCCGGTGAACGGGCCGACCGGATCATCGACTTCGAGCGTCGTGCTCTGCGCGCGCAGCGGCTGGATATCGCGACCGTAGACCGCGGCACCGAGCGTGAAATTGTGGAACATCACGTTGCGGCCAAGCTGACCCGAGCGATTGCCGAGACCGTCCGGATGCGCCGCGTTCGCGGACAGCAGCAGCAGGCGCGCGGTGTTCACCGGGCTGCCGGCAACGACGATGATGTCTGCATTGATGCTGTGCGTTTCACCAGCCACGTCGTAGTAGCGCACGTCGGTTGCACGCTTGCCGTCGGTTGTCGTTTCGATGCGATGGACGAATGCACGTTCGATCACGCGCACGCGCCCGCCGCGCAGCGCCGGATTGAGGAAGGACACCATCGCGTCGCCACGTGCATTGATCGTGCAACCGAAGCCGGAGCACAGACCGCAGGAATTGCAGGCCGGGCGACCGTCGAACGCCTGCGAGTTCACCGCCGACGGATACGGATACGCGGTGTAGCCGGCACGGCGCGCACCTTCGGCAACCAGCTGCGCGGCATAACCGGTCGGATTCGGTGGCATCACGAACTGGCGTGAGCGTGGTGCCTGCGCCAGCGTGGCTGCCGGCATCCGGTCGACATCGCCCTGCACACCGACGCGGTGTTCGACCTCGTCGTAGTACGGTGCGAGATCGTCGTAGCTGATCGGCCAGTCGGCGACGTTCGCATTGTCGACCGGGCCGAGCTCGCTGAGCATGCTGAAATCCTGCTTCCAGAAGCGCGGCGTCTTGGCGTTGTAGTGCAGTGAGGTGCCGCCCACCGCCGAACCGAGCTGGCCGACCGCGCCCTGCGCCGAGCGCTCCACAGCGTTGCCAGCATCCGCCTGCGTACGGCTGGTGTTGGGCTCAAGCTGCGGATCGGGAAAGCCGAACTGGCGCATGCCCTTGAGTTCGTCGCTGCCATACAGCGTGCCCAGCTCACCGCTCGCGCGCTCACCAAGACCAGGGCGCAGATTTCGACCGCGTTCGAGAATCGTGACCGACCAGCCCTGCCGTGCGAGCTCCCACGCAGTGACGCTGCCAGCCGGACCGGAACCGATGACAATGGCTTCACGCGCCATGGGTCTTCGCTCCCTGCAGCAGCTCGGCGACACCGGCCTGCCAGCCGCTGAGTCTGCCCTGCGCACGCTGGACAATTCCTTGCGCAGCCTCGTACGACGCCAGTGGCGCAATGGCGGCGATCTGCGCCAGCGTCACGCCATCCGGCAGATCCAGCACGCCGCCAGGCAAACCCGGGTTGTCCGGATTCTCGACCTGCTCCGGGGTGTAGCCGCGCGGCTGCACGTCACCATCGAAGCGTGTGTAGCGCCACGCGGCGAGATCACGATTGCCGCCGTACTCCGGCGCGCCGTACATGAACTCCAGCGTGTGCGGAAAGGCGATGTCGATCATTTCGCCGATCGCCGCATCCGAACCCGCGCGCAGCAGCAGCTCCTGGCGCAGGACATCGAGATCAACGAAGCGATCAGCGCCGTATGAACCGGCTGCCGCATCGAGTGCAGCGAGGCCGTCGCGATAGATGCCTTGCAGACCCTTCACGGCGCCATTGAACTCGCGCTCTGGGCGTCCGGCGGAACCTTTGATGCGCAGTCGCCAGGCCAGTTCTTCGTAGGGATCGAGCGGCAGGAAGCCGGCAAAGTCATTGTGCTCGGCCCCACCGCGATCCGAGTACGGGCCACCGGCGTAGATGCGTGGCGGCTGCACACTGAAGGCACCAAGCAGAGCATCGATCGCTTCGGCGCAACCGGCGTCTGCCGCACCGATGTCGATATCCGGCGGTACCAGGTGATCGACCAGCGCACGCAGCGCGGCGTGCTCGTCCGCATTCAGAAATTTCAGCGTGCCCGGATCGACCGGCACACCGATGCGCGGCGCTGCGGACTCGCCGCAGCCCAGCGGCGAAAACACCACGAATGCCAGCAGACCACCGCGCTTCAGCAGCGTGCGCCGCGTGATGCCTGCCGACCTGTCCGGCCCTCCGTCTGAAGGGACCGGACCGTTCTGGTCGTTCATTCTCTCCCCCAACCGCGCACGCGCCCCCGCGTGATTGTTCCAACCATACCCTATGGCGGG
>CAZDPA010000264.1:0-3600 GCA_964507195.1 uncultured Salinisphaerales bacterium | reverse complement strand
GCTCAAGGTGGTTGAAGACTGAGCTTCGGCCTCACGCCGCAAAGCAAAAACCCGCCGGTGAAAGCCGGCGGGTTTTTTGTTGGGTGCAGCTGGATTGAGCCTGTGGCCCGCTTCCGCGCAGCGGAGCCGGGAGCCGCTATGCCGACAGGCTTCCCGGCTTGGCTGTGCGAAACCGGGCTACTCCGGCTGCACGCTGATCAAGTCCCAGGCAGCGTGTACCCCTTGATCTGATCGCGCAGCTGCAGCTTGGACATCTTGCCGGTCGCCGTCAGCGGAATCGCATCGACGAACAGCACATCGTCCGGAATCCACCACTTTGCAACCTTGCCCGGATACATCGCGAGCAGTTCGTCGCGGCTGACGTCCTGGCCCGGTTTCCTGACCACAATCAGCAACGGGCGCTCGTCCCACTTTGGGTGGAATACGCCGATCACCGCTGCCATCGCAACGGCCGGATGCGCGGCGGCGACGTTTTCGAGATCGATGGAGCCGATCCACTCGCCGCCGGACTTGATGACGTCCTTCGAGCGGTCGGTGATCTGCAGGTAGCCATCCGGGTCGATCGTGCCGACGTCGCCAGTCGGGAACCAGCCGTCGACGAGCGGGCTCTTGTCCATCTTGAAGTAGCTGCTGATCACCCAATGGCCCTTGACCATCAGATCGCCGAAGGCCTTACCGTCGTGCGGCAGCGACTTGCCTTCGGCATCGACGATCTTCATCTGCACGCCGAACGCCGGTCGTCCCTGCTTGACCTCGACTGCAAGCTGCTCCGCCTTCGACAGCGCCAGATGCTTGTTCTTTAGCGTGTTGAAGGTGCCGAGCGGCGACATCTCGGTCATACCCCAGGCGTGATGGATCTTGGTGTTGTAGTCGCGCTCGAAGGTCTGCATCAGCGCCGGCGGGCAGGCCGAGCCGCCGATCACGCAGCGGCGCAGGCTGCTCAGCTTGAGATTGTTGGCCTGCAGATGCTGCAGCAGTCCCTGCCAGACCGTGGGCACGCCGGCCGACATCGTCACCTGCTCGGCCTCGAACAACTCATGCAGACTGGCGCCGTCGAGCGCGGCACCCGGCAGCACGAGCTTGGCACCAGCCATCGTCACGACATAGGGCACGGCCCAGGCGTTGACGTGGAACATCGGCACCACGGGCAGCACGCAGTCGCGCGCGGACACACCGAAGACATCCGGCAGACACACCGAGAAGGTGTGCAGCATCATCGAGCGATGGCTGTACAGCGCGCCCTTGGGATTGCCGGTCGTGCCGGAGGTGTAGCACAGCGCGCAGGCCGCGTTCTCGTCGAACTCCGGCCACTCGTATGCATCGTCCTGCGCCGCCAGCAAGTCCTCGTAGCAGAGCAGATTCGGCACGTCGATCTTGGGCATGTGCGCCCGATCAGTCATCGCAACCCAGTGCTTGATCGTCTTGCACTGCGCGGCCATCTTTTCGATGATCGGCGCGAATGTCAGGTCGAAGAACATGACCTGATCGTCGGCATCCTGGACGATCCACGCGATCTGCTCTGCAAACAGGCGCGGATTGACCGTGTGGATCACCGCGCCGATGCCGGATACGCCGAAGTACAGCTCGAAGTGGCGATAACCGTTCCAGGCCAGGGTCGCGACGCGATCACCGGAAGCAACGCCGAGCTTGAGCAGGGCCTTGGCCAGCTGGCGGCTGCGCTTGGCAGCGGCGGCGTAGTTGTAGCGGTGGATGCCCCCTTCGACCGTACGCGACACGATCTCGGTGTCGCCATGGTACTGCTCGGAATGCCTGAGCAGGGACGAAATCAACAGCGGGGCGTTCATCATCTGGCCCTGGATCAGCATGCCACTCTCCTGGTTGTGGACTTGTATCGTCTATCGCGGTACGCGCGATTGTTGCGCATTCCGCCAGCGGATGCAGGCACGGCGCGCGCAGCCTAATATCGACGCTGCCGCCACCTGCAGGGGATATCTTGAACCAACTCGCACAGCGCCGGGACTACCCGCACTTCCAGCGCATCACCACGCGCTGGAAAGACAACGACATCTACGGCCATGTCAACAACGTCGAGTACTACAGCTACTTCGACACGGTCATCAACACCTATCTGATCCGCGATGGCGGGCTGGACATCCACGACGGCGCATCGATCGGCGTCTGCGCCGAATCGCACTGCCGTTTCCTCGATTCGCTGGCCTTCCCCGCCGCGGTCGATGCCGGCCTGCGTGTCGCGCGCATTGGCCGCAGCAGCGTGCGTTACGAAATCGCGTTGTTTGGCGAAGACCTCGCGAACGCAGCGGCCGAGGGCTGGTTCGTTCATGTCTTCGTCGACCGTGAGACGCGGCGGCCGATCGATCTGCCCACTGCCCTTCGCAGTGCGCTGGAGAAGCTGCTGGTCATCCCCGCCGAGACCCTGCCATGAAAGTCCGCGCCGCCGTGCTGCGCCAGATGGGCCTGCCCGCGCCTTACGCACAGTCGCAACCGCTGCAGCTGGTCGAGGTCGAACTCGATCCACCCGGCCCCGGTGAGCTGCTGGTCAAGGTCGGCGCCGCCGGTCTGTGCCATTCCGATCTCTCGGTCATCGACGGCTCGCGTCCGCGCGTAATGCCGATGGTGCTCGGCCACGAAGCCGCCGGCATCGTCGTCGGATGCGGCCCCGACACGCCGGGCTTTGCGCCGGGCGATCAGGTCGTCTTCGCGTTCGTGCCGAGCTGCGGCCACTGCGGCTTCTGCGCCGAAGGCCGCGCCGCGTTGTGCGAACCCGGTGCCAAGGCCAACGTCGCCGGCACGCTGCTGTCAGGCGCGCGGCGCTGGCACGAGTCTTCCAGCGAAGAACTGCACCATCACCTTGGCGTTTCCGCATTCGCCGATCACACCGTCGTCTCCGCGCGTTCCGCGGTCAAGGTCGACAAGGATCTGCCGCCGCAGATCGCCGCACTGTTCGGCTGCGCCGTGATGACCGGCGTCGGGGCGGTGGTCAACACCGCACGCGTCGCGCCGGGCCAGAGCACCGTGATCTTCGGCATGGGGGGCGTCGGCCTCGCCGCGCTGCTCGGCGCTGTCGCGGCAGGCTCCGATCCCATCGTCGCGATTGACGTATTGCCAGCCAAACTCGAACTCGCGCGCACACTCGGCGCCACCCATTGCATTCTTGCGGGAGCCGACACGGTCGCCGAGATTCGTGAAGCAACCCGAGGTGGCGCTGACTTCGCGATCGAAACCGCCGGCTCCGAGATCGCACTGTCGCAGGCCTATGCAGCGACCCGGCGCGGCGGCATGACCGTCACCGTCGGCCTGCCGCATCCGCAGAAGCAGTTTTCGATTTCTGCCGTCAGCCTGGTCGCCGAGGAACGTACGGTCAAAGGCTCGTACATGGGCTCCGCGGTACCCTCACGCGATCTGCCGCGTTACATCGCGCTGTACAAGGCCGGGCGCCTGCCGGTCGACAGGCTGCTGACGCATACGCTGAAACTGGAAGACATCAACCTCGCGTTTGACCGGCTGGCGAAGGGTGAGGCGGTGCGGCAGGTCGTGGTGTTCTGAAAATTGGTTCTTCGCCGATTCGCGCGGAACGATCTCAATCCTTACTCCCTCTCCCCGCGCGCGGGGAGAGGGTTG
>CAZDPA010000263.1:0-3635 GCA_964507195.1 uncultured Salinisphaerales bacterium | reverse complement strand
CGGCTCCCGGACCACCGCCGCCGTGCGGCGTCGAGAAGGTCTTGTGCAGGTTCATGTGGATGACGTCGAAGCCCATGTCGCCCGGGCGCACCTTGCCGAGAATCGCATTGAGGTTGGCGCCGTCGTAGTACAGCAGGCCGCCGGCTTCGTGGACGATGCCGGCAATTTCCTTGATGCGCCGCTCGAACACGCCGAAGGTCGACGGATTGGTCAGCATGATGCCGGCAGTCTGCGGACCGACCGCGGCGCGCAGCGCCTCGACATCGACATCGCCGTCGGCATTGGTCGGAATCTCGCGCACCGCGTAACCGAGCATCGCCGCAGTCGCCGGATTCGTGCCGTGCGCCGCATCGGGCACGAGGATCTCGGTGCGCGCCGCATCGTTGCGCGCCTTGTGATAGGCCTTGATCATCGCGACGCCGGCGAACTCGCCTTGCGCGCCCGCCATCGGCGTCAACGACACCGCCGCCATGCCGGTGACGTCCTGCAGGATTTCCTGGAGGTCGTACATGCAGGCCATGAAACCCTGCGAATGCGAATCCGGCGCGAGCGGATGGCGCGCGAGGAATTCCGGCAGCATCGCCAGACGGTTACAGGCGCGCGGGTTGTACTTCATCGTGCACGAACCCAGCGGATAAAAGTGGGTGTCGATCGAGAAGTTCAGCTGCGACAAACGCGTGAAGTGACGCACCGCCTGCATCTCCGAAACTTCCGGCAACAGCGGCTTGTCCTTGCGGCGCAGATTTTCCGGGATGCCGGACACATCAACCCCACAACCCGGGTTCTGCGCATAGGCGACACGGCCGGGACGCGATACTTCAAAAATCAGTTTTTCAGTCATAGGGATCGCAAAAAATAGGGGCGTTCCGCTCAGCGCGGTTCACGACTCTTGAGCAACAAACCCACAATCAGGCCGGCAGCCGCGAGGATCGCGATCACTGCCAGCGCCATCAGCGACTGCTCGATCAGCAGCTCACGCGGAATCAGTCCCAGCACAAACGCGATACCCAGGCCCGCAAGCAGCAGCGTCGCGAGGATTCCAGCCACCTTGAGTACGGTCGACATGCGTTTGCCCTCCGAGGATCAGGCCAGTGCCTTGAGCGCAGCGTCGTAGTCCGGTTCGTTGGCGATCTCGCTGACGAGCTCCGAATAGATGACTTTGTCGTTCTCGTCGAGCACGACAACCGCGCGTGCGGTCAGACCGGCGAGCGGGCCGTTCTCGATGCGCAGACCGTAGTCCTGCGCAAACGAGTGGCCGCGCATCAGCGACAGCATGACCACGCTCTTGATGCCTTCGGCGCCGCAGAAGCGCGCCTGCGCGAACGGCAGATCGGCGGAGATGCACAGCACTACGGTATTGGCGACCGAAGCCGCACGCTGGTTGAACTGGCGCACTGACATCGCGCAGGTCGGCGTATCGACCGACGGGAAGATGTTCAGCACTTTGCGCTTGCCGGCAAAGTCGTGCAGGGCAACATCCTTGAGATCGCCGGCAACGAGGCGGAAACCCGGAACCTCGTCGCCGACCTTCGGCAGCTCGCCACTGGTCTGGATCGGATTGCCGCGCAGGGTGATATTGGCCATTGCTGAACTCCTTTAATGTGAATCTTGCGCAGCGAGTCCAATGTCCCTCGCCCGCGACGCGGGAGAGGGGAGGACTGCCCGCAGAGCGGGTGGTGGGGTGAGGGCGGCCATGCCAGGTACAAAATTCATTTTTCGAAGTGCCTCTGGTGGCATGGCCGTCAGGAAACAGACAGGATGTCCGCCAGCGCCGTCTTGTAGGCACTGATGTCGGACGAAGTTCTGGTTTCGGTCGCGCATACCAGCAAGGCGTTACCGAGTTCCGGGAAGTGCCGCGACAGATCAAAGCCGCCGAAGATGTTGCGCTGCGCGAGTGCCTCAAGCACCGGCGCCACCTGGCGCGGCAGACGAATCACCAGCTCATGGAAGCGCGGGCCGCTGAAGACCGCTTCAACCCCCTTGACCGATGCGAGCTGCGCCTGCAGTTCACGCGTATTTGCCATGCAGGCCGACGCGACCTGGGCCAGGCCTTCCGGACCGAGCAGCGACATGTGGATCGTCGCCGCCGTCACCAGCAGGCCCTGGTTGGTGCAGATGTTCGACTTCGCCTTTGCCCGACGGATGTGCTGCTCGCGCGCCTGCAGCGTCAGCGCAAAACCGGGCTTGCCGTCGAGATCCACGGTGCGACCGACGATGCGACCCGGCATCTCGCGCACGAAAACCATCTTGGTCGTCAGGAAACCGAAGTACGGCCCACCGGAGGACAGTGGCGCACCGAGCGGCTGGCCATCACCGCAGACGATGTCCGCACCGGTCGCGCCCCACTGGCCCGGCGCCTTGAGCAGCGCCAACGACACCGGATTGACGACGGCGACGACCAGCGCGCCCTGCGCATGCGCCCAGTCAGCGATCGCATCGACATCTTCAAGCTGACCGAAGAAGTTCGGCTGCTGGATCACAACTGCGGTCGGCGCGCTGCCTTCATGCGCCTTGAGCGCGTCGAGCAAGGTCGTGCCCTTTGCCGGATCGTAGTTCACCGCCTGCAGCACCACACCCTGCGACGGCGTCGTGTTGTTGACGACATCGACATAGAACGGATGCACGGCGCGCGGCATCAGCACGCGACCGCCGGTGTTCTTCTTGTTCGCGCGCACCGCCATCAGCAGCGCTTCACCCAATGCCGACGCGCCGTCGTACATCGAGCAGTTGCTGACCTCCATGCCGGTCAGGCCGCAGATCATCGTCTGGTATTCGTACAGCAGCTGCAGCGTGCCCTGGCTCGCCTCGGCCTGATACGGCGTGTACGCCGAATAGAACTCACCGCGCGTGGTGATCTCCCACACTGCCGCCGGGATGTGATGCTCGTAGGCACCGGCACCGATGAAATTCAGCGCGAGCTGATCTTCCTTGGCGCGCGCCAGCATCATCTGCGAAACCTGCATTTCCGGCAGGCCGACCGGCACCTTGCTCAGCGGACCGCAGCGCAGGGCTGCCGGAATCTCGTCGAACAGCGCATCGATGGTCGGCGCGCCGATCGCGGCGAGCATGTCTTTGATGTCGGCTTGGGTATGGGGAACGAATGGCATGGGCTTGATCGTGAGGCGTGAGGCGTGAGGCATGAGGCGTCAAGCCTCACGACCGGCGACGCAGTGGATTACAGGGTCTTCAGAAAATCCGTATAGCCGGCTGCATCGAGCAGCTTGTCGATCGCTGCGGTGTCGGCCGGCGTCATCTTCCACATCCAGCCCGCGCCATAGGGATCGCTGTTGAGAATTTCCGGGCTGCCGCCCAGCGCTTCGTTGACCGTGGTCACGGTGCCGGCAATCGGCGCATAGACGTCGGACGCGGCCTTGACCGATTCGACGACCGCGCAGGATTCGCCTACGGCGAGTACGCGGCCCACGGTCGGTACATCGACGAACACCAGATCACCCAATGCGGCCTGCGCATGGTCGGTGATGCCGACGGTGACGGTGCCATCGGCTTCGCGACGCAGCCATTCGTGGGACTTCTCGTACTTCAGTTCGGCAGGGACAGTGCTCATCGGTGTCGCTCCACTTTGAATGGGTAATGAAAGGGGTTCAGGGAAGCCCTGACTAACTACTGCGCTCGGC
>CAZDPA010000262.1:0-3672 GCA_964507195.1 uncultured Salinisphaerales bacterium | reverse complement strand
TTTGCGGTGGTTTCCGGTGGGCTTAAATTTTCAAGATTATGAAAATGAATAGGTTTCTGGTCTGGCATGCATGTTGGAACATCAATGCCGTCATCCCGCTGAGCCTGCCGAGCGACACGGGCATCAATCCGGGTCACAGCGGTTCGCTGTTACGACTACAGGAGTCAAGCTGATGAACAAGGACACCAGACAACAGAACGAAGTGAAGCCGGGCGCGCAGCCGCAGGAATCTCCGCGTCGTCCGCAAATGGGCGAAGCTCCGCACGATCAGGGACAGCAGACCCAGCGTCAGCCGCAGGATACCCAGGCACCGCGCCGCTCCCCGCAGACGCACCAGAAGAGCAATCGTCCGCAGCAAGGCTGAGGCTGCGAGCAGATCGAAGCACACCTCAGGTTGAGATAAACAACATCCCAGTTACCGGAGCGCGTCGCCCGATCGCGCTTCTGTAAGGTGCCACTCCCCCGGCACCGTTACCCCGGCACTACCTCCCCGATGGTGCCGGCCTTTCGGACGCAATGCTTTCCCTGGCATGCGTTCGGAAACCCCGGCATCGCCGCTTCCCCCGGCGGTGCCGGAACTTCCAAGTCAGGCGCTGCGCGACAAACGCCCAGCGCCTTCTTTTTGCCCTGCGCATAGCTCCCATGCATTCGACAGTTGTTGCATGCGGCGTCAGGCATCGTGCATGACGCTGCTTCGAATCATGTTTTTAAAATTCATTCACTTCAGTGGGTTGAATGAAGTCATGGAGTGGTACGGAGCGTGGAACCGGTAGCACGGAGACGCCGCGGTGAGATTCCCGCGCTCCAAACTTTGCTCTGATTACGAGGACCTAGACATGATGAAGAATGCTCTGATCGTTACCCTGGCTTTGGCCGGTTCGTTGTCCCTGGCGGCCTGCAATCGCCAGGAGTCCGCCAATGCCGAGCGTGATGGTGTTGCTGCTGCCACCGCGGAAGGCCAGAAGGATATGGCGGATGCCCAGGCGGAAGCCATGGCGGACGTCGCCGATGCGCGGAGTGACGAAGCCAAGAACCAGGTCGATGCGATGGACCCGTCGGTCAGCCCGAACGATGCGCAACAGGCAATGGCCGAAGGCGCGGCGGCGACCCAGTCGGCGGAGGCCGGCGCGATCTACAAGATCGACGAGACCCAGATCGAGGCGGCCTATAGCGTGCAGAAGGAGCGTTGCGAGACCTATGCCGCGAAGGAAAAGAACGACTGCCTGGACCGCGCCAAGTCGGACTACGAGCAGCAGCTGAAGGTGGCCAAGGCCAAGCGCGACGCCAGCGATCCCGAAAAATCCTGAGTCGCGGATTGCGTGCAGACCCCGGCCTCGCGCCGGGGTTTTTTATGAGCGCGCTTGGCTTTTGCGGCGGCCCTGGTCGTGCAGTTCCTTTTCGTGCACGGCGACCGCCTCGCGCAGCTGCTTGAGGTTCTCCCGCAGCATGTCGGCGACCAGCTCGTCGGTGCGCGGGTCGCGCAGCACTTCCTCGACCACGCGGATGCCGGCATCGACGACGCCGTTGACGATGTCGTCGTAGAACGGCATGCGTGACAGGCGGCCGGTCTGCGGGTCCTGCCGGAGTTTCTCCAGGATCATGCCGCGCAGCTCGCTGCGGTTGTCCTCCAGCGCGCGCGAGATGTTGCGGGTGTAGGTGCCGCGCGACATCACTTCGGCGACTTCGTCGAGCACCGCGATCGTCACCGCGCCGCTGATCGAATCGACGATGCCGCGCTTGAAGCGGCTGACCAGGCGATAAGTGAATTCGTCGCCGAAGGCGCGATCCGCCGCCATGCCGAAGCGCGACAGCAGGATGACGATGCGGATCACCCGGAACAGGCGGAAGCCGCGCAGTGCCGGGCTGGCGACCGGGATCATGCCCAGCACTTCGTACCAGTTGCGCTTGACGTAGTCGAGGCTCCAGCGTTCGCGGCGCCAGCGCCACAGGAACTCGGCGGCGAACAGTGCGCAGATCGCGTAGTCGGTGCGGATGATCCACAGGCTCTGCTGCGGCGTCACCGGCCCCCAGGTTTCGTAGCTGAGCAGGCCGATCGACACCAGCGCCAGCACCAGCATCAGCCAGTCGAGTACGCCGATCGAGTGCGCGGCGCGGCGCAGGTCGTCGTTCAAGCTGGGCATTTCGGAGGCGGTCATCGGCGGATTCCTTCGACAAAGTGCGCAAGATTACCGCGAGAGCTTCCCTGCGATCTTGTGGTTGGCGGCCCCGGCATTGGAACAGAATCTTGACGTAAAGCCCCGTACGCCCGAATGTAATGAGCACCGGCGCCCGTCGCGGCCCGGACCACCATCAGGGAGTCGCGTCATGACATCGCAAAACAATGCGGTTGCCTTCGCCGTGTGTGTGCTGCTGGCCGCCTGTGGCGACCGCGGCGCAGGCAGCGCGACGGCGCCGGCGAAGAAAGTCCTCAACGTCTACAACTACTCGGACTACATCGCCGAGGACACCATCCCGACGTTCGAGCAGCAGACCGGCATCAAGGTCACCTACGACGTCTTCGACAGCGACGAGGTGGTGGAGGCCAAGCTGCTGGCCGGCTCGTCCGGCTATGACGTGGTGGTGCCGACGCTGAACTTCTTCGGCCGGCAGATCCAGGCCGGCGTGTTCCTGCCGCTGGACAAGGCGAAGATTCCGAACCTCGCCAACCTCGATCCGCAGATCATGCAGCGCATCGCGCAGCAGGACCCGGGCAACCAGTACGGCGTGCCCTACATGTCGGGCACGACCGGCATCGGCTACAACATCGACAAGGTGCAGGCCGCATTCGGCAACACCGATGTCGTCGGCAGCTGGGATCTGGTGTTCAAGCCGGAGAACATCGCCAAGCTCAAGGACTGCGGCGTCACCCTGCTCGACACGCCGTCGGACCTGATCCCGATCGCGCTGCATTACCTCGGCGAGAATCCCAACAGCACCGATCCGGCGGTGATCGACAAGGCCGCTGTGCTGCTGAAGAGCATCCGGCCCTATATCCAGAACTTCCATTCCTCGCAGCTGGTCGGCGCGCTCGCCAACGGCAACACCTGCCTGGTCGTCGCCTGGTCGGGCGATGTGATTCAGGCGCGCGACCGCGCGGACGAGGCCGACAACGGCGTGCATATCGGCTATTCGATCCCGAAGGAAGGCGCGCCGCAGTGGTTCGACATGCTGGCGATTCCCAAGGACGCCAAGAACGTCGATAGCGCCTACGCTTTCATCAATCACCTGCTCGACCCGAAAGTGGCGGCAGCGAACACCAACTTCATCCAGTACGCCAATCCGGTGCCGGCGTCGCTGCCGCTGATCGATGAAGAGGTCCGCAACGACCCGACGATCTATCCGCCGCCGGAAGTCACCGCCAAGCTGTTCAGCTACGCGGTCGTGCCGCCCGAGGTCGATCGCCAGTACACGCGCATCTGGACCGAACTGAAAACCGGCAAGTAGGCGCGTGGCTTCCACTTCGCCGGTCGCGGCGGCGGTCAAGGACACGGCCGCGGCCGACGCCAAAGCGGACTACCTGCGCATCGACGGCCTGCGCAAGGAATTCGAGGGCTTCGTCGCGCTGGAGGACGTCAGTCTGACGGTCAGGCGCGGCGAAATCTTCGCGCTGCTCGGCGGTTCCGGCAGCGGCAAGTCGACGCTGCTGCGCTGCCTCGCCGGGTTCGAGCAACC
>CAZDPA010000261.1:0-3722 GCA_964507195.1 uncultured Salinisphaerales bacterium | reverse complement strand
CAGATCGAAGATCGCGTCCTCCAGCTCCAGCAGACCGGACTCGACCTTGCTGAAATCGAGGATGTCGTTGATCACGCCGAGCAGGTGATCACCACTCTGCATGATCGTGTCCACGCTCTGGCGCTGGTCGGTGTCGAGCGGCGTGTCGCCAAGCAATTCCGCGGTGCCGAGAATCGCGTTCAGCGGTGTGCGGATTTCGTGGCTCATGTTGGCCACGAAGTTGCTCTTCGCAAGGTTCGCCGAATCGGCTGTCGCACGGGCTTGCTGCAGGCCGGTGGCCTGAAGCGCAAGCAGGCCGGCCTGCGCCTGCCACTGGGCGCCGGCGCGTGCGATCACATAGAGCAGCAAGCTGGCCATGAGGCCGCCGAACGCCACCAGCCACGGCATCATCTGCTCGGTCAGCGTCGTGAACCCGGGCCCGGTGCGGAAGTGCGCGGTCCAGGCACGGCCCGGCATCTGCAGCGTTTCGGTCGTTTCGAGTCCGGCCTGCGTGCTGGCCGGCAGTGGCAGCGGCGCGCCGTCGGGCGTCACGCCGGCGGTGGAGTAAAGCAAGGCGTTCGCGTCGGCCTTGGGGCCGTCGTGAATCTCGAACGCCAGCACGCTGCCATCCTCGCCTAGCAGTCCCTGTATGAAGGCTTCTGCATGGAAGGTGGCCGTCACCCAGCCCAGATGGCGCCCCTCTCGGAACACCGGCATGTAGGCGATGAAGCCCACCTGCGTACCGTTGAGCCGCAACAGGCGCAGGCGCGGACTGAGGGCGGCATCGTCGGTGGCGACGGCAGCCTCCATCGCCAGCCGGCGGTCGACGTCGCGCATCATGTCGATGCCGAGCCCCAGCTCGCTCTCGGCAGTCAAGGGCTCGGTGTAGAGCACCGGCGCATGGGCGGCGCGCGCAGCTCGAAGGCTTGCAGCACCGATGGGTTGGTGAAGCGGCTCGACGGCAGCTCACGCCGCACGCTTTCGATGAACGCCGGCAGTTCATCCGGCAGCAGCTTCGGCGCGAAGGTCATCGCACGGATGCCGGGGTAATGGGCCGAGAGCTGCAGCTTCTCCACGTAGATTCGCCAGTCGTCGCGGCTGACCTGCGTCGATGCCTCGAACAAGCCGCGCCCACCGCGCAGGATCTGCACGTAGGCATTCATGCGCTGCTCGATGGCGGACCCGATCCTGCGGACTTCGTAGTCGAAACGCGCCTGCTGATGCCGCTCGATGACGCGCGCCGTTTGCCAGGCGAGCAGCAGGCTGGCGAACAGAACCAGCGCGCACAGCGCGATGCTGCGCAGCGGGATCGTCACGCGCGGCTCAGGACTGCTGGAGTTCATGCTGCAATCGTGCGACCCATGCGACATACCGCGACAGCATCTGCGTGCCAAGCGTCGCGGCCTCGGCGCCGAGACCTTCCGCCGCGCGCCGCTCCACCTGCGTGCACAGCGCGGCGAAGGCTTCGGCACCCAGTTGCAGGGCCACGCCGCACAGCGTGTGGGCGATGCGGCGCAGGGCCGCGGTGTCGGTGTCCTGCAGCGCACGCTCCAGGCTCAGGCGTTGCTGCGGCAGATCGCGCTCGATCGCGGCGATCATCTCGGCGAGGCCGCTGCGGCCGAACAGCGCCAGCAGTTCGCGCCAGCGAACACCGTCGAAATCCTCGTCGATCTGCGTCTGCCGGAGGCCGGCCAGCGTGCTGCGCAAGGCCTCCAACGAAAGCGGCTTGCGCAGCCGGGCATCGACGCGGATGCCACAGGTGGCGCTGTCGGCACCCATGAACACAATCTTGGTTGCATCGTCTGCGAGGCGCTCACCACTAGCGATCGCGCTGTCATCGACCAGGGCCAGATCGAACCGATGCTGCTGCAATGCAGCCTCCGACAGCGTCGGACAGCGTTCCGGCGACGGGTACCCGAGGCGTTCGAGCAGACGCACGACCAAGGTGCACGCGACCCGGTCGGTGCCCACCACCAGCGGGCGCATCGGGATCGTTTGCGTATCAGCGGGGGGCTCGGCGTCGGGCTCGGAACGCATGTCCGTAACGATCGGTGGATGCTCGTGAGCGAGCTTACCACTCACAGCCTCTCAGTTCGGCGAACTCGCCGGAAAGCGCAGCGATGGCGCGCCGGCCTGCGTATCGAGCAGTGCTACGACATCAGCGAGGCCGTCAAGGCTGATCCCGGATGACTTTACCCGTGTCAATCCGGGATCAAGAAAACCGCCTCAAGGCTGCGACTGCGCCTTCGCGGTGCCGGCCGAAGCTGGTGAAGCCTGCTGTGCCAGCCAGTTCTGCCGCGTCTGGTTCAGCAGTGCAGAGAGATTGGAACGCAGGCTGTTCTGCAGCGCCTGGCGGTTCTCGGATTCGATCTTCGCCAGTGCATCCGCACGGAAGGCTTTCATCCCCGCGTCTTGCTGAGGCTCGCAGGCCATTGCCGAGGTGGTCGTCAGTGCCAGTGCTGCCAGCGTCAGTTTGATTGCCTTCATGGCGGGTTCTCCTTCCGTATCCGTTGCAAGTCATCGCTTGCCCTATTCAGATGCGGGATCGGGAAAAAGGGTTGCAGCCCCGGCAAAAAACTTTCAGCGGGCGTAACGCGCCTTGACCGAGGCTGGCAGGAAATCGGATTCGCGCATGTCCGGCAGGTCGTACTGGATCGGCTTGTCCTGCGCCGACAGGCGGTTGACGAAGTAGCGGCCGTCCTTGAAATCGTAGGTGACGACCGGCGCGCTGTTCGCCGTCTGCGCGTCGTAAAGCGCAACCAGGTGACCCTCCTGGAAGCGCCACAGGGTCTTGTCGTCGCGATCGTAGTTCTCGACCATGACGACGTTCCAGCTGTCCTCATCGACGTAGAACACGCGCTTGCCGAAGCGGTGCGAGCGGCCGCCGCGTTCGGTTGCTTCGATCACCCAGACCCGGTGCGGCTCGTAGCGTGTCGCATCCTGGTCGATGTGGCCGGGCTTGATCAGCTGGGCGTAGGTCTTGCTGCCGTCGGACAGGCGGTAGCCGTTGTAGGGCACGATCATTTCGCGCTTGCCGACCAGCTTCCAGACGTAGCGGTCGAAGGGGCCGTTGTACATGTCGACCATATCGACGAAATACAAACCATCCGAACCCGGAAACGGTTGGTCATAGCCCACCGGCGGCAGGCGGAACATGCGGCCCAGCCCCGGCGGCAGCACCCACACCGCGCGGCTGTCTTTCTCGGAATTGGCGGTCTCGGGCACCAGCACGACGAAATCCGCCTCGTTGCCGGTCTTGCCGAACCAGGTCAGGTAATACAGCAGGATGTTGCGCTGGCTGAGGTCGATCGGATTGCTCAGGCTGCCGTAGCGGTACAGCACGCGCTCGGTCTGCTTGAGGTATTGCGCCTTGCCGCTGGGCTGCACGATCGCCTGGCTGGTCTGCGCCAGCACCGAACTGCCGCGATAGCGCACGCGGTGATTCCACATCACCTCGACGCCGTTCTGCGGCTTGGGGAACGGAAAGCCCAGGCGCGCGCCTTCGAGCGCATCCGAGCCCAGCAGCCTGGCCTTGCCGATGTTGGCCTGGGTAGCGTCGTAGATGCCCTGCGGGTAACCGACGCTGCGATGGCTGACGTAGACCGGCAGCTTGTAGTCGGGAAATTTCGCCAGCAGCGCGCGGTGCCCGGCGCTGAGCTGGCCGGCGTACTGCGCGGCGTTCGCCGCGGTGATGGTGAACTGCGGCCGCTACGCCGCATACGGATCGACCAGCCGCCCGCCCT
>CAZDPA010000260.1:0-3750 GCA_964507195.1 uncultured Salinisphaerales bacterium | reverse complement strand
CTTGTCCTCGGGCATCTCCATCTTCTTCGCCAGCTCTTCCGGCGTCGCTTCGCGGCCCATTTCCTGCAGCATCTGGCGCGAGATGCGGTTGAGCTTGTTGATCGTCTCGATCATGTGCACCGGGATGCGGATGGTGCGGGCCTGATCGGCGATCGAGCGGGTGATGGCCTGGCGAATCCACCAGGTCGCGTAGGTCGAGAACTTGTAGCCGCGGCGGTATTCGAACTTGTCGACCGCCTTCATCAGGCCGATGTTGCCTTCCTGGATCAGATCGAGGAACTGCAGGCCGCGATTGGTGTACTTCTTGGCGATCGAGATCACGAGACGAAGGTTGGCTTCGACCATTTCCTTCTTCGCGCGGCGCGCCTTGGCTTCGCCGACGTTGACGCGACGGTTGATGTCCTTGATCTCATGCAGCGAGATCAGGTTGTCGCCTTCCATCTTCTTCAGCGTGTCCTGCAGCGCGAAGATTTCATCCTTGCGTGCGTTCAGCTCGGACGAATACTTGCGCTTGGCGCGGATCGCCTTGGTGATCCATTCCTCATTCGTCGCACCGTTGGCTTCGCGGTAGATCTTGAGGAATTCCTCGCGACCCATGCCGGCATCGACCACGCAGATGCGCATGATCTGACGTTCGGTGCGACGCACCATGTCGATCTTCGCACGCAGGTTGCGGGTGATCTCGTCGACGATCTTCGGCGAGAGCTTGAAGGTCATGATGTGCTGCGCAACCGCTTCACGCTTCGGCTGGGTCTTCGGATGTGCGGCGCCCATCTTGAGCAGCGCGTCCCAGGCCTTGTCGTAGAGCTTCTGCAGTTCGGCGAAGTTTTCGGCAGTGACGACCGGATCGGGGCCGGTATCGACGGCTTCCTCTTCCTCGTCGGTCGCGGCCTCGTCGTCGTCGTCTTTCTCTTCGACCTTCGGCTGCGGCGGTGCCGGCGGCGGAATTTCGTCCGGCGCGTTCGGATCGATGAAGCCGGTGACGATTTCGTTCAGGCGCTTGTTGCCCTGCTTGTAGCTCTCGAAGGCTTCGAGCAGGATCGCGACTGTCTCCGGGTACTGCGCCATCGCGAACATGGCCTCGTTGAGGCCTTCCTCGATGCGCTTGGCGATGCGGATTTCGCCTTCGCGGTCGAGCAGTTCCACCGAGCCCATTTCGCGCATGTACATGCGCACCGGATCGGTCGTGCGACCGAACTGGTCGTCGAGCGCGGCAATCGCGGCCGCCGCTTCTTCGGCAGCGTCTTCTTCTTCTTCGTTGGTCGCAACGACGGCAGGTTCGGCAAACAACTGCTCGTCTTCCTGCGGGGCTTCCTCATGAACCGGGATGCCCATCGCCTGGATCATGCTGATGATGTCTTCGATCTGCTCGGTATCGACGATTTCCGGCAGATGGTCAGCGACCTCAGCGTAGGTCAGATAGCTCTTTTCCTTGCCGAGGGCGATCAGGACCTTGATCTGAGACTGCTTCTGGGCCTGTTTGTCGAGGGCGCTGCTGGCCTTGTCGGCCTTGTCGTGGTTGCTGGTTGCCATACGTAACTCGTGTAACGCCGCCGAAAAGGCTGCAGGTTGGGAGCGCAGAACCGCCTATTATACTGCCCGCCCTAGGTTTCGGGCGAACGTGTTGCCAACTGCGCCGTAAGTGCCCCTAACTCCCGCGTTTCCGTGTCGGACAAATCGCGGATTCGGGCCTGTGCGAGCAGCTCGTCGACGCGCCCGCGCAGGCCGCGCCGCGTCAGCTTGGCGAGCCCGTCGATGAACTCGACCTCGATCGCCGCCTCGTCGAGGGTGCTGGTGTCCTCCGCCAGCAGGCGGCCGATCGCCGCCCCCTGCGGGGTGTCCTTCCAGGCTTCCAGCAGCTGCGCCGCGTGCGCGCCCGGGTGGGCGTGGAAATAGTCCAGCGTGCTGATCAGGATGCCGATACCAGGGACATCGCACTGCTCGAGCAACTGCAGGTTGTCCGCGCGCTCTGCCAGCGCCGGCTGCTCCAGCAGCAGCCGCATCAGATGTTTGACCGGTCGACCGGCGCCGCCGGGATCGCGTGATCCGGCCGCCTGCACGGCATTGCCGATGCTGCCTGTGCTGGCGGAGTCACTGCGGCGCAGCGTGTTGTCTACATCGGCCCGACCCATGCGGGTGATGCGCGCCAGCTCGTCGAGCATCAGCGTGCGAAAGGGACCTTCGCGCAGTTTGTCCAGATACGGCCTGGCCAGCGCAATCAGGCGCGCGCGGCCTTCCATCGCGCCCAGATTGACCTGACGGGTCAACTCGCCGAGCAGGAACTGTGACAGCGGCTGCGCCTGGGTGATGCGCTCGTTGAAGGCCTCTGCGCCGATTTCCTGAACCAGAGTGTCCGGATCATGACCGTCAGGCAGGAACATGAAGACGCACTCGCGCCCCTCGTGCAGCTCCGGCAGCGCCTGCTCCAGCGCGCGCCACGCCGCGGCACGCCCGGCGCGGTCGCCGTCAAAACAGAACACCAGCTTGCTGGTGTTCTTGAAGATCAGTTGCAGATGGTCGCGCGTCGTTGCCGTGCCGAGCGTTGCGACCGCGCCGCCGACGCCATGCTGCGAGAGCATCACGACATCCATGTAGCCTTCAACGACGATCAGGTGCGGCAGCGTCGCCGGGCCGGCCTGGCGCGCTTCATACAGGCCGTACAGGTTGCGACCCTTGTGGAACAGCGGCGTCTCGGGTGAGTTCAGGTACTTGGCCGGATCGTTGCCGAGCGTGCGGCCACCGAAGCCGATGACCCGGCCGCGGGTATCGCGGATCGGGAACATCACGCGGTTGCGGAAGCGGTCGTAGCAGTCGCGGCCGCCCTGACCGCTGCCGTCCTTGCGGATCAGCAGGCCGGCATCAACCGCATGCTGGGTTTCCTTGAGAAAATTCGTCAGGCCATCCCAGCTCTCCGGCGCAAAGCCAATGCCGTATTGCTTGGCGGTCGGGCCATCAACGCCACGCTTCTTCAGGTATTCAACCGCGACCGGACTCAGGCGCAGGCGTTCGCTGAAATAGCGCTGCGCCGCGGCGAGCGCATCGAGCGGGCCGTCCATGACAACGCGAGCCTCGTTGCCGCCTTCGCGCGGAACCTCGATGCCGGCGCGCTTGGCGAGTTCTTCGACCGCTTCGACGAAGCTCAGGCGGTCGTATTCCATCAGGAAGCTGATCGCATTGCCGTTCTTGCCGCCGCTGAAGTCGAAGTACATCTGCTTCTGCGGCGAGACGAAGAACGATGGACTCTTCTCGCTGGTGAACGGCGACAGCCCCTTGAGTTCCTTGCCGGCGCGCTTGAGTTCAACGCGCGAGCCGATCAGCTCGACGATGTCCGTGCGAGCGAGCAGATCGTGGATGAAGGCGTCGGGGATTCGGCCGGACATGATTCCAATAATGACATCGCGCGATGCGGCGCCAAGCCTGTGCCAGATCTGCGTAGCCCGGATGAAATCCGGGGCCGCAGGCTCACGGGGAGTGTGAATCCCGGACTGCGTCCGGGCTACGTAACGAGTCGAAGCGTAATCGAGTCATCCAGAGTGGTCTAAGGATGCTGGACATCAGTCACGGTATCTACGCGGGAATGAGCGACGCCCCGGTTCAGCCGCCCAGCTTGGCCTTGATCAAGCCCGACAGCTTGCCCATGTCGGTGCGGCCCTGGGCCTTGGGCTTGATCCAGCCCATGACCTTGCCCATGTCCTTGCCGCCGGCGGCCCCGGTTTCGGCAATCGCCTGGTCAATGAGCGCAGAGACTTC
>CAZDPA010000259.1:0-3760 GCA_964507195.1 uncultured Salinisphaerales bacterium | reverse complement strand
GAACCCTGCCGGTTGCCGGTCTCAGGTTTGAGACCGGCCGGCCGCTACACTGGTCCCCGGATCACGGACACCGGAATCGCTCCACACTCATGAAGACCCAGGCTATCGTCGTCGCCGACGACCCGGTTTACCTCAGCTGGCTGCAGAATGCCGTCTCAGGTGCCGAGTTCTCGCTGATTCGCCCGCTCGATGCTGACGATCTGGTGCAGCGCCTGCAGATGCTGGGCCGCGCCGACTTGATATTTTTCCAGTTCACGCCCGCAACCGCAGCCGAGCGCGCGGAAATGGTCGAGCGCCTGCTCGACCGCATGCCCGACCTGCCGATCGTGGGGCTGGGCGAGGATGGCGACCCGCAGCTGGTGCTGTCGGCGATGCGTGCCGGCGCCCGCGATTTCTTCGTGCTGCAGCGCGACGACGCCAACGTCGCGGCGCTGATGGGCAAGCTGCTGCGGCGCAGCTCAGCGGTCACCCAGGCCGGGCGTCGGCAGGGCAAGCTGTTCGCGCTGCTGTCCGGGCACCCCTACGAGGGCACCGCGTTCCTCGGCCAGCATCTGGCACTGGCCTGCGCCGAGAAGCTGGCGATGGGCGAACGCACGATCCTGGTCGATGTTGCCCTGCCCGCAGGTGCTGCCGCGATTTTTCTGAATATCAATCAGACCTACGGCGTGCTCGATGCGGTCAACGACGCCAACCGCTGCGACCAGACCCTGGTCGAAACCGCGTTCGCGAAGCACGCCAGCGGTCTTTATCTGCTGAGCCTGCCGGAAGATCTGATCGGCCGGCCGAACCTCGACGTCGTCGAATTCCTCAAGCTGCTGCAGGTTTTGCGCGGGCTGTTCGCCTGCGTCGTCGTCACGCTGGACGGACATTTTCCGCTGGAAGGCGTGCGTGGTGTGGTCGCGCAGGCTGACCGCGCGCTGATGATCACCGACCAGTCGATCCTGAAGTCGCGCCACAGCAAGTATTTGCTGCGGGCGCTGCGCCTGGAAGACACGCCGCTGGATCGCGCCGGCCTGGTGGTCGACAACTACCGTCACCGGCTCGGTCTGGAGCCGGAGAATCTCGCCGAGCTGCTCGACCTGCCGCTGGTGGCGACGCTCAGTTCGCAGGGGTCCAACCGCATCCTGGCGATGAACTCCGGTGAGTCGTTGTTCACCCTGGCGCCGAAAGATCCTTACTGCATCGACGTGCGCCGCATCGCCGATGCGCTGCTCTCCGGCGAACTGTCGAAGGCATTGCCTGCCAAGCCTGGCCTGCTCGGCCGGTTGTTTTCCTGAGCCGGCAATACCGCATGGATACCGACCAGGCTTCGCGCTTCCGACTCACCGAGCAATATCAGCAGCTCAAGAGCCAGCTGCATCGGCAGCTGATCGCGACGATCGAGGAACGCAACCTCGACATCGATACCTGGGAGCCGGTCAAGGTCGAGCGTTTTGTCAGCGACCAGGTGCGCCTGTATGTCGTCGCTCAGCGGCTGCCGGTGAACCAGCGCGAGACCGAAGCGCTGGCCCGCGATGCACGCGACGAATTGATGGGCTTCGGTCCGATCCAGTCGCTGATCGACGACGACAGCGTTGCCGACATCGTCGTCAACGGTCCGAACAAGGTGTTTATCGAGCGCAATGGCCGTTTGTCCACCGCTCCGGTACGTTTCGTCAACGACGCCCACGTTGTGCGGGTGATTCAGCGCATTCTGTCGCCCATAGGCAGGCGTGTGGACGAATCGACCCCGATGGTGGATGCAAGGCTCCCGGATGGCTCCCGTGTCAACGCGATCATTCCCCCGATCGCGCTGGACGGCCCCTGCCTGTCGATCAGAAAATTCCGCAAGAAGCCGCTGACGGCCGATGACCTGCTCAAGCTGGGCAGCATATCGGAAGCCGAGCTGGCGTATCTGCAGGAGCGGGTGCGCAACCGCGCCAACCTGATCGTGGTCGGTGGCACCGGCTCCGGCAAAACCACGTTTCTCAATCTGCTGTCGCAGTGGATACCGGCCAGCGAGCGCATCATCACGGTGGAAGACGCTGCCGAACTGCGCCTTGAGCACGACCATGTCGTGCGGCTGGAAACGCGGCCGCCGAACCTGGAAGGTCAGCGCGCAGTCAGCGCCCGCGATCTGGTGCGCAACGCCCTGCGCATGCGCCCGGACCGCATCATCGTCGGCGAAGTCCGCGGCGACGAAGTGCTGGACATGCTGCAGGCGATGAACACCGGCCACGATGGCTCGATGACGACGATCCACGCCAACTCTGCGAAGGACGCCATCCACCGCATGGAGCTGCTCGCCGGTTTCGCCGGCTATACCGGCTCGGAGATCACCTTCCGCGGCCAGATCGCCAGTGCGATCCATCTGTTGGTGCACGTCTCGCGCCTGCCCGGCGGTGAACGCAGGCTGATGGCGATCTCCGAGGTACAGGGACAGGACGGCCACGACCTGCGCCTGCGCGACCTGTTCCGCTATGACGTCGAGCGGCACGAACATCTTGATCTGCGGGGGCTGCACTGATGGTCGCCATCCTCATTTTTGCGATCGCGGTCGGCATGGCCTCCCTCGCCATCTGGCTGTTTCTCTATGCCGGGCGCCGCGAGCGTTCCGAAGACGTGCTGCTGCGCTTGCGCGTCGGCGAGGAGCAGACCGCCTCCGCCTGGGTTTCACGCGACGCAAAGCTGCGCAACCCGCTGCTGCGCTGGGCCTGCCACGCGCTGTGGCGCTCGGGCTCCGACGCCGAGCCGGAGGCGGTTTCGAAAATCCTGCTGGTGCTCGCTGCGATGGTGCCGGTCACGATTCTGCTGTTCGGCTTCGCCGGCGGCCTTGCCGTGATCGGCTTCGCCATCGCTTTCGGTTTCGTGATTCTCACGCGTGCCGCCGCACGCCGCCGCACCCAGATCGTGCAGCAATTGCCGGCCTATCTCGAAGGCGTGATCCGTGTGCTGGCGGCCGGCAACACGCTGGAAGAAGCACTGGCCGCCGCCGCGCGCGAGGCGCCGGACCCGATCCGGCCGCTGTTCGCCTCGGTCGGTCGCCAGGTGCGGCTGGGCGCGCCGGTCGAGGCGGTGCTGAACGAAGCCGCCGATATTCATCGCATTCGCATGCTCAAGGTGGTGGCGCTGGCCGCCAGCGTCAACCGCAAGTTCGGCGGCTCGCTGCGCGGCGTGTTGCGCAGCCTGATCCAGGCGATCCGCAATCGCGAAATGAGCGCGCGCGAGCTGCGCGCGCTGACCGCGGAAACGCGCTTCTCGGCGCTGATCCTGGCGATCATCCCGGTGGTCGTGACCTTGTTCATCTTCATCCAGAACCGCGCCTACTACGCCGATATCTGGGCTGACTCTTCGGGACGAGCTACCCTGATCGTTGCCATCGTGCTGCAGATCATCGGCGTGTTCGTGATCTACAACATGCTGAGCGCCACCGAGGGAGACGACTGATGAGCCCGAATGTTTTCGCTCTCGTCGTCAGTTCCACGCTGGTGTTCGGCGCGCTGACGATCGGTGCGCTGGTCTGGTGGTTCCTGTCGGCACAGCGCTCGGCGCGGGTGCAGCGCCGCCTGCAGGCCGACGGCAGCGTCGCCGACACCGATTTTGCCGGCCAGGGCGAAGCCGAACTGCTGCAGGCGGTCGCCCGCGGTGGCAAGCAGATCGAAGGCTGGCTCGACGCCAAGGGCGAGAGTGCGCAGTTGCTGGTGCGCGCCGGCTGGCGCAGCGGCAGCCAGCGCATGTCCTATTACCTGGCGCAGGCGCTGTTGCCGTTTGCACTGGCCGG
>CAZDPA010000258.1:0-3811 GCA_964507195.1 uncultured Salinisphaerales bacterium | reverse complement strand
GCTGCTGATCGGCGACCAGTGCGGTGCGCATACCTTCCCGTACACCGAGGTACGCAATCCATCCGCAATCCTCGAACACGAGGCCACCACCTCGAAGATCGGCGAGGACCAGCTGTTCTATGCGCGCTCGCGCGGCATCTCGGCGGAGGACGCCGTGTCGATGATCGTCAACGGCTTCTGCAAGGACGTCTTCAAGGAGCTGCCGATGGAATTCGCGGTCGAAGCCCAGAAGCTGCTCTCCGTTTCACTCGAAGGTTCGGTTGGGTGAAACGGGGATTTCGCCGATGGCCTTGAATGGCCATCGGCGCCGTTGAACGACCGGACGCTTTGCGGCCGGGCCGGATTCGTTACCACTAAGCTAGCCAGTACCAAAAGCCATGCTTGATATTCAGAACATTCACGCCCGCATCGACGACAAGGAAATTCTTCGCGGCATTTCACTGCGCATCAATGCCGGCGAAGTGCATGCGATCATGGGCCCGAACGGCTCGGGCAAATCGACGCTGTCGAAACTGCTTGCCGGCCACGAGGATTACACGGTCACCAGCGGCACGGTGCAATTCGAAGGTCAGGACCTGCTCGAACTCGATCCCGAGCAGCGCGCAGCGCTGGGCATCTTCCTCGGCTTCCAGTACCCGGTCGAAATTCCCGGCGTCTCCAACATGGTCTTCCTCAAGGCCGCGGTGAACGCCCAGCGCAAGCAGCGCGGCGAACCCGAGATGGAAACCGGCGACTTCCTCGCCTGGGTCCGCCATCGCGTCAAGCAGATGAAGATGGATCCGGCGATGCTCTCGCGCGGCGTCAACGAGGGCTTCTCCGGCGGCGAGAAGAAGCGCAACGAGATCCTGCAGATGCTCGTGCTCGAGCCGAAACTGATGGTGCTCGACGAGACCGACTCCGGCCTCGACATCGACGCGCTGAAAATCGTGTCCGACGGCATCAACCTGATGCGCTCTGAGCAGCGCGCCGTGCTGCTCGTCACGCACTACCAGCGCCTGCTCGACTACGTGCAGCCGGACTTCGTGCATGTGCTCGCGGGCGGTCGCATCGTCAAATCCGGCGGCCCGGACCTGGCGCGTGAGCTGGAAGAGAAAGGCTACGGCTGGATTCAGCAGGCCGCCTGATGAGCAATCTGGATCACTTCCGCAGTGCTTTCCAAGCGCTGCCGACAGCTGCGCGAACAACATTGCGTCGCGCTGCATTCGATGCCTTCCTCGCCCAGGGTCTGCCATCGGTTGCGCTCGAGGACTGGCAGTACACCGATCTCGCGCCGCTTGCCGAACTGCCGGTCGAGGCCATGCAGCCCGACGATCGGAGCGTTGAATCGGCGACACCGGAGTTCACCGACGGCCTGGATGCGTTCAACCGCGCCTTCGCCGCCGGCGGCGTCGATCGAGTGATCGCAGCCAACGATGTTGTCGCCGAACCGATCCGCCCCGACAACCGCGCGCATCAGCGCCATCGTCTGGTGCTGGCGCGCAACAGCGAAGCGACACTGATCCTGAACACCTCCGGCGACGTGGTGTTTCAAACCATCTTTGCCGACATCGACGTCCAGGCCGGCGCACGCCTGCACCTGATCCGCGTCAGCGACGCCGGGCCGGACGCACACCGGCTGACCCGCATCAAGCTGCGCATCGCGCGTGATGCGACTGCGGATATCGTCAGCGTCGATCTCGGCGGCAAGCTGTCGCGCCATGACCTGCATGTCGATCTCGTCGAACCCGGTGCTGCCGTGCACATCCACGGTCTCTACGCGCCGACCGGGCACGGCCACGTCGACAATCACACCTGGATCGAACATCGCGCGCCGCATTGCACGAGCCGTGAATCCTTCCGCGGCATCGCCCGCGACAAGGCGCACGCCGTGTTCAACGGCATGATCCGGGTGCACAAGGACGCGCAGAAGACAGACTCAGAGCAGCGCATCGCCAACCTGATCCTCTCGCCCGGCGCGGTGATCAACGCCAAGCCCGAGCTGGAGATCTATGCCGACGACGTCAAGTGCGCACACGGCGCGACTTTCGGCCAGCTCGACCAGACCGCGATGTTCTACCTGCGCTCGCGCGGCATTCCGGAAGCCGAGGCGCGCTCGCTGCTGACCTGGACCTTCGCCTTCGAGGTGCTGGAGAAGATCCGCCTTGAGGACGTGCGTGCGCGCGTCGCCAAGCGCCTGCTGCGCCAGTTGCCGGGCGGAGAACAGATCGAGGCACTGCAATGAATGCAGCGACGAAGCCTTACGATCTCGAAGCGATCCGCGCACAGTTCCCGATTCTTGCCGAACGCATCCACGGCAAGCGCCTCGCCTATCTCGACAACGGCGCGACGACGCAGAAACCGGAAGCCGTTCTGCAGGCGCTCGACCGCTACTATCGAACGCAGAACGCCAACGTCCATCGCGCGGTACACGAACTCGCTGCGCGGGCGACCGGCGCCTACGAAAGTGCGCGCGACCGCATCGCGAAGTTCCTCAACGCGCAGCGCGAGGAGATCGTCTTCACGCGCGGCACGACCGAAGGCATCAACCTCGTCGCGCGCAGCTACCTGCAGCCGCGCATCAAGCCCGGCGACGAAGTGCTCGTCACCGGCATGGAACACCACTCCGACATCGTGCCCTGGCAGCTCGCCGGCGCGACCGTCGTCGCCGCACCGGTGCTCGACGACGGCAGCCTCGATCTTGCCGCCTGGAAGAAACTGCTGAGCCCGCGCACACGCCTCGTCGCAGTCGTGCAGGTCTCGAACTCGCTGGGCACGGTGAATCCGGTCGCCGAGATGATTGCCGAGGCGCATGCGCGCGGCATTCCGGTGCTGGTCGATGGCGCTCAGGCCGTCGCTCACCTGCACGTCGACGTCAAGGCACTCGACGTCGATTTCTACGCGTTCTCCAGCCACAAGCTCTACGGCCCCACTGGCTTCGGCGTGCTGTACGCGAAGCGCGAGCATCTCGAAGCCATGCAACCCTGGCAGGGCGGCGGCGACATGATCCGCACCGTCGCCTTCGAGCAGAGCACCTGGAACGACGTGCCGTACAAGTTCGAGGCCGGCACACCGGACATGGCCGGCGCGATCGGTTGCGCCGCGGCGATCGCCTGGCTCGAAGGTGTCGGTCTCGACGCGGTTGCCGCGCACGAACACGCAGTGCTCGAGTACGCGACCCAGCGCATGCAGGCAGTACCGGGCCTGCGCCTGATCGGCACCGCAGCGAACAAGGGCGGCATCCTGTCCTTCGTCATGGACGGTCCGCATCCCGCCGACATCGGCAGCATCCTCGACATGGAAGGCATTGCGATCCGCACGGGTCACCACTGCACGATGCCGCTGATGCAGCGCTTCGCGATCCCCGGCACCGCACGCGCTTCGCTGGCGGCCTACAACGGCAACGACGACATCGACCAGCTTGTCACCGGCCTGCACAAGGTCAACAAACTCTTCGGTTGATCCCATGTTCAGCGCCGCCCTGGGCGTCAAGCTGTTCGCAGCACCCCTGCTGATCGGCCTCGCCAGTTTCGCCGGCAAGCGCTGGGGCCCGAACGTCGCGGGACTGATGGGTGGACTGCCGCTGGTGGGCGCGCCAGTCGTGCTCGCCGTCTGGCTCAGCCACGGCGCGGCCTACGCCGAGCCCGCTGCGCGCGCCGCGCCTGCCGGCCTGTGGGCCAACATCGTCTACATGCTCGTCGTCGGCTGGGTCAGCGCACGCTGGCGCTGGTATATCGCGATTCCCTTCGGCTGGCTGTGCTATCTGGGCGCGGCGCTGCTGATCGAAGCCAGCGGCCAGGCACTGTCGCTGACCGCCGGTCTGGCTGCCCTGCCC
>CAZDPA010000257.1:3079-3925 GCA_964507195.1 uncultured Salinisphaerales bacterium | reverse complement strand
GTGGGTCGAGGTCTTGACGTACTGGCGCGAGATCGCCGGCGCCCAGCGCGCGCAGAGTTCCTTGAGCGTGCTGACATCGAGATTGCGGTAGTGGAAATGCCGCTCCAGCTGCGGCATCCAGCGTGCGAGGAAACGGCGGTCCTGGCAGATCGAGTTGCCGCACATCGGCGACTTGCCGGCCGGCACCCACTGCGCAAGAAAATCCAGAGTCTGGCGCTGGGCCTCGGCCTCGTCGATCGTGCTGCTGCGGACGCGCTGGCTCAGGCCGGAACCGCCGTGCTGCCGCGTGTTCCACTCGTCCATCGCGCCCAGTTCCTCATCCGACTGATGCACTGCGATCACCGGACCTTCGGCCAGTACATTGAGATGACTGTCGGTAACCACGGTGGCGATCTCGATGATCCGATGGCGCTCGGGAATCAGACCGGTCATTTCGAGATCGATCCAGATCAGATTGGATGGGTTTGCACTCATGGTGATTTGATGGAGGGCGAGTAGTATCGAGCGACAAGGATAGCGGCTCAGGAAGCTCTGAAGAAGCGTAGCGAGCGAAGGCAGGTTGCGCGAGGACGGAGCGCAGGAACCGCAGTTGCCTGATGTGCGCAATGAGGCTTCCGAGCACCGCCCTCACGCAAGATGCCGAGCGCAGTAGCTTATTCAGAGCTTCCTAAGGAGAACGATGGCATGAGCACCAGCGGTAGCATCCTCGACACCATCGGCAACACGCCGCTGGTGGAACTGACACGCTTCGATACCGGCCCCTGCCGCCTGTTCGTCAAACTCGAGAACCAGAACCCGACCGGCAGCATCAAGGATCGCATCGGCCTGTCGATGATCGAAGCCGCT
>CAZDPA010000257.1:0-3069 GCA_964507195.1 uncultured Salinisphaerales bacterium | reverse complement strand
ACACCGGCCTCGGCCTCGCCCTTGTTGCCGCGCAGAAAGGCTACAAGCTGATCCTGGTGATCCCGGACAAGATGGCGCAGGAAAAGATTCTCCACCTCAAGGCGCTCGGTGCGGACTGCCGCATCACCCGCAGCGATGTCGGCAAGGGACACCCGGACTACTACCAGGATATCGCCGAGCGCCTTTCGGTCGAAATCCCCGGCAGCTTCTACGTCAACCAGTTCTCCAATCCGGCCAATCCGCTCGCGCACGAAACGACGACGGGCCCGGAAATATGGGCGCAGTGCGCGCAGCAGCTCGACGCCGTGGTTTGCGGCGTCGGCAGCGGCGGTACGCTGACCGGGCTGTCGCGTTACTTCGCGCGCGTGGCGCCACAGGTCGAGATGGTGCTTGCCGATCCGGTGGGCTCCATCCTCGATGACGTGGTGCGCACCGGCAGCATCCAGAAGCCCGCAGGCAGCTGGCTGATCGAAGGCATCGGCGAAGACTTCGTCCCGCCCAACTGCGATCTCGCCCGCGTCCGCCACAGCTACGCAATCTCCGATCGCGAGAGCTTCGAAACAGCGCGCGCCGTGCTGGCGCGCGAAGGCATCCTCGGCGGATCGAGTACCGGGACCCTGGTGGCGGCTGCACTGCGCTACTGCCGCGAGCAGGCGACGGCGAAGCGTGTCGTCACTTTTGTCTGCGACAGCGGCAACAAGTATCTGTCGAAGATGTACAACGATTTCTGGATGCACGATCAGGGCATGCTGGAGCGGCCACGCAAGGGGACGCTGATGGACCTGATCGTGCGCCGCTACGCAGAAGGTTCGGCAGTGACGCTGGCACCAACGGATTCGCTGCTGCACGCCTACCGGCGCATGAAGCTGTTCGATGTCTCTCAGCTGCCGGTCATGGATGCCGACCGCGTCGTCGGCATCATCGACGAGTCCGATATCGTGCAGCATGTGCATCTGAGTCCGGACCGTTTCAAGGATCCGGTCAGCACGGCGATGGTCAGCCAGATCGAAACGGTCGCTCCGGACATGGCCGTCGACCGGCTCCTGCCGATCTTCGCGCGCGACCATGTCGCGATCGTTGCCGACCAGGGCCGCTTCGTCGGCCTGATCACTCGCATAGACTTGCTGAACTATCTGCGCCAGCAACTGTGAGAACCCGCTACACATGCACGAAACCATCGCGGTAGTTTTCGACTTCGACGACACGCTTGCCCCGGACACCACGACGGGCTACCTGCGCCATGCCGGCCTGGGCGACGTCGCGCGCTTCTGGAAGGAGGACGTCGCGCCCCTGACGCTGCAGGACTGGGACCCGGTGCCGGCCTATCTGCACCAGATGATCGAGGTCGCGCGCGCCGGGCGCATTCCGCCGATCACGCTGGAGCGCCTTTCCGCGTGGGGGCAACAGGCGCCACTGCACGAGGGCGTCGAAACCCTGTTCGGCCGCCTGCGCCGCGCAGCAAGCGACGCCAACCCGCGCGTCAACCTCGAGTTCTACGTGATCTCCAGCGGCATCGGCGATGTACTGCGCTCGACGCGCATCGCGCACGAATTCAAGGATATCTGGGCATCGGAGTTTCACTACGGCGCAGACGGCGCGGCTGCTTTTCCGAAGAAGATCGTCAGCTTCACCGACAAGACGCGCTATCTGTTCCACGTGCAGAAGGGGTTCATCGGCAAGGCGGCGCGCGGCCGGCCGTTCGACGTCAATCGCAAGCTACCGCCGGACCAGATTCGTGTGCCACTGAATCGCATGATCTTTGTTGGCGATGGCTACACCGATATCCCCTGCTTCTCGCTGCTCAAGCAGAACGGCGGCGTACCGATCGCGGTATACGACCCCAACCACGAAGAGAAATGGGGTAGCGCATTCCAGTTCGTCAGCGACGGCCGCGTGTCCAACATCAACTCGGCGAACTACAGCGAAAAATCCGACCTCAGCAATTTCCTGATCATGGCCGTGCGCAAGCTGGCGAATGACATCCTGCTCTCCGAGCGTATCTACCAAGGTTGAAACCATGACTGGATTCTCGACCCGTTGCATCCACGCCGGCCAGTCCCCCGACCCGACGACGGGTGCGGTAATGACGCCGATCTACGCAACCTCGACTTACGTGCAGCAGAGCCCGGGCGTTCATCAGGGTTTTGAGTATTCGCGCACGCAGAATCCGACGCGCTTCGCCTACGAACGCTGTGTTGCTGACCTTGAAGGCGGCCTGCATGGCTACGCCTTCGCGTCCGGCCTGGCGGCCACCGCGACACTGCTCGATACGCTCGAACCCGGCGCGCATGTCATCGCATCCGACGACATGTACGGCGGCACGTACCGGCTGTTTGCGCGCGTGCGCCAGCAGAGCGCAGGGCTGACGTTCAGCTACGTCGACATGCGCGACGCGGCGAACGTCGAAGCGGCGATCCGGCCGGACACGAAGTTGATCTGGGTCGAGACGCCGAGCAATCCGATGCTCAAGCTCGCCGACCTGTCGGCAATCGCTGACATCGCGAAGCGCCACGGAATCATCGCTGCAGCCGACAACACCTTTGCGAGCCCCTACCTGCAGAATCCGCTCGCGCACGGTTTCGACCTCGTCATGCATTCGGCGACCAAGTACATCAATGGCCATTCCGATGTCGTCAACGGCCTGCTCATCGTCGGCGACAACGCAGCGCTCGCCGAGCGCCTCACCTTCCTGCAGAACGCCGTCGGCGCGATCGCCGGGCCCTTCGACAGCTTCCTCGCGCTGCGTGGCGTCAAGACATTGGCTGTACGCATGCAGCGCCATTGCGAAAACGCCCTGGCGCTTGCGCAGTGGCTGGAGAAGCACCCGCGCGTTGCGCGCGTGCACTACCCCGGCCTGACTTCGCATCCGCAGCACGCGCTCGCGCGGCAACAGATGCCGCGCGGCTTCGGCGGCATGATCTCGATCGATCTCAAGGGCGATCTCAATGATTCGCGGCGCTTTCTCGAGCGCTGTGAACTGTTCGCATTAGCTGAATCGCTGGGCGGCGTCGAGAGCCTGATCGAACATCCGGCGATCATGACCCATGCCAGCATCCCCGCCGAGGCGCG
>CAZDPA010000256.1:0-4086 GCA_964507195.1 uncultured Salinisphaerales bacterium | reverse complement strand
CGCTGTACGCGCGGCGCCGCATGGAAATGTACGGCGACACACAGGACGACTTCGCGCTGGTCAAGGTCAAGAACGCCGAGCACGGCTTCGAGAACCCCAACGCGCGCTATCGCAAGAAGTTCACGGCGGCTGATGTCGCGGCCTCGGCGATGCTCGCCGATCCGCTGCGCCTGATGGATGTCTGCGCGGTCTCCGACGGCGCGGCGGCGATCATCGTCTCCAGCGTCGAATACGCGAAAAAGATCGGCAAGGCGAACGCGCCGCGCATCGCCGCGATCTCGACCGTGACGCCGAGCTTCGCGTCGGAGCTGATCGAGATGCCGGACATTGCAACGGATTCCGCGATCGCCTGCGCACCGCAATCGTTCCGCGCCGCGCTACCGAAGAAAGCCTACGAGGAAGCGGGTATCGGCCCGAAGGATGTCAGCGTCGCCGAGGTCTACGACCTGTCGACCGCGCTGGAGCTCGACTGGATCGAGGACCTGCAGCTGTGTCAGCGCGGTGAAGGCGCCCGCCTGGTGCGCGAAGGCGCAACCAAGATCGGCGGCCGCATTCCGGTCAATCCGTCCGGCGGTCTGGCCTGCTTCGGCGAAGCGGTGCCGGCGCAAGCGCTCGCGCAGGTCTGTGAACTGACCTGGCAGCTGCGCGGGCAGGCGGGCAATCGCCAGGTTACGGACGCCAGGGTCGGCATCACCGCGAACCAGGGCCTGTTCGGTCACGGTTCGTCGGTGATCGTGAAGCGATGAACGCACCTGTGAACAACGCCCCCGAGACTGCTGACGTCGTGCTCTATGAGGCGCGCGATGGCGTGGCGAGCATCACGATGCATCGCCCGCAGTATCACAACGCGCAGAACTCGAAGATGACCTATGCGCTGGATGCGGCATTCCGGCGTGCGGTCGACGATGACGCGGTGAAGGTCATCGTGCTGCGCGGATCGGGCAAGAATTTCTCGGCAGGCCATGACATCGGTACCCAGGAGCGCGATGCGCATCTGAGCTTCGAACGCGAGATGCTGTGGCCGGACCATGTCGGCAAGCCCGGCGCCGAGGCCCAGCTGGTGCGCGAGCAGGAGGTGTATCTCGGCATGTGCCGGCGCTGGCGCGACATTCCCAAGCCGACGATCGCGATGGTGCAGGGTGCCTGCATCGCCGGTGGCTTGATGCTGGCCTGGGTCTGCGACCTGATCATCGCCGCCGACGACGCCTGGTTCAGCGATCCGGTCGTCAAGATGGGCATTCCGGGCGTCGAGTATTTCGCGCACGGTTATGAGCTGAATCCGCGCATCGCCAAGGAATTCCTGTTCCTCGGCGACCGCATGAGTGCCGAGCGCGCATGCCAGATGGGCATGGTCAACCGCGTCGTGCCGCTCGCCGAGCTCGAAGCGCAGACCTATGCGATGGCCGCGCGCATTGCCACGCAGCCGCGCCTCGCGCTGGCGCTGGTCAAGCAGTCGCTGAACCATGTCGAAGACCTGCAGGGCAAGCGCGCGGCGATGGACAGCGCATTCGGCTGGCACCACTTCGCGCATGCGCATAACCAGTTGATGACCGGCAACAACCTGGCCGGTCTGGATGCGAAGACGATGGCCGCCGCCAACAAGAACGGAAACCCGCAGTCATGAGCGGCAACGCCACGAACCCTTTCGAGACGCCGCTGACGCAGGCGCTCGGCTGCCGCTATCCGATCGTGCAGACCGCGATGGGCTGGATTGCCGACGCGCGCCTCGTCGCTGCGACGAGCAATGCCGGCGGTTTCGGATTCCTCGCTGCCGCGACGATGTCGACCGCGCAGCTCAAGGATGCGATCTCCGCAGTGCGCAAGGCGACCAATGCGCAGTTCGGCGTCAACTTCCACATGTTCCAGCCGAACGCGGCGGAAGTGATCGACACGGTGATCGCGAACAAGGATCGCGTGCGTGCCGTCAGCTACGGTCGCGGTCCGGATGCGAAGACGATCAGGCGTTTCAAGGACGCCGGCATCCTGTGCATGCCGACCGTCGGCGCGCTCAAGCATGCACAGAAGGCGGTCGAACTCGGCGCCGACATCATCACGATCCAGGGGCAGGAAGGCGGCGGGCACACCGGTTCGGTGCCGACGACGCTGCTGCTGCCGCAGGTGCTCGACGCGGTGAAGGTGCCGGTCGTCGCCGCCGGCGGCTTCCACAACGGTCGCGGTCTTGCCGCAGCGCTGGCCTATGGCGCAGCCGGCATCGCGATGGGTACGCGCTTCCTGATGACCGAGGAATCGCCGGTGCCGCGCGCCACGCTGGCGAAGTACATCGCGGTCAACGATCCGGCGCAGATCCGCGCGTCGACCGCGGTCGACGGCATGCCGCAACGCATGATCGACAATCCGTATCTGCTCAAGCTGGAGAGCGGCGGCCTGTTGCGCCGCCTGTTCGTAGCGCTGAACAGCGCATGGGCCTGGCGCGCACACACCGGCATGACGTTTGCGCACATGGCCAGGACTTTCTTCGCCGCATTGAAGGATGGCGACTCTGCGATCCAGACCATGATGGCAGCCAATGCGCCCGTGCTGATCCAGCGCGCGATGGTCGAAGGCAAGCCGGACGAAGGCGTGCTGCCGAGCGGTCAGGTCGCTTCGGTACTGACCACGCTGCCGCGCGTGGCCGATCTCATTTCCTCAATCATGGTCGAGGCTGATCAGCGCATTCAGGCGCTGGCCGCGATTCGCACAGGGCGGAACCCATCATGAGTCATGGATTCAACACCACGCTGAACAACGGCATCGCCGAACTGGTCATCGCCCGTCCGCCGGTCAACGCGCTGAACGACGCGGGATGGCATGCGCTGGCTGACGAGATCGAGCGCATCGGCGCCGATCCGGCGGCGCATGTGATCGTGATCCGCTCCGAAGGGCGCGGCTTCTGCGCCGGCGTCGACATCAAGGAACTCGACGCGCATCCGGAACGCATCGTATCGGTCAACGCCGGCAACTACCGCTCGTTCAAGGCGGTGCACCGCAATCCGCTGCCGGTCATCGTCGCGGTGCACGGCTTCGTGCTCGGCGGCGGCATCGGTCTTGCCGGTGCGGCGGACATCGTCGTCGCCTCCGAGGATGCGACCTTCGGCGTGCCGGAAGTCGATCGCGGTGCGATGGGTGGCGGTGCGCATCTGCAGCGCCTGTTTCCCGTGCAGAAGGTGCGCATGATGTATTTCACCGGCGAGCCCATCACCGCAGCCGAGGCCTATCGTCTCGGTGCGGTCGAGAAGGTCGTCACGCGCGATGCATTGCGTGACGCAGCACTGGAAATCGCCGCGAAGATCGCCGCGAAGAGCACGGCGATGATCCGTCTCGCCAAGGAGTCGCTCAACGGCATCGAGGACGGCAATCTCGAGGACAAGTACCGCTGGGAGCAGGGCTTCACCCTGCAGGCTTATTCGGAAAAAGACTCAGCCGAAACCCGCCGCGCTTTTGTTGAAAAGCGCGACGCCAAGTTCTTGGGGAGAACGTGAGCGTGCACCCCGATCCCGCTGCTTGTTTTGAATGTCCGCGCCATGGATGGCGCGGTCTTGTACAGGACGTACACATGGATGCACACCATGAGACTTGAATACACCGACCGACAGAACAAGTTCCGCCAGGAAGTCCGCGAGTGGCTGAAGGCGAACGTGCCGTCGAGCCCTTTGGCAAGCTTCGATACCCAGGAAGGTTTTGAAGCGCACCGGCAATGGGAGCGCAAGCTCAGCGAGAAGGGCTTCAGCGCCGTGACCTGGCCCAAGGAGCTGGGCGGCCGCGGCAGCGACCTGATCGAATGGCTGATCTTCGAGGAAGAATACTGGCGCGCTGCGGCGCCGCTGCGCGTCAATCAGAACGGCGTGTTCCTGCTCGCACCGACGCTGATGGAGTTCGGCACGCCTGAGCAGAAGGCGCGCTTCCTGCCGCGCATGGCGACGGCGGAAGACACCTGGGCCCAGGGCTGGTCGGAGCCGGGCGCCGGTTCCGACATGGCGGCGATCCGCTGCAAGGCGATCCGCAACAACGGCCACTACGTCATCAACGGCCAGAAGACCTGGTCGACACGCGCGGTCTACGCCGACTGGCTGTTCGGCCTGTTCCGCA
>CAZDPA010000255.1:0-4157 GCA_964507195.1 uncultured Salinisphaerales bacterium | reverse complement strand
AGTCTGCAAATTGCCGGCAACCCTACTGAACGCACCGCCGAGGGAGCCTGGAAGAAAACCGGCTACCGTTCCGGCGACCCCGCCGGTGGCCGCATTGTTGATAACGATACTGGGCTCGAGATAGTAGTCGGCGGCCACACGCTGGCCTTTCTGCTGCTTGGAACCGGCGCGATACTCGCCTGAGCCGCGCTGCTGATCGGTGATGCGGGAGAGCCGGCTGTCCGAGCGCAGGTTGCCAACCGAGGTGATGACGAAGCAGTTGGACTGCTGCACCGCCAATCGCAGCAAAGGCTCAATCGTGGTGATCTGCGTGGCCGCGCCAAAGGCGTGATACCAGTCGGCGCTGCGACCGTCGTCAACGGCAAGCGTTCCGAGCGTCTTGTCGCAGCGGGCGAGCGAGGAGTCGGCATCCACGCTGGTGGCGCCTCCCGCCGAACCCGATACGGCCGTCTGCGGCGTACCGGTGCCAATGATCCCGCCGCCGGCACAACCCGACAGCGTGAACGCGGCGACTGCCGAAGCGGCCAGTGTGGTCTTCAGCCATGCTGCTTTCATGATGTATTCCCCCTTACTTGATGGATTGCTTTCAACAGGAAAACCTGCGGCGTGCGTGAGCCCCGGAGGCGCGCACACTCCGGGATGACTCAGTAGTAGACCCAGTACCCGTTCCGCCAATAGGTTCGATAGCGGTAGTCGTGGTACCAAGAGCGATAGAAGATCGGCCGCCAGCGGGCACGCCAGTCGAACAAGGCCTGTTCCGAGCGTTTTGCCGCTGAGGCTTCCGCAAGCAGCTTTTCCGACTCTTTATCGCCACGGCCGGCGGCAATCGTCAGCCACTTCTCCGCTTCACGCGGATCTGACCCCATCTCTTCAAGACCGGTGAGGTAGAGGCGTCCCAGCGCTTTCTGCGCATCGAGATCGCCGCGCTCGGCCGCGGAGCGCATCGACAGCAACGCCTCGTAGCTGTTCTGGCGAACGCCGTCACCGCGAAAGAAGCGCAGTCCGAGATCGTAGGCGGCGCGTGGGTCCTGATCGGCCATCTGCCTGAGCGCCGCAAGCCGGAGCGCCGCTTCTTCTTCGGCCTGATCGACCGGTGGTGGTGGCGGCTCATAGTCGCGGCTGCGTTCGGCACAGCCAGCGGTGTCACAGATGACGACGGACTTCCGGGGCTCGTTCTGCACACACCCGGCGACAGCGGATGCGGCCAGCACCAGAGACAGATAAATCAACCGATCGGATTTCACGCTTTCTCCTCCCGAGCTTGTCTACGACGCGCCCTACGAGGACCGGGAATCCGTTCTCAGCCCATCTGCAGCCTGCCTGCCGGCGTTTTGCCCCGTTCGGCTGCGGACCTGAAGTTTCCTATTAAGAAACTAACTATGTCAACTATTTAGAAGCGACAAGTCAGGCCTTCCCCGCCAGACTTCTCCACATGAAAACCTTTGGTAGCCGATTGCGTGCTCTGCGCGAGACTCGCGATTGGTCCCAGGAAAAACTGGGATTCGAACTCGGCGTCACCAAGGCAACGATCAGCAAGTGGGAAAGCGGGCATGTTCTGCCAGGACTCACCACTCTCTTGAAAATCAAAGTGCTGTTCGCCGATCAGGCGGTGAGCCTGGATTTCCTGGGTGGCGACCCCGCAGGTCCGCGCGAAGACAATCCGGGAGCCACGCATCGCGCTGCCGAACCGAAACCCCGCTATGACGCCGATCCGCGGCTGGCACGCACGCAAGCGGAGTTGCAGCTGCTGCTGTGCTTCCGTCAGATGTCAGAAAAGCGGCAAGGGGCCTTACTCAAACTGCTGATCGAAGGGTCCTGACCGCGTCGAGGGCGTGTCTCAGCCGCGATACCAGCGCTTGTTCAGCGCGTTGATGACCAGACCCGGATACTCAATGCGACCCAGGCTGCCGTTGTAGCGCCCCAGGGCATTGACGAGGTTGCCCTGCTCCTTGTCCAGGTAGAACTTGAGGATGGTGCAGCCCATGCGCAGGTTGGTATGCAGATCGAACAGATTGTCGCCGGGCCTGCCGATTTCCTTGAGCCAGAACGGCATGACCTGCATCAGGCCCTGCGCGCCGGCTGTCGACAGCGCGTAGCGGTCGAAGCGGCTTTCGACTTCGATCAGAGCCAGCACCAGCTCCGGGGAAAGCTTCGCGCGCCGCGCTTCGCTGTGCACGCTGCGCAGGAATTCCAGGCGCTGACGATCGTCGGCGATGTAGCGCTGCAGGCGACCGGACATGTCGACCAGCCAGACCTCGGCATCGAAACGGTGCTCGAAGCTGTCGGTTGCACCCACCGCGCGCACCAGCAGCGCACGCAGCTCAGGGTCCGGCGTGGCCTGCGGCCCGGCCGCGAACGCCGTCGTCCCCAGCGCGGATACCAGCAATGCGGCGGCGAGCCGACGGATCAGAGCCCGAGCCTCTTGAGGACGTCGGCGGTGCTGGCACCGATCATCTCGGCCTTCTCCGCCCGGCGGTGCTTGTACTCGTACTGCTGCTGGGCGAGGCCCTTGTCGCCGACGACGATGCGATGCGGAATGCCGATCAGGTCGGCATCGGCAAACATCGCGCCCGGGCGCTGGCCGCGATCGTCGAGCAGCACGTCGACACCGGCGGCCTGCAGCTCGCCGTAAAGCGTCTCGACCGCAACCTTGACCGTATCCGACTTGTCAGCACCGATCGGACACAGGATCACGCTGAACGGCGCAATCGCTTCGGGCCAGATCATGCCGGCGGCGTCGTAGGACTGCTCGATCGCCGCCGCGGCCATGCGCGAGACGCCGATGCCGTAGCAACCCATTTCCGGCGTCACCGGCTGCTGCTTCTCGTCGAGCACCGTCAGGCTCATCGCCTTCGAATACTTGGTGCCGAGCTGGAAGATGTGACCGCCTTCGATACCGCGGTAGAACTTGATCGTGCCCTTGCCGTCCGGTGATGGATCGCCCTCGGCAACCATGCGCAGGTCGGCGGTTTCCGGTTCAGCCGCGTCACGCACCCAGTTCACACCCTTGAGGTGATGGTCATTGGCGTTGGCACCGCAGACGAAGTCGGCGATCTCGGCGGCAGCGTGATCGGCAATCAGCGGCACCGGGCACTTCACCGGACCGAGGTAACCGACTTCGCAACCGAAGGCCTTCTCGACCTCCTCCGGCGCCACCATCTGCAGCGGGCTGGCGATCTTCGGATGCTTGATCGCCTTGACCTCGTTGAGCTGGTGATCGCCGCGCAGCGCGACCGCGACCAGACCACCGTCGCTGCCTTTGACAACGAGCAGCTTGACCTTGCCGGTCAGCGCCAAGTTGAGGAACTTGCTGACCTGCTCGCAGGTTTTCTGGCCCGGCGTGGACACCTTCTCCAGCGCCTGCGTCGCTGCGGGACGCGTCTGCGAAGGTCTGCACTCCGCTGCCTCGACGTTCGCGGCATAGGTACCGCCTTCGGCAACCGCCAGCAGATCCTCGCCGGAGCCGGCGAGGATGTGGAACTCCTCGGACAGCGCCCCGCCGATGTTGCCGCTGTCGGCCTTGACCGGGCGGAAGTCGACGCCGACGCGGGTGAAGATGCGCGTGTAGGCATCGCGCATGTTGTGGTACTCGCGCACCAGATCTTCGGCGTTCATGTGGAAGGAGTACGCGTCCTTCGTCAGGAATTCGCGGCCACGCATCAGACCGAAGCGCGGACGGCGCTCGTCGCGGAACTTGGTCTGGATCTGGTAGAAGTTCACCGGCAGCTGGCGATAGCTGCGGTAGTCCTGGCGGAAATGGAAACAGATCACTTCCTCATGGGTCGGACCGTAGCAGTAATCGTTCTTGTGGCGGTCCTTTATGCGCAGCATCTCGTCGCCCATCACCTGCCAGCGCCCGGACTCCTGCCACAGTTCGGCCGGCTGCACCGACGGCATCAGCACTTCGACCGCGCCGGCGCGATTCATCTCCTCGCGGACGATCGCCTCGATCTTGTGCAGCACACGCAGGCCGATCGGCAGCCAGCTGTACAGTCCCGCGCCGAGCTTGCGGATGAACCCGGCGCGCAGCATCAGCTGATGCGAGACAACCTCGGCATCAGACGGTGTTTCCTTGGTGGTGTGCAGCGGGAATCTGGACAGGCGCATGCGGACCGTGGTTTGGGGCTGGGAAGAACGGCGCGAATTGTAGCCCGCCA
>CAZDPA010000254.1:1353-4182 GCA_964507195.1 uncultured Salinisphaerales bacterium | reverse complement strand
GCCACGCACGCCGTGCAGGACGAAATGTACGGCTCCGAACTGATCGCCCTGCCCGGCGACGTCGACGATTGCGATTGCTTCCTGCTGGTGGGCATGGACCCGGCGCAAAGCAAGTTCGGCTGGGTGGAAGTAGTCCCCAACGGCTGGAACCGGGTGCTCGCCGCCCAACAGCGCGGCGCCGAAATCATCATCGTCGATCCGCGACGCTCCACTTCCGCCGAGCGCGCCGACCTGCATGTGGCGATCCTGCCGGGGCAGGACTGGATCTTCCTGCTGGCGCTGCTCAAGATCATTTTCGAGGAAGGCCTCGACCGGCCCGCTCAGGCGGTGCCGCTGAGCGGCGTCGATACCGTGCGCGATCTCACCCGCGATGCGGATCTCGACGACCTCGCGCAGCGCTGTGGCATCGCAGTGGAAATGCTGCGCGACGTCGCACGCCGTTTTGCAAGGGCGGAACGCGCGATGTGCGTCACCCATACCGGCGTGGTCCATACCCCCAACGGCACACTCGGCGAATGGCTGGGGCATGTGCTCAACGCGGTCACCGACCGTCTCGACCGCCCCGGCGGCAAGCGCTTCGAACGCAGTTACGTCGATCTGCCGAAAGTATTCAGCTCGTTTGCGCCGCCGAGCAAGCACCGCAGCCGTCTGCGCGATCTGCCGGCCATCGCCGGCTTCCATGCGCTGGCGGAACTCGCAGACGAGATCACTACGCCGGGGCCGGGTCAGATCCGCGGCATGATCATCGCTGCCGGCAACCCGGTGATCTCCGGCCCCGACAGTCACGCACTGGATAGCGCGCTCGGCCAACTCGATCTGCTGGTGGCGGTGGACATCGTGCAGCGCGAAAGCCATCGCCACGCCCACTGGTTGATTCCCGGCACCCACTGGCTGGAACGCGGCGGCCTGCATCCATTGTTCGCCGGCGTAATGGACGAGCCATTCGCGCAGTTCAGCCACCAGGCAGTGCCGCCCCCGTCAGGCGTTCGCGAGGAGTGGCAGTTTTTCATCGAGCTTGCCTTGGCACTGCGCCGCCCGCTGTTCGGCAAGCGCGGCGTCAACACCGTGATCAAAGCCAGCCGCGTGCTCGCGCGCTGGACCGGCCGGGCCGGGCTGGCGCTCAACCCCGGTTGGATCGAACGCGGACTGGTGATGAGCGGCGGTCGGCTCAAGTACGGCGACATCCGCAAGCACCCGCATGGCTGGCGCTATGCGGAGAAACGCTACGGCGATCTCGCCGGCGCACTGCGCACGCCGGACAAGACCGTACACTGCGCTCCGTCCCGCTTCGTTGACGAATGCCGGCACCAGCTCACGCAGCGCCGCGGCGTGCCGACGGTGGAATTCCCGTTGCTGCTGATCAACCGCCGCGCTCGCGAGTCGATGAACTCCTGGCTCAACGAATCGCCTGGCCTGTTTCAGCAGCAGCGGCGCAATGCCGTGGAAGTGCATCCCGACGACGCCGCCGCGCTGGAGCTGGAAGACGGCGTGCAGGTGCGAGTGCGATCGGCTGTCGGCGCGATCGAGTTGCCCGTGGCCATCGTCGGCGGAGGCCGCGCCGGCGTGGTCACCATTGCGCATGGCTGGGGCTCACGCGTGTTCGATCCGCGGGGCGGTGGCGCTGCGCAGTCCTGGGGCGCCAACCGCAACACGCTGATCGATCGCATCGACATCGACCTGTTGTCACAGGTGCCCACCTTCAATGCGACGCCGGTCTGCCTGGAAGTCCTGCCTCCGTCCGGCAAGCATGCTTCCGAACCGATCCAGCCCGATATCGCAGAGGCGCTGTCGTGAGCTATGTCATCGTCGGTGCCTGCGTCAACGACACTGCCTGCGTGGACGTTTGTCCGGTCGACTGCATACATCCCACACCGGCCGAGCCCGGATTCGCGGGCGCCGACATGCTCTACATTGATCCCGAAGTCTGCGTGAGCTGCAATGCCTGCGCCGAGGTCTGCCCGGTCGGGGCGGTCATGCCGGCCCATCTGCTGCCGCCGGAGCTGCGTCGCTACCAGGCGATCAACGCTGAGTTCTCGCAACTGAGGAAAGCGCCTTGAGCGCGGCATTGCGCGTGGCCATCGTCGGCAGCGGGCCATCCGGCTTCTATGCCGCGACCGAGTTGCTCAAGCGCCATGCCGGTGTCGAGGTCGATCTCTACGAACGGCTGCCCACACCCGGCGGCCTGGCACGCGCCGGCGTCTCGCCTGACCACGCCGCGCGCCGTGACGTGATCCTCGCCTACGAACGCATCGCGGTGAGCAGCGGCCGCTTCCGTTTTCATGGCAACGTCGACATCGGCCGCCACCTCACCCACGACGAACTGCACGGTCATCATCATGCGGTGATCTACGCCTGCGGCGCCGCAGCCGATCGCCGCCTCGGCATCCCCGGCGAGGATCTGCCCGGCAGTCATGCCGCCACGGCATTCGTTGGCTGGTACAACGGCCATCCCGATTACGCCGACGAGCGCTTCGATCTTTCCGGTGAGCGTGCGATCGTCATCGGCAACGGCAATGTCGCGCTGGACCTAGCGCGCATGCTGCTGAGCGGACACGCACGCCTGAGCAGAACCGATATCGCCGATCACGCGCTCTGCGCCTTGCGCCACAGCCGCATTCGCGAAGTGCTGATCCTGGGCCGCCGCGGCGCGGCACAGGCTGCGTTCACCACGCCCGAACTACTCGAACTGCTGCACCTGGACGACATCGACGTGGTCGTAGAAGGCGATGACTTGAGCGGCGCAAGCGCCACTGGTTCACAGACCGACGCCGCAGCGTTTGCCAGGCAACTCAAGCTGGATATCTTCCGTGAATATGCGGCGCATGCGCA
>CAZDPA010000254.1:0-1343 GCA_964507195.1 uncultured Salinisphaerales bacterium | reverse complement strand
GCTTCCTCGCCTCGCCGGTCGAAATACTCGGCAATGATCGCGTCGAAGGCTTGCGCATCGTGCGCAACCGTCTGCTTGCCGGCAGCAATGGCCAGCTGCTGGCCGAGCCTACGGACGTGGTCACCGACATCCCGGCCGGCCTGGTCCTGCGCTCGGTCGGCTATCGCGGCTGCGTCGTTGCCGGCCTGCCATTCGATGCCGACAAGGGCATCGTTCCCAACGCACTTGGAAGAGTCGTCGATCCGCAGACCGCGAATCCGCTGCCTGGCGTTTACGTCACCGGCTGGATCAAGCGCGGCCCCAGTGGCGTCATCGGCACCAACAAGGGCTGCGCCCGGCAGACTGTCGAATGCCTGCTGCAGGACGCAGCCAATGGCTGCCTGTCGAATCCACGCGCCAGCGCAGCCGAGGGCGATGCCCTGCTGTCGATCCGCCAGCCGGATCGAATCGACTACCTCGACTGGAAAGCGATCGACCGGCACGAGCGCATCGGTGGCGTCGCCACGAAGCGTCCGCGGGTCAAGCTCACCCGCATCAGTGACATGCTGCGGCTGACCCGCACAACCACGAACTGCTCATAGCAGCGGTGCGGAACCCCTGGCCCGTGCGACCCGGAACCGCTCAGGCCAGCCAGTAGAACAGCAGCACGCCGGTGCAGGCGACGATACCCCAGAGCTCACAGATCCGCTTGAGTATCCACGGCGCGGTGCGCACTTCCATGAAGTACTGCAGCACCAAATGGGTCTTGATGAATGCGATCAGCATCATGCCGGTCGTCGCCAGATGCCGGGTTTCGGCGACATCTTCCAGCGGCCCCATCCCCAGCCACCACGACAGCGCGGTGGCGGCAATCAGCATCAGCCAGACATAGGTGATCCTGGTCAGAAGAAGATTCCGCATGGCGTCAGCGAACCAGATAAAGCAGCGGGAAGAGAACGATCCACAACAGGTCCACCATGTGCCAATAGGTTGCCGTGCTCTCGACCAGCAGCGTACTGACCGCGGCCTTTCCGCGCAGGTGGCACCACAGAACCGTCAGCAACACCATCCCGACGATGACATGCACGAAGTGCAGGCCGGTCAGGATGAAATAGAACATGTAAAAACCGTTCGTCATGAGATCGATGCCGGCGTCGATCTTCTGCGTGTACTCGATCAGCTTGATCAGCGAGAAGCCCAAGCCACAGGCTGCGGCAAGCGCGATGAATCGCGCGGCCAGCTCGCGCTGTCCGCGATCCCGCACCAGTTGCACCGCCAGCGCGACGAACCAGGAACTGAACAACAGCAGCAGGGTATTGATCGCGCCGAAATTGACGTTGAGCGTCTGCTGCGAAGCCAGATAC
>CAZDPA010000253.1:0-4212 GCA_964507195.1 uncultured Salinisphaerales bacterium | reverse complement strand
GATCAGATAGACCTTGTAGCGACCGCGCGCCGGCGAGTACTGGGCGTTCTCGATGACCTGCCGCACATCGTCGACACCGGTGTTGCTCGCCGCGTCGATTTCGAGCAGATCGACAAAGCGCCCCTGATCAACCTCGTTGCAGGCCGAACACTGACCGCAAGGATTTGCACTGACACCGGTCTCGCAGTTCAGGCACTTGGCGATGATGCGCGCCAGCGTCGTCTTGCCCACCCCGCGCGTACCGGTCAGCAGAATCGCCGGATGCAGGCGATCGCCATTGAGCGCATGCGACAGCGCCTTGACCACGTGGTCCTGGCCCATCACATCCTCAAACCGCCGGGGACGGTATTTGCGTGCGAGTGCGAGATAGCTCATGGGCGGCTTCAATACGGAGGAGCCGCGATTGTCGCGGATTGGGCTCAGCCTAGCCAGCATCCGAAGCCGATGCTTTTGCAGCCCGTTACGCACTTTTGGCGTTGTGGCGCGTCGGCGAGCGCAGGCAGGTCGCGGAACGCCGGAGCGCAGCACCCGCAGCGCACATCAGTACGCGAGGACGGCGAGCACCGCCGAGCTGCGAGATGCCAAGCGCAGCAGCGCCACAACGTCAAAAGAGGGTGGCGGCCCGTACCAGCGATCTCCGGCACCCAGCGTCGCCGCTGCCGTTGCTCCCTTCCGGGCCTGGCGGGGTTCACGGTTTGCTGTCGCGGAGGGCCGGCACGGGCCACCATAGACTCGACGGCGTGTTACCTGGCCGCGAAGGACGCGCAGTTTGCCTGAATCGGCCAGGCATCTCCAGCGTTCCGAGGTCGGCCTGCTTCAGGGCTTCCTGCGATTCGCCTGCTGCTCGACCAGGGTCAGTGCGACCTTGTTGCGGAGATAGACCGGTTGCAAGTCGTCGGCGTTCAATCCGCCGCCAGCCTTGAGCACCGGCAAAGCGATATGTATGGCCGATTCGGCCATCGGCAAGGCCCGTTCGTCGACCCGTTCGGGCTGGAGCTGCAGCGCAAGCCGCAACTCAGCGCTATAGCGTTGCCAGCCTGTACCGACGCCAACAACCGGACCTCCATCGACCCGCTCGATCGATGCGCGCTGAGGCGGACAGACCTGCTCCGCACCGATCAGCTCCGGCTGTCCGTGCGCATCGCCACGGTACTGCGCGAGATAGATTTCATCCATGCGCGCATCGATCGCGGTGATCACCCTGGCCTGCGGGTCAACCCGCAGTGCGGACGCCGCCAGCATCGCGAGCGACGACACGCCCAGCACCGGCCGCTCGACAGCGAGCGCCAGGCCTTTGACATAGCCAACGCCGATGCGCACCCCGGCAAAGCTGCCGGGACCGACACCGCAGACATAGGCGTCCAGCTGGACGAACGAGATTCCGGCCTCGGCCATCAGGCCCAGCACCATCGGCATCAGCTGCTCGGTGTGCGTACGCCCGGCAACATCGAAACGCGCGAGGACGCGCCCGTCAATCAACAGTGCCGCCGAGCAGGCTTCGGTGGCGGTATCGACGGCGAGCAGATTCATCGTCATCGAGTCCTTCCGACATCGGCCAGCACTGCGTCTTCGCGAATCTCGCTCATCCAGTCGCAGGCCTCGCGCAGATCGCTGATCACCGGCATCGTCGGCAGCGCTGAGAGCACGCGCTTGCCGTAGCCCTTGTTGGTCAGGCGTGGGTCGCACAGCATCAGCAGGCCACGATCGGCTGGATCGCGGATCAGGCGGCCTACACCCTGGCGCAACGCAACGATCGCTTCGGGCAGTTGCAGATCGAAGAACGGCGTGCCGCCGCGCGCTCGGATTGCGTCGAGCTTGGCTTCGAACACCGGATCGCCCGGCGCGGTGAATGGCAGGCGGTCGATGATCACGACACGCAGCGCCTGGCCGCGCACATCCACGCCTTCCCAGAAGCTGCTGGTGCCGACAAGCACCGCGTTGCCATCGGCGGTAAAGGCATCAAGCAAGGCCGAGCGACCGTCCTCGCCCTGTGCGAGCACTTTCAGATCGAGCTGCGCACGCAAAATCGGTGCGATCAGGCGCAGCGCCCGATGACTCGTGCACAGTACGAACGCACCGCCGCCCGAGGCGCGAATCACCGGCAGCGCCGCAGCGGCAACCGCTTCGGCATATCCCGGCGCATTCGGCTCCGGCATGCCGCGCGGCAGATACAGGCGCGCCTGCTTCGCATAGTCGAAGGGGCTGTCAAGCTTGAGTGTCGTCGAATCTTCCAGGCCCAGCTCGCGCGTGTAATGGCCGAAGTCGTCACCGGCAGCGAGCGTTGCCGAAGTCAGCACCCACGCACCCGGGTAGGTTTCACGCATGCGGCGGAAACCATCGGCGAGTTCGATCGGTGTGGCATTGATGCTGCCGCCGCGCAGCATCGGCTCGACCCAGCGCACTTCGTTCGACAAGCGCTCATCTGCAACCGACAGCACATGACGCCAGCGATCACGCAGCTGCATCGTGCGTTCGAGCGCCGCCGACATTTCTGCGTTGCGTTCTTCAAGCGGACGCAGGATGTCGAAGATCTCATCGAGCGACTGCTGCACGCGTTCGGTGGCGATCTGCGCCGAGGAATTGGCGACGAAACGCTGCAGCGGTTGACGCTGCTGTCCCGGCACGAAGCATTGCTCAAGCAAAGTCACGTCTGCGGACAGACGTTGCGTGCCTTCGGCGAGTTGCGGCAGATCGCCGCTGTTCTGCGCCTCGAGCAGCACATCCCGCGCCAGCTCCTGCAGCTGACGCGTCGACACGCGCGTGCCGAAGAACTGCGCCGCCAGCTCCGGCATCTGATGCGCCTCGTCGACGATGACGGCGTCGGCACCGGACAGGATCTGGCCGAAACCCTGTTCCTTGAGCGTGAAGTCGGCAAACAGCAGATGGTGATTGATGATCACGATGTCCGCAGCCTGCGCATTTCGCCGTGCCTGCGCGACATGGCATTTCTCGAAGTCATCGCAGCGACTGCCGAGACAGTTGTCGGCGGTCGAGGTGATCTGCCGCGTCAGCGGCGTATCTTCGCGGAACTCGCCGAGCTCGGATATCTCACCGGTACCGGTACGCCGCGCCCAGTCCTCCACCGTGCGCAGCAGATCGTACGAAGGCCGCAGCGCCGGCAGGGTCCGCGCTCGCTTCATGCGGTACAGGCACAGGTAGTTGGAACGCCCCTTGAGCAGGGCAAGCCGCACCGGCGCAGACAGCGCATCACGCACGCGCGGCAGGTCACGATGAAACAGCTGGTCCTGCAGCGTGCGCGTCCCGGTGGAAATCACCGTGCGCTTGCCGGACAGCATTGCAGGCGCCAGATAGGCAAAAGTCTTGCCGGTGCCGGTGCCCGCCTCGACGATCAGGGTCTGGCTTTTCTTGAGCGCCTGCTCGACGGCCGTCGCCATCTGCTGCTGTACCGCACGCGGCGCAAAACCGTCGATGCTGTCGGCCAGCAGGCCACCCTGCCCCAGCAAAGCTGCGGCGGTGGAGTCTGCGCCGCGCCGCTCACTCATGCGCACATCACCGCGGCGTCGCGCCGTTCAGCCTTTGCTGCAGGGCCGAGACACGTTGCTGGGCGACATCCGCACCGGCGGCATCGCCCATCGCGGCACGCGCTGCCGCGATCGTGGTCCAGTTCTCGATCTCGACGTAGATGTTGCCGCGCGCCAGTGCATTGGACTTGTTGGCAATGTTGTCGGCCTGGCTGTAGTTCTTCTGCGCCAGATAGGACTTGCCGAGCAGCGACCAGACGAAATAATTGCGCGGTTCGATGCGCAGTGCGCGCTCCAGTGGCGCGGCTGCCTGCGCCGGCTGGCCGGCATCGAGTGCGGCACGCGCCTGACGCATCAGCGAAGTCACCGCGGCGCCACTGATTTCCTCGGCACTGCTTGGATAGACCGGAAAGGGCGCGCCACCGCCCTCGACCGGTTCTACGCCCGGTTCTGCGGCGCCACCGTGGTCGGATGCCTTCGGGGGCGGCGTCGAGCCCGGCGGCAGCACCAGCACGCCGGGGTCTTCATCGCCCCAGACACGGCGCTGGCCTTCACTGCCGGCACAGGCGGCCAGGCACAGCACAAGCCCCAGCGCAGCAAGGCGGCGGGCAGCCATCAACGATCGGAAAACAATGGAATGGTTCACAGCGCTAGGGCCTGTTAACGCTATGGCGATCGCTGAGACGGAGACCGTTTTGGCGCAGTGCAAGGAAGAAGGAGCGCGGTGTAC
>CAZDPA010000252.1:0-4261 GCA_964507195.1 uncultured Salinisphaerales bacterium | reverse complement strand
TCTCGTCGAATTCCATCGGCGCGCGCTTTGCAGTGGACTCGCTCGGTACATCCGTCATCGCCGGTGCCTGCATGGCCTGCGCAGCGGGCGCTGGCGCGTCGGCGCTGACTGCCGCTTCCGGTGCAGCGCCTCCCGCAGCCGCTGCTTCAGGCGGCGCGCGGCGTCGGGGCTCGGACCCGGCCTTCGTTTCTGATTGCAGGCGCCCGACCTCCGCCTCGCCTTGTTCCTTCATCGCCTGCGGTTCGGCACGTGCCAAGTTTCCGGCGGGCGCGGCCGGTGCATGAAGCTCTTCCTGCTGGAGGGGCGCCGTGGATGCAACCGTCGGCACCGCCTGCTCGCGCAGCTGCCAGACCAGATTGAGACCCACCAGCATCGTCGCCGCGGTTGCCAGAGGAACTGCCCAGCGCCGGTGCCGGCGCCGCAGGGCGTGGCTGCGGTGCGTGGCAAACGCCGACTGCAACTGCTCCTGCGCATGAGCGAGCACCGCACTGTCGAGATGCGGCGGCGTAATCTCACGGCTTTGCGCGCGATACTTTTCGGAGAGCGGCGAGTCGCCGCCGAGATAGCGCTGCATCTCGCGTTCCGCTCGTTCGAGATCGGCTTGCCGTTGATCAGATTCAGCGCTCATCGAGCACCTCCCGCAGCTTCGCCAGTGCGTAACGCAATCGGCTCTTCACCGTTTCACGGCCGACGCCCTGGATCGTCGCGATCTCTTCGAGGCTCAGGTCGCGCTCTTCGCGCAGCACGATGATCTCGCGCTGCTCGCTCGGCAGTTGCGCCAGCGCCGCCAGCAACCAGCGTGCGGTATCCGCGCGTTCGGCCTGCATCTGTGGCTGGCCGTCAGCCGGTGCCGGCAGGTCTTCCGGCACTTCGTCGGTGGGTCGCGCCTGGCGGTAGTGGTCCATCAGGCGATTGTGCGCGATGCGGAACAGCCAGGCGGCAAACGGTGCGTCTTCCCGGTACTGGCCGCGCGCCTGCACCAGGTTCTTCCAGACATCCTGGAACAGCTCACCGGCGTCGGCAGGATCGACATGGCGCAGGAAGTAGCGGTACAGCGGGTCCTTGTGACGGCGATACAGCAGCCCGAAAGCCGCCATATCGCCGCCGGCATAGGCCAGCATCAGCTGTGCGTCGCGCGGTTCATCCGCAACGCTCGACCGGCTGACCGCTAGGCTGCCCTGCTCCACAGCGATGTGCACTCCCCTGCAGTTCCGTAGGGTCCGCGCTGCCGCTCTGCACACTGGCGCTGAGACTGCGCGCCAGGTCGACCAGCTGCACGAACTCGCCGCGCCAGCCGTGATCGTCGGCGCCGCGCGCGGCGCGGGCCAGATCAGCGACATCGGCGTAGCTGTAGTGCTCAGTGTAGCGGCCGCCGCGCAGCAATTGTCCGAAGCCGGCGACGGCGGCGGCAAAGCGGTAGTCGGCGCTGGTCCCGGCAAGCGTCGGCTTGATCTCGCTGCGCAGGATCGGGCGTTCGATGAGCTTGCTGGTGTCGCCGTCCGGTGCCTTGTAACGCAGGCGCAGGAAAGCCAGCTCCTGTGCGACCGGCGCGGCACGCTCCGACTGGCCATAGCGCAAGGGATCGTTGCGCAGACCCCCGCTGCCGACCAGCGCAATCTCGTACAGCGCGGTGACGTTGTGCCCCGCACCGATCTCGCCGGCATCGATCCTGTCGTTATTGAAGTCCTCGCGCTTGAGGGCACGGTTTTCATAGCCGATCAGGCGATACTCGGAGACCACGGCCGGATTGAACTCGACCTGGATCTTGACGTCCTTGGCGATCGTCTGCAGTGTCGCAGCGCGTGAATGCACCAGCGCGCGCTGGGCTTCGGCGAGACTGTCGATGTAACTGTAGTTGCCGTTGCCGGCATCGGCGAGCTGCTCCATCAGATGATCGTTGTAGTTGCCGCTGCCGAAGCCCAGCGTCGACAGCGCGATGCCGGTCTTGCGGCGCTGCTCGACCATGTCCTTGAGCTGCTCGAAGCTGACGGTGCCGACATTGAAGTCGCCGTCGGTCGCCAGCATCACGCGGTTGATGCCGCCCCTGATGTAGCCCTGCTGGGCCATCGCATACGCCAGTTCGATACCGGCGCCGCCGTTGGTGCTGCCGCCTGCACTCAGGCGATCGATCGCGGCCGAGATCTTCGCAGTCTGGTTCGCTGGTGTCGGCTCAAGCACGACGCCCGAGGCACCGGCATAGACGACAAGGCTGATGCGATCGCGCGCCGACATTTCGTTGACGAGCAGCTTGAGCGCCGACTGCACCAGCGGCAGCTTGTCCGGGTCGTTCATCGAACCCGAGACGTCGAGCAGGAACACCAGGTTCGACGGCGGCAGTTCACCCGCCGGCTTCCAGCCCTGCAGGCCGATGCGCATCAGGCGCGTCTGCGGATTCCACGGCGTCGGCGCGATCTCGACCTGGGTCGAGAACGGCGTGGCGGTGTTCGCCGGCGGCGCATAGGCGTAGTCGAAATAGTTGATCAGCTCCTCGACACGCACCGCGTCTTCCGGCGGCAACTGGCCAGCGCGCAGCAGGCGCCGCACATTGCTGTAGGCGCCGGTGTCGACGTCGATGCTGAAGGTCGAAACCGGTTGCTCGGCCGCGAGCAGCAGACCGCTGTCGTCGAAGTGCGCGTAGTTTTCGCGGTTCTGCTCCATCGGCATCGGCATCTGCCGGACCATCGACACTGAGGGCATGCCCATCGCATCAGCCGCCATCGGCGCCGCCTGCAGGCGCTTGTATGACTCGGCCTTTGCCCGGCCCAGTTCGCGCTCCCTGCGTTCGACCATCGCGCCACTGGCAACGGTGGACTGGTCGATCAGCCCCTCATCGACACGATGCGGCTGTGCCTCCTCGGGCAGGACCGGCTCGACCTGCACCAGTGGCTGCTGGTCGCCTTCCGGCGGTTGCACCACGGTCTGGGCACAGGCGACAACCAGCAGGGCAACGCCAGACATCAGATGAATCTTTGCTCGTTTCATGACCGCTCTCGGTGGGGGTGATACCTGTAGAACGGGGCCAATCCGGAAAAGGGGTTAAGACTTGTGAAATATTTCCCACCCCTCTCCCCCGGCCCCTCTGCCGCGAGGGGAGAGGGGCGTCGTGTATCCAGACCTGAGCCATGCGAACATGGCGGCCTCGATCAGTCCCGGAACGACGATGAGCGCAGATCCGATCCCCGTTGAGTTCTCCAGTCACGGCACGACGGTGCGCGGCGCGCACTTCCCGCCCGCCAACGACTCGATGAAGCATGGCAACAGCACGCCCTGCGTCGTCATGGCACATGGTCTCGGCGGCACGCGTGGCGCGCGACTCGATGCCTATGCCGAGCGTTTCGCGGAAGCCGGCCTGCATGTGCTGGTATTTGACTACCGCCATTTCGGCGCATCCGACGGCGAGCCGCGCCAGCGCTTCAGCATCCGTGCGCAGCTCGACGACTGGGCCAACGCGATTGCCTATGCCCGCGCAATCGACGGCGTCGATGCCGATCGCATTGCACTGTGGGGCAGCTCGTTCTCCGGCGGCCATGTCGTCACCGCCGCTGCCGAGGACGGCCGCGTGTGCGCGGTCAGTGCGCAGGGGCCGATGATGGACGGCCTCGCCGCGTTCATGAACATCTTCAGCTATGCCGGCCCGATCCAGGCACTGCGCCTGACCGCGCATGCCTGCTGGGATGCGCTGGGCATCATCGGCGGCCGTCGTCATCTGATTCCGATCATTGGCGCGCCCGGCGATCTGGCGGTGATGACCAGCGAAGATGCAATGCCGGGTTACAGCGCGATCGTGCCCGCCGGCTGGAGCAATACACTCACTGCGGCGTGGATGCTGGAGTTCCCGCTGTACCGCCCGGTGACCAAGGCCGAGCAGCTGCCCTGCCCGATCCTGATCTGCATCTGCCAGAAGGATTCCGTTGCGCCGCCTTCAGCGGCCGAGCGCACGGCGGTGAAGGCTGGCAGCCGCGCCGAGGTCAAGCGCTACGACATCGGCCACTTCGAGATCTACGTCGGCGAAGGCTTCGAGCGAGCGGTTGCCGATCAGACCGAGTTCTTCACGCGCCAGCTGCGCAAGCATCTGTTCGCGCCGGGGCCGGAAGCGGCGGCGGCGGCTTCGGAGTTGAGCGAGCTGGAGTGACGAACGGCCGGATACGCTGCGCTTTCCCGCTTCGAAAGGTCTACTCCCTCTCCCCGCGCGCGGGGAGAGGGTTGGGGTGAGGGGCGTCTTTTCGGTGAGACGCTGCAGGATCGTTCCCTGCGCATGAAC
>CAZDPA010000251.1:0-4283 GCA_964507195.1 uncultured Salinisphaerales bacterium | reverse complement strand
TCCGTTCGTATCGAGTGCCTGCGAAGCAGGTGTATCGAGAGACCCGCGCAAAAGCCCGAGCCTGCCGCCGCTATGGAACAATGTCCCATCAGCACCCAGCGAGCCATCCATGTCTTTTCACGATCCCAGCATTGCCCTGCCCGTGTCGCACTCCGTCGTCAGCGAACAGGTCTACATGGTGTTCCCGAATGACCTGAATTCGAACAACACGGTGTTCGGCGGCCTGATCATGGCGCAGATGGATCGCTTCGCCAGTGTGGCCGCCGACCGCCATGCCGGCGGCGTCTGCGTCACCGTCAGCGTCGACGCCGTGCATTTCATCGCGCCCGCCAAGGGCGGCGATGTGCTGGTCTTCAACTGCTCGGTCAATCGCGCGTGGAACACGTCGATGGAAGTCGGCTGTCGCGTCGAGGCGGAGGCGATTGGCGGCCGTGCACGGCGGCAGATCCTCACCGCCTACCTGACATTCGTCGCGGTCAATCCAGACAACTCACCGCGGCGGGTGCCACCGGTGCTGCCGGAAAGCGATGTGGAACGCCATCGTTACGAAGAAGCACAGCTGCGCCGCGAGTACCGCCTGCGGCATGCCGACGATTTGAAAACCCTGCGAGCAGGTCGCCCGCAGCGTTCGGTCTAGATCAGGCGGCCGCGGCAAGCGCGCGCGGAATCGCCTCGATGAAGATCGAGTAGCTGTCGGTACCGCGCACTTTCTTCTTCCTGAGGCGTCCATCGATGTAGGCGCGCTCGTAGTCGTGGCGCGCGTTCAGGTACCCGTAGCCGGCACCGCCAAGCTGGGCCTGCACAATGCAGATCAGCACTGCATGCGCGGCGTTGTCGTCGAGCGCCATGATCGCGCCGATCTGCGCGCGCAATGCATTGCAACTCACCTCGAAGTGGCGCATGCCGCGATCATCGCGGTAGGTGATGTATACCCGCTCGACGTCGAACGAGAAGACGCTGTTGTAGTTGTCGCTGCCCTGAAAGGCGCTGTTGCGCTGGATCGACACCCGCAGATCGTCGGATCGATAACTGGTGGAACCATGAATCCGGCCAACCAGCTCGCGGACGACGGGCTCGTCACCGGCAAAGGTCTTGCCGTAGACGCGAACATCGTTGCGGGGCGGCACGTCGGCAATCTGCTGCAGCGCAAGCGCGCGCGAGCCGCTCTTGCTGTACTGCAGCGGTAGCTTGTTCGAATCCTTGCTCATGGCAGACTCCGTTCGTATCGAGACGGCTGCGACACTGGATGCCGTCAGCTTCCGACACTGCAACTCTGAGACCTCATCCCTGAACCGGAGATTGCGCAAGCCTCACCGGCAGTTTTCAGCAGCCAGACGGCCGCAAGTGTCATGCGCAGAATATGGATGCAAAGGCTCACAACATGAGCCTTTGGGAAGCCCGCCGACAAAAATCCGGCACGGCGCGGTCTGCCCCGCAGATCAGCCCGCTTGCGCGTCCGGCTGCTGACTCGGATGCGCGCGCTGGAAGGCGGGCAGGGTCGCGCAATGCGCCGCTACGCGCGCAAGCCGCGGATAGAGCGATTCGTCGCAGCCAAAACGCTGGCCGGCAAAGACCTGCGGCACCAGCATGCAATCTGCCCAGCCCGGTAGCTCGCCGAACACGAACGGCGTATCGGGCGCACCGCGCAGTTCGTCTTCGAGTGCACTCAAGCCGCGCGTGATCCAGTGCTTGAGCCAGGCGCTGCGCTGCGCATCGTCAACCTTGAGCGTGCCGCTCAGATAATTGAGCACCGACAGGTTCTGCAGCGGCTGGATGTCGGCGGCGATCGTCAGGCAGAACGCGCGGACGCGCGCGAGTTGCTGCGGATCGGTCGGGGCCAGCGCCGGATTCGGATAGCGTGATTCCAGGTATTCGAGGATTGCCTGTGACTGGTTGACCTTGAATTCACCGTCGACCAGCATCGGCACGCGCGCCTGCGGATTGACCGCGCGGTATTCGGTGGAGAACTGCTCGCCGCCATCACGGACCAGGTTCACCGGCACGATCTGGTACGGCACGCCCTTGAGATTGAGCGCGATGCGGATGCGGTGGCTCGCCGATGAGCGCCAGTAAGCGTAGAGCGTGAGCATGCTGATCCCCAACGAGAAAACTATTTCCTGTAGCGCGCCACAACCTGCTCGATCGCACCGAAGATCGATTCGCCATGCTGGTCGCGCATCTCGATACGGACCTGATCGCCGAAGCGCAGGAACGGCGTGCGCGGCTTGCCGTGCAGCAAAGTCTCGACACAGCGCAGTTCGGCGAGGCACGAGTAGCCGACGCCACCATCGTTGATCGAAGTACCGGGTCCGTCGTCGGCACCGCGGTTCGACACCGTACCGGAGCCGATGATGCTGCCGGCGGCGAGCGGCCGGGTCTTTGCCGCATGGGCGATCAGCGTCGGGAAATCGAAAGTCATGTCGGTGGCGGCTTGCGGCGCACCGAGCGGCTGCTCGTTGATGCTCGACAGCAGCGGCAGGCTGACGCGCTTGCCATCCCAGTTCGCACCGAGTTCGTCTGGCGTCACCGCCACCGGCGAGAATGCCGATGAAGGTTTACCCTGAAAGAAGCCGAAGCCCTTCGCTAACTCCGCTGGAATAAGATTGCGCAGAGACACGTCATTGACCAGCATGATCAGGCGGATCGCTGCAGCCGCCGCTTCGAGCGATATACCCATGGGCACATCGCCGGTGATCACCGCGATCTCGGCTTCGAGATCGATACCCCATTCTTCCGATGCCGCTTCGATCGGCCCCATCGGATCTAAGAAGCTGTCGCTGCCGCCCTGATACATCAGCGGATCGGTCCAGAAACTCGGCGGCATGTCGGCACCGCGCGCCTTGCGCACGAGCTCGACGTGGTTGACGTATGCAGAACCATCCGCCCACTGGTAGGCGCGCGGCAATGGTGAGCGGCAGTCGATCGCGTGGAACTCGCTGGCGTCTTCGGCGTAGCCGCCCTTGTTGAGGCGGTCCGAGATCATCTGCAGCTGCGGGCGGACTTCGTCCCAGCGGTCGAGCGCATCCTGCAGCGTTGCTGCAACCTGCGGCACCGCAATGCAGCGGCTGAGATCACGCGAGACGATGACCAGCTGGCCGTCGCGGCTACCATTCTTTTGGGTCGCGAGCTTCATTCTTTTTGGGTCGTTGCCCAGCTCTGGTGGTAGCCGCCCCACTCGACGCCGCTTGCGGCCTCATCGACGTCCAGCGCATCGCGCGCGTCGATCATCACGGCATATTCGTCGGTCGCAGGTTTCTTCGGCGTCAGCATGTTGTTGAGGGCCTTGGGATGCGGGCCGTGAGTGAACCCGCAGGGATGCAGCGTCATCATGCCGGGATGGATGTTGTCGCGCGAGAAGAAATCCCCCGCGTGATAGAACAGTACCTCGTCGTAGTCGTCATTGTTATGGAAAAAAGGCACCTTGAGGGCGCCCGGATCGGTTTCGAACGGCCGCGGCGTGAAGGTGCAGACGACAAAGCGGTGGGCGACGAAAGTCGTGTGCGCGGATGGCGGCAGGTGGTAGCGATGCGACATCAGCGGGCGGATGTCACGGACGTTGATCCGCACCGGCATCAGCGTACCGTGCCAGCCCAGCGCGTCGAGCGGGTTGTACGGATAGGTCACAGTCGAGAGTTGCTGACCGCGCTTGATGCTGACACGCCATTCGCGCGCCACCTGCGCACCGTGCTGCTGGGCAACGAAGGCTTCGTCGAGGCGCGGATAGTCGAGCATCGCCGGATCGAAGATTGCCTGTTCGCCGACAAGCCCTTTGTCCGGCAGCTGGTAGCTCGATCCCGTTGCTTCGATCAGCAGCCACTGCGTAGTCGCGGCACATTCGATGCGCCACATCGTGCCGCGCGGCACGACGAGATAGTCGCCGCTGGCAAGGCTCAGATGCCCGTAGTCGCAGAAGAAGTCGGCGCTGCCGGCGTGCAGGAACAGCAGCTCGTCGCCGTCCGCGTTGCGCACCAACGTATCCATGCTGGTTGCGCACTGCCAGTAGCGGATGCGCACATGGGCGTTGTGCAGGATGGCCGATGCCGCCCACGGTGTGGCGGCAGGCGTATCGAGTCTGGTCAAATCAAACGCGCGCGGCCGCAGCGGCCCTTCCCAGTGCGTCCAGCCGGTCGGTGGGCGCGGATGGATCATGTGCGTCGCCGGGCCGAAGAAACCTTCCTTGCCCAACTCGCGCTCGACTGTGCCCGGCGGCAGGTCGGCATGCGCCTGCCGCGAAGCCTGGCCTTCAACAATCGGTCGATAGATCCAGTTACGCATAGGACGGG
>CAZDPA010000250.1:0-4302 GCA_964507195.1 uncultured Salinisphaerales bacterium | reverse complement strand
GGACGCTCATGAGTACTTTATGCGGCGTGGCGCCTGACACCTCATTCAAGTCGAGCCCGATCTGGGTCAACGGCAACGGGCGTCTCAGGCTCGAATTTCGAAGCGGGGCGCCTATGAGCTGGGCTGGAGGACCATCACGCTCTGGCGCGCGAGGCAGCACGTGAATCTGGTGAATGCGGGCAGGTTCGGCTCACCGCGGTCTGGCGATCATTCCAGCCAACGTCCTTGCCTTCGGCCCTCCGGCTGGGTCGCAGCCGAACGGGTGCGTTGGCGCATGGATCGCGACACATGGGAATTTGAACTTGGCTACTGAACGGACAACTGAGAAAGGAGCGACGGCAGTCATCACGCATAGGGTGCGCGATGACAAGCTTGCGCAATATGAGGAATGGCTCAGTGAGATCGCGCCGCTATGCAGGTCATCTCCAGGACATCTGGACTGGCATATCGTCCGACCGATCCCTGGATTGACCGCGACATACACCGTTATTATCCGATTCGATACAGAAACCAATCTGCGCGCATGGATTGAGTCGCCCACACGCATGCGCCTCGTTGAGAAGGCGCAACCCCTTTTCGTGAAAGGTGACGACTTCTTTATCAGCAGCGGCTTGGACTTCTGGTTCACGCCGCCCGGCGCCAAGGCGCAGGTCCCGGTACGCTGGAAGCAGTACCTGATCACATGGTCCGCGATCTATCCTCTGGTTCTGGGAGTGCCGATGATTGTCGTCCCCGTTCTCGAGCGATTGTCGCTTGCGGACAACCATCTTCTGACGACGTTCGCAGTCACCGGCACAGTCGTGTTCCTGATGGTGTATGTCGTCATGCCTCGCTACACGAAGCTGATCAAACGCTGGCTATTCAACTGAAGCGCATGCGATCGGGTGCAGGGGTATCGATATTGTCCAAACAACTGGTAAAGCGGAGTCCGCATGAAGACCAAACAGCGTGAGGAACTGCTCAGCGCATTGCGCGCCCGGTTCGAAGAAAACATGGGCCGCCACAAGGGACTTGCATGGGCCGGAGTCCAGGCCAGACTCGAAGCCAGCCCTGAAAAGCTGAAGGCGCTCGACGAAATGGAGAAGACCGGCGGGGAGCCGGATGTCGTCGGCTATGACCAGAAGACGGGTGAGTACATCTTTCATGATTGTTCGGCGGAAAGTCCAAAAGGCCGCAGAAGCATCTGCTATGACCGCGAAGCGCTGAACTCCCGCAAGGAGCACAAGCCGGCCAACAGCGCCGTCGACATGGCGGCCGCGATGGGCATCGAGCTGCTGACGGAAGCGCAGTATCGGGAGCTACAGAAACTCGGCGAGTTCGACACCAAGACGTCGAGCTGGGTGCTCACACCGCCCGGCATCAGGAAGCTGGGCGGCGCGGTCTTCTGCGACTGCCGTTACAAGACTGTTTTCGTCTATCACAACGGCGCAGAGTCGTACTACGCTGCAAGAGGTTTCCGCGGCTCCCTGCGGGTTTGAGGTAACGCGTTCCAACAGAGCCTTACAGGTAAAAAAGAATGCACACGATCAGGCTATCGCGACGCATCGCTGATATGAGCAGAAGCGTTCTTGTCTTCGCTCTGTTGTGTGCATCGGCGGTTGTCGAAGCCCGGTCCGTCCATAGCTATTCTTCTTCCTACGAAGGGATCGAGGCGGGGAGATCGACGCTTCCGGACGTCATCGATCTGTTCGGCGAGCCCCGATCCAAGCAGGCCAACAGCAACAATGTCCGGTATCGGTACCGCGACTTCGATGTGACGATCAGGGACGATTCCGGTTTCGTCGATTCGATCATCATCTACGATCCGCTTTTCCAGGATGTGAACGGGCACTCCATTGGCGCATCCTTCAGCGACGTGGAACGCACGCCGAAGGCCAAGCGGATCGGCAGTACATTGTTCGACACGGATAACGGAGTGGTGTACTGGTTCAAGGATGGACGAGTGGAGAAGATCGTCTACGTGGCCAAGGCGAAGTTCTGATCTGCAGGCAGGCAGCATCAATCAGCGTGATTCCGCGACGCTCGGCGAGTGAAGGAGATACACGTGCATCCATTCTCGTATCTGCTGGTGCTGTTTGGTCTGCTGTGCATCGTGGCGCTGGTGTTCATGCTGCGCTGGGAGCGCCGTCACTTCGCCCGGATGGACAAGGGCGGTGCGTGGCTGGCGGTGCGGATCTGGACCATTCCGATCGCGCTGGTGACGGCGGCGATCGCCATCATCCCGGCGCGCGGGACATCGGGCATGGAAGGACTGGCGGTGTTCTACATCCTCCTGTTCACTGCAGCGCCGCTCTTCTGGTTCGGCGCACACTGGATCGTGGGGCGAATCGTGCAACCGAAACTGAGCTTCGCGGAATCCGCCCAGATCGCCGGGTCGCCGATCCTGCTGGTCATCGCCATGAGCTCGGTCGCGCACATGCTGCAGCCGTTTGCCTGGTCGATGCTCAGCGCCTTGGGGAAGGCGTAGCAGTCGCACAGTCACGTCACGGAAGACACCGCTTTTAATGAAGAACCCTCTGACTTACCGGGCTGCCAAGCGCATCGTGATCGCCATCATTGGCGGCACCGTGACGCTGATCGGTATTGCACTGATCGTCTTGCCTGGGCCCGCGTTCCTCGTCATTCCGCTTGGTCTGTCGATATTGGCAACGGAGTTCCTGTGGGCGAAGCAGTGGCTGCAGAAGGTTCGACAGATGGCTTCCAACCTCACCTCACGCAAGCCATGAACAGGCTCGCAACTGGGCGCAAGACTACTGGACCGGGACAGATCGTGATCACAGGTGGCTGCTTTTGCGGGCGCGTTCGCTATCAGATTGACGCTGCGCTGGGACCGGGACGCAGCTGTCACTGCTCCCGCTGCAGAAAGGCATTCAGTGGCACCGGCTCCGCATACGCGGAGGTGAAGCCCGGTTCGTTCTCGTGGCTTTCCGGAGAAGACCACCTGAGTCATTACGAGACAACGCCCGGATGGGGCCTGTGCTTCTGCCGCAACTGCGGCAGCACGCTGTGTGGCACCGCTGCAGGACAAGTGCACGGCGTAACGCTCGGCAGCGTGGACGGCGACCCGGGGGTGCAGATCGAGATGCACCTCTTCGTCGGGTCCAAGGCGCCGTGGGATCAGATTGGCGGGGATGCGCCGCAGCATCAGGCGTTTCCTCCTCATGCGTCATCGGATTGACATGCCGACCGGCCACATTCAGCACATCTTCATTGCCCTGCAGCGCGGCGCACCGATGCTTGCGCTGGCCGAGGTCGAAGCCCTTGCCGAGTGCGGGCTCGCCGGAGACCGCTACGCCGATGCGCGCAACCGCAAGTCGCCCGACTATCAGCTGACCCTGATCGAGCTCGAGAACATCGAGGCGTTTGCACAGGCATCCGGACTTGCACTGAGCCCAGACGATCCGCGCCGCAATCTGGTCACTGTGGGCATCCCGTTGAACCCGCTGTGCGGGAAGCGCTTCATGGTCGGCACCGTGGAGCTCGAAGGCCTGGAGCTCTGCGAGCCCTGTGCGACCTTCGCGCAGCGCACACACCCCGAAGTGGTCCGGTTCTTTGTCCATCGCGGCGGGCTTCGGTGCAGAATCCTGAGCGGCGGCATGATCAGGATCGGCGATGAGATCACCGAGTCCGTGAGCGTATAGGGCCTGCTTCGCGCACTTCGAGGAGCTCCGCATGAAATCAGCAACCGGTCTGTCGGCAGGCATCGGCCTTGCCCTGTTCGGCATCGGCTTTGCGACGGGCCTCGTCGCACAACCCGCCGGCGATTCGCCGCAGCGCGTGGAACAACAGCGTGCGGAACTTTCAGGCGCGCCGCACATGGAAGTGATTGCGTCCGTCGCAGAGTACAAGCCGGGTGAGCGCATCGACTTTCACGTCCATCATGGCATCGAAGCCGCGTATGTCGTTCAGGGCGCTTCGATCGAGATCGCGGGCAAGGCGCCAACGAACCTGCCGACCGGGGCGGCCGTGATGAACCTGCGCGACGTCAGACACGGCGGGTTCAAGGTTGTCGGAGAAAGTCCGCTGAAGCTGTTCACCGTTCACATCGTCGACAAGAACAAGCCGCTCTACGACTACGTGCCCTAGGGCCTGTTAACGCTATGTCGATCGCTGAGATGCCACGAGATTTGCGGCCAGGCAAGGCGCGACCGACCGAGTTTGGTGGTTCCAAATGAGGAGGGCGCAACGCCGCATGGCCGTAAATCCCGTGGCACCCCGAAGGGGCGGGACCGTTTTGGCGCATTGCAGCGTCAGAACTCGCTCGTGTACGTCCAGTACACCGCGCTCCTTCTTCCTTGCACT
>CAZDPA010000249.1:3955-4368 GCA_964507195.1 uncultured Salinisphaerales bacterium | reverse complement strand
GCACCAGTGCGGCCTGCCGAAAAAGATGGCACTCGAACTGTTCAAGCCGTTCGTGTTCTCGCGTCTGCAGCGTCTGGGCATCGCGACCACGATCAAGGCCGCCAAGAAGATGGTCGAGCGCGAAGAAGCCCAGGTCTGGGACTCGCTCGAAGAATGCATCAAGGAACATCCGGTGCTGCTCAACCGTGCGCCGACCTTGCACCGTCTGGGCATCCAGGCTTTCGAGCCGATCCTGATCGAAGGCAAGGCCATCCAGCTGCATCCGCTCGTCTGCACGGCGTTCAACGCCGACTTCGACGGCGACCAGATGGCCGTGCACGTGCCGCTGTCGCTCGAAGCGCAGCTGGAAGCACGCGTGCTGATGTTGTCGACCAACAACATCCTGTCGCCGGCGTCGGGCGATCCGATCATCG
>CAZDPA010000249.1:0-3945 GCA_964507195.1 uncultured Salinisphaerales bacterium | reverse complement strand
GTGCCGTCGCAGGACGTCGTCCTCGGTCTGTACTGGCTGTCGCGTGAGCGCGTCGGCGCGCTCGGCGAAGGCATGATCTTCTCCGACGTTTCCGAAGTGCATCGCGCCTACGAGAACCGCCAGGTCGATCTGCAGGCCAAGATCAAGGTTCGCCTGCATGACTGGACCGAAGCGGGCGAGGCGATCTATCACCTGGTCGAAACGACCACCGGCCGCGCGCTGCTGTCGGAAGTCGTGCCGGAAGGCGTGCCATTCGCCGTCGTCAACAAGACGCTGACGAAGAAGGAAATCTCGCGCGTCATCAACTACGTCTACCGTCGCAGCGGCACCAAGGACACGGTGATCTTTGCGGACCAGATGATGTACACCGGTTTCCGCATGTCGACCAAGGCGGGCATCAGCTTCTGCCTCGACGACATCATTATTCCGGAAGAGAAGGCCGGCATCCTTGAAGCAGCTGAAGCCAAGGTCAAGGAAGTCGACGTCGAATACAACCAGGGTCTGACCACCGGCGGCGAGCGTAAGAATCGCGTGATCGATATCTGGTCGCGTGCGAACGACGACGTCGCCAAGGCGATGATGGTGAAGATCGGCAAGGAAAAGGTCATCAACAAGGAGGGCAAGGAAGTCGATCAGGCGTCCTTCAACTCGGTGTTCATGATGGCCGACTCCGGCGCGCGCGGTTCGCAGGCGCAGATTCGTCAGCTCGCCGGTATGCGCGGCCTGATGGCCAAGCCGGACGGCTCGATCATCGAGACGCCGATCACCGCGAACTTCCGCGAAGGCCTGAACGTTCTGCAGTACTTCATCTCGACGCACGGTGCCCGCAAAGGCCTGGCCGATACCGCGTTGAAGACTGCGAACTCGGGTTACCTGACGCGCCGTCTGGTCGACGTTGCGCAGGACATGGTCGTCATCGGCGAAGACTGCGGCACCGATCAGGGTCTCCTGATGATGCCGATCGTCGAGGGCGGTGACGTTCTCGAAGCCCTGCGCGATCGCGTGCTGGGCCGCGTGATTCAGCGCGATGCACACAAGCCGGGCACCGACGAAGTCGTGATTCCGGCCGGCACGATTATCGACGAGGCCTGGGCCGACACGCTGGAGCGCAACTCCATCGACGAAATCTGGGTCCGCTCGCCGATCACCTGCGAACTGCCGTTCGGCGTTTGCGCCAACTGCTACGGCCGCGATCTGGCCCGCGGTCATCGCGTCAATATCGGTGAGGCGGTCGGCGTCATCGCCGCGCAGTCGATTGGTGAGCCGGGCACGCAGCTGACGATGCGTACCTTCCACGTCGGTGGTGCCGCTTCGCGTGCGGCCTCGGCCGACGGGGTTGACGCTCGCGCCGCCGGCACGGTGCGCGTGCACAACATCAAGTCGGTCAAGAACACCGAAGGCAACCTGGTGGCGGTCAGCCGCTCCGGTGAAATCGGCCTGATTGACGCCAACGGTCGCGAGCGCGAGCGTTACAAGATCCCTTACGGTGCGACCATCCTCGTCAAGGAAGGCGACGAAGTCACCGGTGGCCAGCGTCTGGCCAAGTGGGATCCGCATACCCACCCGATCGTCACCGAGCTCGGCGGCTTCGTGAAATTCCAGGACTTCACGGAAGGCCTGACCGTGACCCGCGAAACCGATCCGCTGACCGGCGTTGCAACGCTGGTCATCACCGATCCGAAGACGCGCGGTTCCGCGGCCAAGGACCTCAAGCCGACGATCATGCTGGTCGACGCCAAGGGCAAGCAGCTGACGTTTGCGGGCACCGACATCCCGGCCGCGTACACCCTGCCGCCCAAGGCCATCATTACCGTCGAAGACGGCGGCGAAGTGAAGATCGGCGGCACGATTGCGCGCATCCCTCAGGAAGCCTCGAAGTCGCGCGACATCACGGGCGGTCTGCCGCGAGTCGCCGACTTGTTCGAAGCGCGCAAGCCGAAGGAACCGGCAGTTCTCGCAGAGACTTCGGGCACGATCAAGTTCGGCACCGCGACCAAGGGCAAGCAGCGCATCAAGATCGTTCAGCCGGATGGCGAAGAAGTCGAGATCCTGGTGCCGAAGTGGATCGACATTCGCGTGTTCGAAGGCGAATCCGTCGCGCGCGGCGAAATCATCTCCGACGGCGAGCCGAGCCCGCACGACATCCTGCGTCTGCAGGGCGTGGTTGCGCTGGCAAACCACCTCGTCAAGGAAATCCAGGACGTTTACCGCCTGCAGGGCGTGAAGATCAACGACAAGCACATCGAGACGATCGTTCGCCAGATGCTGCGCAAGGTCGAGATCACCGAGACCGGCGATACCAAGTTCCTCCAGGGCGAGCAGGTCGAGATCTTCCAGGTGCTGGCCGAGAACAAGCGTCTCGAAGCCAAGGGTGAGCGCGGTGCGCGGTATGACCGCCAGCTGCTGGGCATCACCAAGGCCTCGCTGTCGACCGAGTCGTTCATCTCGGCGGCTTCGTTCCAGGAAACCACGCGCGTGCTCACCGAAGCCTCGGTGCGCGGCTCGCGCGACGAACTGCGCGGCCTCAAGGAAAACGTCATCGTCGGTCGTCTCATCCCGGCCGGTACCGGTCTGGCTTACCACGACCAGCGGCGCAAGTCGCGCGGCGGCAACCTGCTGGCCGAGCTGCAGGCGTCGGCGCTGCGCAGCACGGGCAGCTTTGAAGCCAACTCCGGCGAGCGTCTGGCCACCCGTGCCATGACGAGTGACGCCGGCGACGAGGCTGAAGCCAGCACCAGCCGTGGCAGTGAGTCCGAAGAAGAAAGCACCGGGGAGTAAGGCCGGCGCTGGTTTGAGATCACGGACCCCCGGTTTGCCGGGGTCCGGCTTTTTGCAGGTCCGGGGCAGGCCAGGTGGCCGGTTCCGCAAGCAGGCCCATCAGCCGTAGCAGACTGTCGCAGTAAGGAGTCCGACGCCCGGGAACGGTCGTTGACTCCGCTTGCGCTGGCCTATATGATGCGCGCCCTTTCCCGACGGCCCTCTCACTGAGGGTGCGTCTTTTCTTTGTCAAGCTGGGAAGTTCATAACGTGCCAACAGTCAATCAGTTAGTGCGCAAAGGCCGCAGCACCCTTGTCGCCAAAAGCAAGGTGCCGGCGCTCACTGGCTCGCCGCAAAAGCGCGGCGTGTGCACTCGCGTCTACACCACCACCCCGAAGAAGCCGAACTCCGCACTTCGCAAGGTGTGCAAGGTGCGTCTGACCAACGGTTTTGAGGTCATCTCCTACATCGGTGGCGAAGGCCACAACCTGCAGGAGCACTCAGTCGTCATGATTCGTGGCGGCCGCGTTAAAGATCTTCCCGGTGTCCGCTACCACACCGTTCGCGGTGCGTTGGACTGCGCGGGTATCGACAAGCGTCGCCAGAGCCGCTCCAAGTACGGCGCCAAGCGCCCGAAGGAAGGCGCTGCTTCGACGGCTGCAAAGAAGAAGTAAGACGGGCCCCAGGCCCGAGTAAGGCGCGGATTTCCTGCGCCTGAAGACCCAACAAGGAATTCATCATGTCGCGTCGTCGTAAACCGGAAATCCGCAAGGTTCTCCCAGATCCGAAGTACAAGAGCCAGCTCGTCTCCAAGTTCGTCAACATGGTGATGGAAGACGGCAAGAAGGCTGTTGCTGAGAAGATCGTCTACGGTGCGCTGGGCCAGGTTGCCGACAAGAAGAAGGTCGACGCGCCGGCTGAATATCTGCAGACCGCGTTCGACAACGTCGCGCCGATGGTCGAGGTCAAGTCCCGCCGCGTTGGCGGTGCGACCTACCAGGTGCCGGTTGAAGTCCGTGCCAGCCGCCGCACGACGCTGGCGATGCGCTGGGTCATTGACGCAGCGCTCAAGCGCGGCGAGCAGGGCATGGAAAACCGCCTGGCCGGCGAGCTGATGGACGCCGCTGAGAATCGTGGTGCGGCCGTCAAGAAGCGCGAAGACACGCACAAGATGGCCGAAGCGAACA
>CAZDPA010000248.1:2259-4371 GCA_964507195.1 uncultured Salinisphaerales bacterium | reverse complement strand
TGTGCGGGGGGCTGGGCACTGTCGCGCCTTGGCGGGTTCGGCGCAACACCTCATTCCAGACCGTAGCCCGGATGCAATCCGGGCTACGCAGCTGTCGCGCCTTCGTTGCAATGTCTTCCGTCCGTGTCGAGCCTGTAGCCCGGTTTCGCGCAGCGAAGCCGGGAGGCTTGCACGACATGCTTCCCGGCTTCGCCTTTGGCGAAACCGGGCTACTGCGGCTCTGGTGTCTCGATACACCGGCTTCGCAGGCACTCGACACGGACGAGGTTCAAACCACCTTCTCGCCTCTGATCACATCAAACAGGTCGAGCCGGGTTTCAACTTCGTCGAGGTCGCGCAGCTGCTTGCAGACTTTCTCGGCGTCGCTTTCCAGCGGCGCGGCGCGGCGCTCGATGCGGTATTCGACGATGCGTTCGAGATATTCGGCGCGCGCTTCGACGGCTTCCGGATTGAAGATCGCCTGGCCGACGAATGAGGCGACGCTGCTGACCATGTTGCCGGCCATGTCGGCGGCGAGCGCGGTGAAATCATCGTCGATGGCCTGACTGCGCAGTGCGCGACCGGCGGGCAGGCGGCGGCCATCGAACTCCTGGTGCAGGCGCAGGATCAGCGCCTCAGAGCGTTCGATGATGCGGTCGATCATCGAGTCGTCGCCGGACAGGCCGGCGGTGACGAGCGCAACGGCCTCGATGCCGAGCTGCGCGGCGCGCAGCGCGAGGTCGGTGATGGCCGGGACCACGGCCTGCATGCCGTCGTGATACTCGGTGGCGAGCGTGCGCTGCGCATCGCTCAGGCTCAGGGCCTTGCCGTTGCGCGTGATGCCGCCGTCGACGAAGTCCCAGGTGCGGCCGTCGGCCTCGATGCGCACGCGATCGCCGCTCAGAGTGATCTCGTGGTCCAGTTCGTAGTCGCAATGGCTGTCGATATGGATGTCGGCGGCCTGCGCGAGGGTCGCGCCGCACAACATCAGAGCTGCCCCAGTTGCTCTCAACATGTCGCTTCTCCCGGTGAAAATGAATCTTTGGGAGTCATTGGAGCAAGCGACGGGCCAAGTTATCTGTCAATAAAAACAGATAGTTACATAGCTATCGTTTCGCGGTTGTGGTGGGACCGGCGAACCCTTGGCGAAAAACCCCATTCAGAGGTCAGGCCTTTGCGGCGTCGGCAACCGTCTGCCAGGCCGCGCGTTTGCGCGCGAGACTGATGCCGGCATTGGCCGGACTGGTCGATGGCAGGGTGTGGAAAGCTAGGGTCTGTGCCTTGAGCGTCGGCAATACGTGCCGGCGAAATGCCAGCGCGGCGGTATTGCCGTTGAAGAACACGCTGCCGATCCGCGGGTGTGCCTTGAAGAAGCGGCCGAAGTCGTTGGCGATCACCGAGTCCGCGACGATGTCGGCATCGAGACTGCCGCGGCGTTCGCAATGACCGAGTACATCCCACAGCGCGACGCCGGCCTGCTTCAGCGCATCCAGTCGCGCGCTGTAGTCCAGCTGGGTTTCAAAGCCGAACAGCTCCCCCATCAGCGGCCAGAACGCATTGCGCGGATGGGCGTAGTAGCGCTGTGCATTGAGTGACGCGACACCGGGCATGCTGCCGAGCACCAGCACGCGCGCATCGGCTGCAGCGACCGGCGGGAAGCTGCTGACGCGGTTGATCAGGGCCACTGTGTCGCGAGGCGCTCGAAGTCTTTTGATTGTGTGCGGACGACGCAGAAGCGCTGGCCGGTCGGCGATTCCATGACCCACCAGGTGTTGATGTTCTTCACGCGCCTGGCGCCGAGCGCTTCGAGGCGCTGCACCTCGGCCTCGATGTTGTCGGTCTCGATGTCGAGGTGCAGGCGACTGTCGTGCGACACCTTCTGCACCTCGATGTGCAGGCCGTGCTGGGCGTCGAGCAGACGCACGTAGTTCTCGCCTTCGCTGCCGTCGAGCCCGCGCCGTTCCATGCCCAGCGCGCCACCCCAGAATGCAGACGCGGCAGGCAGATCCTCGGTCTTGCAGTCGATGATGAAACCAGCCAGCTTGCTCTTGTGCATACGTCGCTCCGTAGTTCAGCCGATGCCTCTGTAGCCCGGGTGCAACCCGGGGCGTGCGGCTGCCGGCGAGCGCGAAT
>CAZDPA010000248.1:0-2249 GCA_964507195.1 uncultured Salinisphaerales bacterium | reverse complement strand
AGCCTTGGCATCGTAGGATGTCCAAATGACATCCAAACCGCCACTGCGCGCCGGCGTCTCTGCGAGCACGGTGCAACTGCCGCCGGGCGAGTGGGCAAGCGTGTTCGCCTTCCTGTGCGCGCATTTCGCGACGGTCTCCGCCGACGAATGGCGCGGGCGCTTTGCACGCGGGCTGGTGCTCGATGATCACGGTGCAGTGCTGGATCTGACCACGCCGTATCGCTCGGGTCTGCGCGTGCGCTACTACCGCGAACTCGCACAGGAAGTCACAGTGCCGTTCGAGGCCGCCGTACTGTATCGCGACGAGCATCTGCTGATCGCCGACAAGCCGCATTTCCTGCCGGTGATCCCGAGTGGCCGGCATCTGCAGGAGACGCTGCTGGTGCGCCTCAAGCATGCGCTCGATCTGCCGGCGCTGACGCCGTTGCACCGGATCGATCGCGACACCGCCGGGCTCGTGATGTTCTCGGTCAATCCGCAAACGCGCGCAACGTATCAGTCACTGTTTCCGCAACGCGCGGTCAGCAAGGTTTACGAAGCGCTGGCGCCTGCATTGCCGTCGCTGAGGTTTCCGCTGGAGCGGCGCAGCCGCATGGTTACCGGCGAACCGTTCTTCCTCAGCTGCGAAGTCGATGGTGAGCCCAACAGCCACAGCGTGATCGATGTCATCGAAACGCGCGGCGCGTACAGCCTGTATCGCCTGATGCCGGTCACCGGGCGCAAGCACCAGCTGCGCATGCACATGGCGGCGATCGGGGCGGGCATCGTCAACGATCCGTTCTATCCGACGCTGAGTGCGGAAGTAGCGGCGGATGATTTCAGCCGGCCTTTGCAGCTGTTGGCGCGTTCGTTGAGTTTTGTCGATCCGCTGAGTGGGATAGAGCGCGAGTTTGTCAGTCAGCGGGTGCTGGATTGGGGTGCTGCACAGCAAGCGTAGGTCGCTGTTCTCCCTCTCTCCGCCTGCGGGGAGAGGGCCGGGGTGAGGGGCAGCCGGTAAGGGAAAGAGCGGTGCGACGCCGCTTCAGCGCGAGCCCCGCCTCTCACCCCAACCCTCTCCCCGTGAACGGGGAGAGGGAGCGATTCATTCAACCTCAGCTGATCACCATTTCCCCCGAACCCGGCAACGTCGTCACCAGATCCGCACCGACCAGCTTCGACGGCGTATACGCACCACCCGCAGGCGCGGTCTTGAGCACGTGATCAACCACCGCCAGCGATCCGGTCACCGTCAGCGCATAGCCATTCGCGGTCTTGATCCGCGCGGTGCGTGTTTCGCCCCTGGCGTTGGTCGCTTCGCCCCAGACATGCGTCGTCAGTTTGTCGCGCGTCGCTTCGTCCGGACCTTTGACGGACTTGCCGATGCGGTTCTTGATCAGCGTCTGCACGAAGCCAAGACCAAGCAGCGGACGGATGTAGTTCGCGCGCTGCGCGTTCTTGATCATGCCGGGCGAGCCGGGGATGAAGACTTCGATGTTGGGAATGCCGGTGCTGTGATACGCAGTGGAGACGTCGCCCCAGGGAATCGTCATCGCGAGCTTCTCGCCGTTGCCGAAGTCGATCTTGCGCACCTTGTAGGCGAGCGGCGTGGAGACCAACTTGCCGTCACGGCGCACCTTGCCGCCCTGGGCCAGGCCTTCGACCGAGGTCTTCGCCGTGCCCGGCGAAAAGCCGCTGCGTGAATCGAAGCCCAGCGCCAGATGCGTTGCGTCCGGCAGCGCGGCCTTGAGCGAGGCGGCGACGCAGTCGGTCGGAATCACGTCGAAGCCGACGCCGGGGCACAGCACGACGCCGGCGGCTTTCGCGCGCGCGCCGAGTTCCTGCGCGAGCTCGAACACGGCGATCTCGCCGGTGATGTCGAGGTAATGCGCGCGGGCCTTGATGCAGCCTTCCATCATCGGCCGCGCCGTGGCGGAGAACGGGCCGGCGCAGTGCAGCACCAGGCCGATGCCGCGCAGGCCGTTGGCAACGGCGTCAGACGTATCGAGGCCGAACGCGCGCGCTTCGAGGCCGAGTTCCCTGGCGATCGGGCCGAGCTTGTCGGCCGAGCGCGCAGCGAGCACCGGCTTGAGTCCGCGCCGTACGGCTTCACGCGCGATCAGCTCGCCGGTGTAGCCGTTGGCGCCGTAAATCATCCATTGAGTCGTCAAGGGGTGTCTCCGAAAGAACCAAATTCTTTTATTCGTCATTCCCTCGAAAGCGGGAATCCACAGCGGAGAGCGTAGTCGCCTGTTCCCTGGATTCCCGCCTTC
>CAZDPA010000247.1:0-4407 GCA_964507195.1 uncultured Salinisphaerales bacterium | reverse complement strand
CATAGCGGAACGAGTTGACGTTCTTGGTCTCGGTGCGCGTGCCGAATTTCTCGGTGCCCTTGGGACGCACGGAGACGTTGGCATCGCAACGGAACGAGCCTTCCTGCATGTTGCCGTCGCAGACACCGAGGTAGACGACGAGCTGGTGCAGCTTCTTCAGATACGCCACCGCTTCCGCCGCCGAGCGGATATCCGGCTCGGTGACGATCTCCATCAGCGGCGTGCCGGCGCGATTGAGATCAATGCCGGACGTGCCGACAAAGCCCTCATGCATCGACTTGCCGGCATCCTCTTCCATATGCGCACGGGTGATGCCGATGCGCTTGGTGATGACTCCGCCCTTGCCATCCGGCAGCTCGACGTCGAGATGGCCGTTGAACACGATCGGCAGTTCGTACTGCGAGATCTGGTAGCCCTTCGGTAGGTCGGGATAGAAATAGTGCTTGCGCGCGAACACGCAGCGCTCGGCAATCTGCGCGTCGACCGACAGGCCGAACTTGATCGCCATCTCCAGCGCCGTGGCATTGAGGACCGGCAGCACGCCGGGCATGCCGAGCGTCACCGCATCGGCCTGCGTGTTCGGCTCCGCACCGTACTGCGTCGCTGCACCGGAGAAAATCTTCGACTGCGTACGGAGCTGGCAATGCACTTCCAGTCCGATGACAACTTCCCACGTCATTCCTGTATTCCTGTTCTTGACGCCTGAGACGTAAATGGCCACGCGCAATCCGGCGTCGCCGTGCTGCCTTCAATGGCAAAACTGAACTGCACAGCGGCGAGCGACGCTTCCCTGGCCGGCTCGAAACGCCAGGCATTGAGGGTCTGTGCAGCCGCGTTGACGAAGCTTTCTCCCGGTGCCGAGTTGATAACCTCGTAGCCGTCGGCCAAACCGTCCGGACGCACTGTAAAGCGTATCGTCGCGCAGCCTGCGGTCTTGCTGGCGGCCAGATCGCCCGGATACACCGGCGGACGGCTGTCCAGCAGCTTGCGGCTTTCGGCCAGCACGTGGGTCACCTGTGTCGACAGCGAACTGCACGCCAGATCCGGGACCAGCCTGGAGCCAGTCAACTGGTCGCTTTCCTCAAAGTCGACCACCATTGTTTCCCAGCGATCCGCAGGGCCCGGTGCAAACTTCCAGTGCAACATCGACTGGACGACGTTCTTTCCATATCCGTCGCCGGGCGACGATGTGACGACGGCGAACTGATCCGTCGTGCCATCTGCCTTGATCTTGAACTGCACCGTCGCGCAGGGTGCCTTGCGCGTCACATAGATCTTGTCGACGAGCTTGGCCGATGCGGCCTGCATCATCTCCACCCAGACACCGCTGACCAGTGGCGGCAGACCCTGTTCGGCCGCTGCACGCTTGCCGTAATCGGTTGCGGCGCCGTCCTTGCCGAACCAGCGCTCGGTATCCCTGCGCTTCATGACACCGGCCTCGGCCGCGACGGCATGGCCAGCCACAATGACGATCAGGGAACCTGCGCCTGCCATTCTGAGCATAGATTTCATTGCCGTCCTCCTCGCATGGTGTGGGTCCAAAATCGCACCGCTACAACTCAGATCATGCAAATGGCTTCGGCATCTGCGTGTGGAAATCGGTCGCCTGCTGATACTGGTGCGCCGCGTTGAGCAGACGCGCCTCGTCGAAGAAGTTGCCCATCAGCTGCATGCCGACCGGCAGGCCATCGACAAATCCGCAAGGCAGGCTCATCGCCGGAATACCGGCGAGGTTTGCAGCGATCGTGTAGATGTCGTTGAGATACATCGCGACCGGATCGTCGGTCTTGGCACCGAGCTTGAACGCGACATCCGTTGCCGTCGGGCCGAGCACGAGATCAACGGTTTCGTAGGCGCGCCTGAAGTCTTCGTAGATCAGCTTGCGGACTTTCTGCGCCTTCAGATAGTAGGCGTCGTAGTAGCCGTGGCTGAGCACGTAGGTGCCGATCATGATTCGGCGCTGTACTTCGGCACCGAAGCCTTCGGCGCGCGAGCGCTTGTACAGATCCTCGAGCGACTTTGCACCGTCGGCACGATGGCCGTAGCGCACGCCGTCATAGCGCGCGAGGTTGGAGCTGGCCTCGGCCGGCGCGACGACGTAGTAGGTCGGCACCGACAGCGGCGAGTTCGGCAGCGAGATCTCCGAGATCACCGCGCCGAGCTGCTCGAACTGCTTGACCGCAGCGAGCATGCGTTCACGCACGCCATCGGCCATGCCGTCGGCGAAGTACTCCTTCGGCAGGCCGATGCGCAGGCCCTTGATCGAAGCCCCGAGGCCCGAAACCAGGTCATCGACCGGACGGTCGATGCTGGTCGAATCGAGCGGATCGAAACCGCTCATCGCCTGCAGCACAAGCGCAGCGTCTTCGGCCGAGCGCGCAACCACGCCGGCCTGGTCGAGGCTCGACGCGAAGGCGATCATGCCGAAGCGCGAGACGCGACCGTAGGTCGGCTTGATGCCGGTGAGGTTGGTCAATGCTGCAGGCTGGCGAATCGAGCCGCCGGTGTCGGTCGCGGTGGCGACCGGCGCAAGGCCAGCGGCAACGGCGGCAACCGAGCCGCCCGAGGAGCCGCCCGGCACACGGGTAATGTCCCACGGGTTCTTGACCGCGCCATACCAGCTGGTCTCGTTCGACGAGCCCATCGCGAACTCGTCCATGTTGCACTTGCCGAGCATGACCATGCCGGAGGCTTCGTGCAGCTTCTTGACGATGGTCGCGTCGTAGGGCGCGACGAAGGTGTCGAGCATCTTCGATCCGCAGCTGGTCTTGACTCCCTTTGTGCAGAAAATGTCCTTCTGTGCCAATGGGATACCTGTCAGCGCCCCGCCCGCGCCGCTGGCCAGGACGGCATCCGCGGCATCGGCCTGGGCCAGCGCCTGGTCGGGCGTGACGCTGATGAAGCTGTTCAGGGTCTTGTCGTGGGCCGCAATGCGCCCGAGATAGTGCTGGGTCAGCTCGCGTGAAGAAAACTTCTTCGCGCGCAGCCCTTCGGCCTGTGCCTTGATGGAAAGTGTGTGCATGCTCATTCGGGAATCAGCTTCGAGTATCGGCAATGGGGTTCGGTAATCGTTGAATGCGATGCCGCTTCCCTGTTACTCAATGACCTTGGGGACGAGGTACAGGCCGTTCTCCACCATCGGGGCGATGGACTGGAAGGTTTCGCGCTCATTGGCCTGGGTCACGGCGTCCGGACGCAGGCGCTGGTGCATGTCCAGCGGATGCGCCATCGGCGCGACACCGTCGGTATTCGCCTGGTCCAGCTGGCCCACCAGATCGAAGATGTTCGACAGCTGTCGGGCGTAGTGAGTGGCCTGCTCCGGCTGCATTGCCAGGCGCGCCAACTGGGCAACTTGCTGCACTTGTTCGATCGTCAGGCTCATGTCAGGCCGGGATTCACGTTGTTCACGTTCATGGGGCGGTCAGCATGCGTGGGCTAGAGAGCCCTCGCGCTGGCCGCAGGGTGGGTCGCACAGTCCAGCCAAAACGATGCCAAGATCAGCGTCCGTCGCCACCGGAAAATCGTTTAATATGTGCGGATGCACAATTCTACTGGATTGCGCAGCCGATCGAATACGGTTGGCAAACCACTAAATTCTCCGTTTCCGCTTCCCAATTCCAAGAGCATCAGGCCAGAAAGATGTTTGACGCCGTCCGCCGTCTGTTTGTAAACGACCTTTCCATCGATCTGGGTACTGCCAACACCCTTGTCTACGTCCGTGACGAGGGCATCGTCCTCAATGAGCCTTCCGTCGTCGCCATCCGCATGGATTCGCGTGGCGCCAAGAAGGTCGAGGCCGTCGGCATTGAAGCCAAGCAGATGCTGGGCCGTACGCCGACCAACATCACCACCGTGCGCCCGCTGCGCGATGGCGTGATCGCCGACTACACCGTCACGGAGAAAATGCTGCAGCATTTCATCCGCAAGGTGCAGAAGGGCCGCATGATGCGGCCGATGACCCGCGTGGTCGTCTGCGTGCCTTACGGCTCGACCCAGGTCGAACGCCGCGCGATCCGCGAATCGGTCGAGAACGCCGGGGCGCGCAAGGTCTGGGTCATCGAAGAGCCGATCGCCGCTGCACTGGGCGCCGGCATCCCGATCGGCGAAGCCCGCGGCTCGATGGTCGTCGACATCGGTGGCGGCACCTCGGAAGTCGCGGTGATCTCGCTCAACGGCATTGTCTACGCCGAGTCGGTGCGCATCGGTGGCGACAAGTTCGACGAAGCCATCGTCAGCTACGTCCGCCGCCAGTACAACATGCTGATCGGCGAAGCGACGGCCGAGCGCATCAAGATCCAGATCGGCACCGCCTTCCCGGGCCATGAAGTCCAGGAAATCGACGTCGTCGGCCGCCATCTGGCCGCCGGCGTGCCGCGCAACTTCACGATGAACTCCAACGAGATCCTC
>CAZDPA010000246.1:3045-4417 GCA_964507195.1 uncultured Salinisphaerales bacterium | reverse complement strand
GCCGACGCTGGAGTCGCCCATCTCGCCTTCGATTTCGGCCTTCGGCACGAGTGCCGCGACCGAGTCGATGACGACGATGTCGACGCTGTTCGAGCGCACCAGCATGTCGCAGATTTCCAGCGCCTGTTCGCCGGTGTCCGGCTGCGAGATCACGAGGTCCTCGACGCGGACGCCGAGCTTCTGCGCGTATTGCACGTCGAGCGCGTGCTCGGCGTCGATGAACGCGGCGACGCCACCGGCCTTCTGGCATTCGGCAATCGCGTGCAGGGTCAGTGTGGTCTTGCCGGAAGATTCCGGACCGTAGATTTCGACGACGCGGCCACGCGGCAGGCCGCCGATGCCCAGCGCGGCATCCAGGGTCAGCGAGCCGGTGGAGATGGTTTCCACGTCGCGCAGCTGCTCGCCCGGCGCCATCTTCATGATTGCGCCCTTGCCAAACTGCTTTTCGATCTGTGACAGCGCTGCCTCGAGCGCCTTCTTGCGATTCTCGTCCATGACGGGGATTTTCCTTGTTATGTCGGTGCTGTTGGGTTTGAGGACTTCAGTATCCAGCAGCACAGGCTCAATAACTGAGCCATTCGAGCCATTGCGGCCGCTGCGGCGCGGCGCGATTGTCCCTGTTTCCATTTGTTCCGTCATGGCTTTCTCCCTCTTTCTGGTGACGTTCAAGCCCAGACCGCGCGTGCGGCTGCGAGCAGGGCCTCGTGGTGATAGAGCGCGATGTACAGCGTCACGCCGGACATCGCGGTTCTGATGAAGGTTTCGGCCCAGCGCCCGGTATCGGCGCTGACTTCAACAGCCGGCAATGCGGCGAGATCGATGGCCATCGAGCGCTGCGGACGGCGATCGGAGAAACGGCTTGCGGCGAGGGTCTGGCTCATATACTGTTCATCTGACGACTTGTTGAATGATAAGTACTTGTCATTTGAACAGTAGACCAATCTTTTTCCGGATGCAAGCCCCCATGTCCGATTTGACCCCGCGCCAGCTCGAAATCCTGCAGTTCATCCAGCTGCGGGTGCGCGATGACGGCTATCCACCGTCGCAGCGGGATATCGCCGAGCAGTTCGGCTTCAGCCAGAACGCCGCGCGCGATCACTTGCTGGCCCTGGTCAAGAAGAACGAGATCGAGATTGCGCCGAACGGCGCGCGCTCGATCCGCCTGCTGAAGAACGCCGAACCGGTCCCCGAAGGCCTGCCGCTGCTCGGCCGCATTGCCGCCGGCGCACCGATCAGCGCGCCGGAGAATGCCGAGCACTGGCTCAACATCGACCCCGCGCTGTTCCAGCCGCGCGCCGATTTCCTGCACCGGGTCGAGGGCGATTCGATGATCGACGCCGGCATCCAGTCCGGCGATCTGGTCGGCATCCAT
>CAZDPA010000246.1:0-3035 GCA_964507195.1 uncultured Salinisphaerales bacterium | reverse complement strand
CCGCCTGCCTGCTCGACCGCCGTACTGGTTACGAGGTCATCACCCTCAAGCGCTATTTCCGCAAGGGCAGCCAGATCAGCCTGAAGGCCGAGAACAGCAGCTACGAGCCGATCGTCATTGACCTGGCGCAGGTCGCGGAAGATCAGGAAGCGCCGGGTTTCCGCATCGCGGGAATCATGGGCGGCTTGCTGCGCAGCGGCGCGCCTCGATGATGGAACGACCGGCGGGATACGCTGTGCTTTCCCACCGTACGTTCTGCTACTTCGCCGCTCAGTCCCAAAGACTCAACTGGGGCGTTTGCGGTGGCGTCTGTGGCGTCGATGCCGCGGAGAGCGGCCAGCGCCCCAACAGTTCATAGCGCACCGGCTTCAGATCCAGGCGGCTGCGCACCAGCACGAACTCATCGACGGACCATGCGATCGGCTTGATCGAGGTGACCGGCAGCGCGAGCTTTGCGTCGCGCAACACCGTCAGGTGCGGCACGAACCGCATGCGCTCCGACGGCACGCCGGCGTGGGTCATCGTGTCGCGCAGGTGCTCGTACAGGGCCCGCAGCGCGGCCGGTGGTTCCCGTGTGCCGAGCCACCAGGGAATCTGGCGGTTGTTTCGAAAGCTGCCCGCGTGATCCAGCGTCAGCTCGAACGGTGCGGCAGATACCTTTGCCGCAGCCTGACGCGCGCTAGCTTCGGTCGCCGCCGCCACGTAATCACCGAGAAACAGCAGCGTGATGTGGTAACGCTCAGCGGCGCTGAGGTGTCCCGCCGGCTGCATCCGGATCTTCAGATTGCGCGCGGCCTCGGCACTGGCGGCACGCACGGCCTCGTTCGGCCACAACGCGAAGAACAAGCGGTTCAGCTCAAGCGCCATGTCGCAGGCGGTCGAGCAGGATGTCCAGCGCCGCACGCACAGTCTGCGAACGCACGGATTCGCGGTCGCCATCAAAACGGAACAGACGCGCGCTGGCCGCACCATCCCTGCGTGCGCTGGCGATCCAGACGGTGCCCACCGGCTTGTCCTTCGTCCCACCGGCAGGCCCGGCAATCCCGGTCACCGCGACCGACCAGTCCACCGGTGCGGTCACAAGCACGCCCGTGGCCATCGCCAGCGCGGCAGCCTCGCTGACCGCGCCATGCTCTGCGAGCAACGCATCCGGTACGCCAAGTGCGGCGGACTTCGCGCGATTGGAATAGGTGATGTAACCGGACTCGAACCAGGCCGACGATCCGGCGAGATCGGTCAGGGTCTTGGCGATGTAACCCCCTGTGCAGGACTCGGCGACGGCCAGCCACTCACGCCGCTCCAGCAAGGCTTCTGCAATTTCGGTGACGCGTTGCTTGATCATGGCTTGAAGATCTCCTCTGCCATGCGGTCGGCAATCTCGCCGGTGGGCCGTTTCTCTTCGGCGGCGCGCTCGAAAATCCGTGTGAGCGTCGTGCCGATGCGTTGCAGGTGGGCTTCGACCACCGCCCAGTCGTAGTTCAGGCCTTCGTAATGGATGTCGATGATGCCACCGGCGTTGATGCAGTAGTCCGGTGCGTAGAGGATGTCACGCTGCATCAGCGCGCGACCGTGCTCGGGTCGGGCGAGCTGGTTATTCGCCGCGCCGGCAACGATGACCGCCTGGATCTGGCCGATGCTGCCGTCGTTGAGTATCGCACCCAGCGCGCAGGGCGCGAACACGTCGACGTCGAGCGATGCAATCTCGTGCATCGCGACCGCGGTGGCGCCGAGTTCGCGCACACAGCGCTCGACCGCGGGCATGTGGATATCCGTCACCCACAGCCGCGCGCCCGCATCGTGCAGCAGTTGGCACAGACGAAAGCCGACATTGCCGACGCCCTGCACCGCTACACGCACGCCGCGCAAATCCTCGCGCTGTAAGCGATAACGCACCGCAGCCCTGATCCCGATGAACACGCCGAAAGCCGTCGCCGGCGACGGATCCCCGGTGCGCCCGGCGGCGACTGCCGCTGCATCGGCCAGACCGCCGACATGGCGGGTGAACTCGGCGACATGGCGCATGTCGGCGACGCTGGTGCCCGAATCCTCGGCAATCACATACGCGCCGTTGAGCCGTTCCACCGCACGGCCGACCGCGCGCATCAGTTCCGGAGTCTTGTCCCTGCGCGGATCGCCGATGATCACGCTCTTGCCGCCGCCCTGCGGCAAGCCGGCTAGCGCGGCCTTGTAGGTCATGCCGCGCGACAGGCGCAGCACATCGGTCAGCGCCTCGTCCTCGCTCGCGTACGGCCACATGCGGCAGCCTCCCAGCCCCTTGCCGAGCGTGGTGTTGTGCACGGCAATGATCGCGCGCAGACCGCTGCGAGCGTCGTGGCAGTGGCTGACGGTTTCGTGACCATCGAATTCCGGGTGCGTGAACAGCGTCATCTGCATGAATCCGTCTTTGCGAATGCGGCAGGCTTTAATAGTCGACCCCGGAGCAAACGTCCAGCAGCCAGGGGCAAGCATGGGCAGGCCACAGCTCGCTAGAATGCCGGTCCGCCCCTACAACTCACCAGGCCGCGTCATGTCCAGCTCCGATCCGATTGTCATCACTTCCATCGCCCGCACGCCCATGGGCGGCATGCTCGGCGTGCTCTCGCCGCTGACCGGCGCCCAGCTTGGCGCGGTCGCGATCAAGGCAGCGGTCGAGCGCAGCGGTCTGGCCGCGGATGCCGTCGACGAAGTGATCATGGGTTGCTGCCTGCCAGCGGGTCAGGGCCAGGCGCCGGCGCGTCAGGCGATGCGCGGTGCCGGTCTGGCCGACGCCACGGCCGCGCTGACGATCAACAAGATGTGCGGCTCGGGCATGAAGGCGGGGATGCTCGCGCATGACCTGCTGCGCGCCGGCAGCAACGCCGTGATGGTCGCCGGCGGCATGGAGAGCATGACCAATGCCCCGCATCTGCTGATGAAGGCGCGCGGCGGTTATCGCTACGGCCACGGCGAACTGCTCGATCACATGGCGCTCGACGGCCTCGAAGACGCCTATGAGAAGCGCACGCCGATGGGCGTGTTCGCCGAACGCACCGCCG
>CAZDPA010000245.1:0-4426 GCA_964507195.1 uncultured Salinisphaerales bacterium | reverse complement strand
ATCTGGCCGGTCTTGGCCGCCTTGAGGATCGCGTCGGTTGCTTTCTCCGCCATCTCCGGGGTCACCGCGATCTCGATCTTGATCTTCGGCAGGAGGTCGACCGTGTACTCGGCTCCGCGATACAGCTCGGTATGGCCTTTCTGGCGTCCAAAGCCGCGGACTTCAGTCACCGTCATGCCCTGCACACCGATGTCGGCCAGCGCTTCGCGCACGGCATCGAGCTTGAAGGGCTTGACGATGGCAATCAGCATTTTCATGTTGCGGCTCCCTTAAGTTCAGGGCGCGGATTCTAGCATTCGCACTGTTTTGAGGCGCCAACCGCAGACACCGGGACCGCGGCCGCTCACTCCGGCATCGCGCCTCGCGGCACCTGGTCGTTCGGCTATCCGGCAAATCCGGCTGAAATCAACGGCGGGCGGGGTCGATGATAGCTGTGCAGATATCCAGAATCTGTTCGAGCACCGGCCCCTTGAGCCGATCGACCCTGCTGGCCCTCCTGGCCCCCCAATCAAGCGCCTTGATCTGGTGGCAGAGCACGATCCCCGACACCTTCACGCCCGTGCCCATGAGCGTGACCGCCGTCAGTCCGCGTGCAGCCTCCTGCTTGCCCGTCGTGATCGGGCATGTCCATGCCAGACCGAACCGCTCATTGAACGCCCGTGGTGTCAGGACGATGCAGAAATGATCACCTTTCATCTCGCGGCCACTGGCGGGATCGAATTGCAGGTGCAGGATGTCTCCTGCGTCGGGCGTCATGCTTCGTTGCCCGCCGCTGGCAGTTCGTCCCAACCTACAGCGCGCAGCTTGCGCGCGTCCCTCGGAGCTGCCTTGAGAATGTCTGCCAGTGTGATCTTCGACTTAGCGGGAGCAATGATGAGCTTGTCGCCGCTGGCACTGACCTCGACGGCGCTGCCAACCGTGAGCCCGGTCTTCTTCAGGTAGGCCGGTGGAATCGTCACCATCACGGACCCGCCAGCCTTTCGCAACGAATACCTGCTCATGTTGATCTCCGAATATGCTACTAATGTAGCATATTCGGATGACGCCATGAACTGCGCCCCCACCCGGCCTTCTTCCCGCGAGCGAGGAAAAGGAGAAAGGCCTTACGGGTCCGTTGCCATGCTCCGCAAATCGGCGGAGAACCATAAAAAAGGGCGGATGCTCATCGCATCCGCCCCAATCCCACCGGAGAAACCAGAAGCAAGGGGTCGCCTGACCGCTGCGACCCCTCACACCCCTTACATGTTGTATGCCTTCTCGCCGTGCTCGGAGAGGTCCAGACCTTCGGACTCCTGCTCCTCGGTCACGCGGATACCGATCGTGAACTTGAGGATCAGCAGGGTCACTGCCGAGACCACCGCGCTGAGCACGATCGCAACCAGCACCGCCTTGATCTGGATGAGGATCTGCGCCGAGGAGTAGCCCACCTCGAGGGTGAACCAGTCCGCGTAGACGCCGACGCCACCCTTGGCCGGATCGACGAACACACCGGTCAGGACCGCGCCGATGATGCCGCCCACCGCATGCACGCCGAAGGCGTCGAGGGCGTCGTCATAACCCAGCATCTTCTTCAGGTAGGCCACTGCGAAGAAGCAGACCACGCCGGACACCAGACCGATGATCAGACCGCCGCCGATACCGACGAAGCCGCAAGCCGGAGTGATCGCAACGAGGCCAGCGATCGCACCCGAGATGATGCCCAGCAGCGACGGTTTGCCCTTGAAGATCCACTCGGCGAAGAACCAGGCCGCCGCTGCAGCTGCGGTTGCAAACATGGTGTTCGCGAAGGCCAGCACGGCATAACCGTTGGCTTCGAGGTTGGAACCGGCGTTGAAGCCGAACCAGCCGAACCACAGCAGGGCCGCACCGATCATGCTCATGACGAGGCTGTGCGGTGCCATGGCAATCTTGCCGTAGCCCGAACGCTTGCCGAGGATGATCGCGCAGACCAGACCGGCGATGCCGGCGTTGATGTGGACGACCGTGCCGCCAGCGAAGTCGAGTGCACCGAGCTGCCAGAGGTAGCCTGCGGTCGCGTTCATGTCAGCAACGACTTCTGCCGAGCTGTAGGCATCCGGACCCGCCCACCACCAGACCATGTGCGCCATCGGCAGGTAGGACAGCGTGAACCAGACCACCGAGAAGATCAGCACAGCCTTGAACTTCATGCGCTCGGCATAGGCGCCGGCAATGAGTGCCACGGTGATGCAGGCGAAGGTCATCTGGAACACCGCGAACAGCAGCTCAGGAATCACCACACCCTTGCTGAACGTCGCAGTCGCCGTGAAGAAGCCGTTGGCGTCATAGACCACGCCCTTCAGGAACATCTTGTCCAGCGTGCCGATGAATGGCCCGCTGCCGCTGAACGCAAGGCTGTAGCCGTACACGACCCACAGCACGCCGATGACGGCGAAGATCGCGAAGGTCTGGGTCATCGTCGACAGCATGTTCTTGCTGCGGACCATGCCGCCGTAGAACAGGGCCAGACCGGGCAGGGACATCAGCAGGACAAGGGCGGTGGACACCAGCATCCACGCGACGTTGCCTTCGCTGAAAGTCGGAGCAACCGGTGCCGCTTCGGCAGCCGGGGCTTCTTCAGCCACCGCAGCTTCAACAGCAACGGCTTCCGTCATCACGGCCTCAGCCGCAGGTGCGGCTTCAACAACCGCTTCGGTCGTCGCTTCGGCAACCGCTGCGTCCTCGGCCCATGCAGGGGCAAGGCTGCAGCAGGCGGCAAGCGCCACTACGCTTAGAAATTTACGCATCATTGGATGGCTCCCCCGTTACAGCGCGTCTTTGCCAGCTTCACCCGTACGGATACGGATGGCCTGGTCGAGCGTGAACACAAAAATCTTGCCGTCACCAATCTTGCCGGTATGCGCGGCCTTGGTAATGGCTTCGATGGCGGCATCAAGCTTGTCGTCGCCCACCGCGACTTCAATCTTGACCTTGGGAAGGAAGTCCACCACGTATTCAGCCCCGCGGTAGAGTTCGGTATGGCCTTTCTGGCGCCCGAATCCCTTCACTTCCGTCACCGTAATACCGGCCACGCCGAGATCCGAAAGTGCTTCACGCACTTCGTCCAGCTTGAACGGTTTGATGATGGCTGCGATTAATTTCATTGACATCACTCCTGAGTCGGAAAGCGTTGTTCCGCCGAAGGAGCCTCTGACTCCGGCGGCTGCACTCGTGAAAAGCACGGAGCGTGCCAGTAGTCGGGATCGGGCATTACGCTGCTTTTTCGGACGCGCCCATCCGCTGACGCACCAATTCGGTGCGCAGCGCGGCTCTGCGTGCACCAGCTTGAATGGAGCCGGGGTCGCCAGAGCGATCTGGCGCTTGCTTGAATCTGTGTCGATGAAGCTCGACACTCACGCCCGTGAAACCAGACACCCGCCAACTCGAAGAACTCGCCGCCCGCCTGTCCCAGCTGCTGCCGCCCAGTCTCAAGGGCCTGCGCCATGAGCTGGAAGACAATTTTCGCGCGGTCCTGCGCGCCAATCTCGAAAAATGGGACCTGGTCTCGCGCGAGCGTTTCGATGTCCAGGCCGAGCTGCTGGCCAAGACCCAGGCCCGCCTCGCGAGCATGGACCAGCGCCTCAGCGAGCTCGAAGCAAAGAGCCAGCGCGGCAACTGAGAACCGCTCCGGCCTGCACCCTTCCTCTATATATGAGGTAGATTGCGCGCCCGCAGCCTGCTGTCCGCCCCTGCCGCTGATGCCGCCACTTGGCCGGTGTTTGCACCTCACGGACAGTTTGGCTAGAATCGCGGCCCTTTTTGGGCATACCGCCCTGCCCTGCCCGTTTTAAGAGAGTGTGTCTCTATGCCTTCTGTACGCGTTCGTGACAACGAGCCTTTCGAAGTTGCAGTCCGTCGCTTCAAGCGCACCTGCGAAAAGGCCGGCGTCCTGACCGACCTGCGCAAGCACGAGTACTTCGAGAAGCCGAGCCAGGAACGCAAGCGCAAGCGCGCTGCTGCGGTCAAGCGTCAGGCGAAGAAGGTGCAGCGCGAATCCAACCGTCGCGTCCGTCTGTACTAAGGGCGTCGGCCGTACCTGTTGTGAGCGAAGCGGCCCTGCCTGGGCCGCTTTGCGTTTTAGGGGCCTGCTCCATGTCCGAACTCAGAACCCGCATCGTCGAAGACGTCAAAACTGCCATGCGCGCCGGCGACAAGCCGCGCCTCGGCGTTCTGCGCATGCTGCAGGCCGAGATCCAGCAGCGCGAAGTCATCGAGCAGGTGCGGATCACAGATGCCGTGGTCCACGCCGCCGTCGAAAAGATGGTCAAGCAGCGCCGCGATTCGGAAACCCAGTTCCGTGCCGGCAATCGCGCCGACCTCGCCGACAAGGAAGCCAGCGAAATCCTGATTCTGATGGGCTATCTGCCGCAGCAGTTCAGCGAAGCGGAAGTCTCTGCGCTCATTGACC
>CAZDPA010000244.1:0-4432 GCA_964507195.1 uncultured Salinisphaerales bacterium | reverse complement strand
GGCAGGTTCGGCTGCTTGAGCACGTCCTGGTAGGCCTGGATCGCCTGCGGCGTCTTGTCCTGCGCGTAGTAGACCGCGGCGTACAGGTTGTACAGGGTCGCGCGTTCGTAATCGTTGAGCTTGGCGGCGGCCGACTTCAGCTCGTCGAGCGCGACGATGGCGCCCTTGTAGTCCTTGGCTTCGAAGGCCTTCTGCGCGACCTCCATCTTCTTGTAGGTTTCGGCGCGGATGACCTGGGTCTTCTTGGTCGGCGGCGGCACCGGCTTCTTCTTGTCGCCGTCCGCCGCGCTGGCCACGGCCATGCCGCCGGCGACGAGCAGGGCCAGGAAGCCTGAGAGGAGTGTCTTGCGGTTCATCACGACGGGTCTCATCCCTTATCCAGCTCGAAGCGGATCAGATGCTGAACGTTCGGCACTGCGATCGGCCGGCCGCTTTCGACGCGCGGCTTGTACTTGAACTTGAGTACTGCTTTTCTTGCCGCTTCGTCGAACACGCCCGGCGGCTGCGATTCGAGCACCTTCGGGTCGATGACGGTGCCGGCCTCGGTGACGGTGAAGCTGAGCAGCACCCAGCCCTCGATGCCCTGGCTCTGTGCCCGTGCCGGGTACATCGGCGCCACTTTCACGATCGGCAGGTACTCGCCGTCGGTCGACGACAGGCCGAAGTTGGCCTTGACCTGCGTCGTGTTCTCCAGCGACATGTTGATGCTGACGTTGGTGTTGGTCGGACCCTGGATCTGCACGGTCTGCACCAGCACTTCCGGCGGCGCCTCGGGACGATCCGGCATCTCCGGCGGCTTGCGCTCGCGGGTTTCGATCTCGAAGTTCTTCGCCAGGCGCAGGAAGTCGACGGTCGGCAGGATCTCGCTGCTGCCCTGCACGCCGCTGGTGCCTGCAATCAGCGCATACAGCAGCCAGAACAGGCCGATCATGGCGACGCAGGCCAGCAGCATCGGCACGACAAAGCGGATCGGCGACAGCCCCAGGCCCTTGGCGCTGAAGTTCGGTGCATCGGCGGCGGCGATGCGCACGTTGCGGTCCACGGAAATCGTGCTCACGGCCATCAGCCCCCTTCCCCGCGCGTCGCGACCGACACGCTGTCGACGCCACCGGCACGGACCTGGTCCATGACCTGCACCATGATGCCGCTCTCGGAGTTCTTGTCGGCGAGGATCACGACCGTGTCTTCCGGCCGCTCGGCATGCATGCGTTCCACCAGCGCCCGCACTTCCGGCAGGGTGACCTTCTTGCGATCCATCCAGACCTCGCCGTTGGGGCGTACCGCGATCAGGATGTTGCCGCTGACCTTGGCTTCGGCGGTCATCGCATCTTCCTTGTCGACCTTGACGCCGGCCTGTTTGACGAAGGAGGTGATGATGATGAAGAAGATCAGCAGATTGAGCACGAAGTCGAGCATCGGCGCGAGGTCGATGCCGTGGTGTCCATCATCGGCGGTGTGGCGTCGGGCTAGCATGGTCTGTTTCTCTTCCCGCCCTGGTTACTTTGTGGTGGTCGGCTGCAGCAGCACATTCATCGCGCCGCCGGAGCGCGCCCCGTCCATGGCCTTGACGACGACGCCGGTCGGCGCCTTGGTGTTGGCCACGACGATCACCGGACCTTCCGGATGTTCGCCGCGAAAACGTTCGACATTGGCGCGGATCGCCTCGGGGTCGACCAGACGCTGGTCGATCGAGATGTCGCCGCTCTTGTGCACGGCGATGAACAGCGTGCCCTTGTCGTCTTCCTGCTGCGGCTGGTTCTGCGGCACCGGCGGCGGCGTGTTCAGCGTCAGACCGACTTCCTTGACGAAGACCGCGGTGATGATGAAGAAGATCAGCAGGTTGAGCACGAAGTCGAGCATCGGCGCGAGGTCGATGGCCTCTTCGTCGTGTTCGACATGCGGGCGGCGATGGCGCAGTCCCATGATTTCCTTCCTAGAACGTGAAACGGTCGGCGAGCAGTTCGGTCTGCTTGCGGATCGTCGACTGGAAATGGAACACCGGGTACATGCCGGTGATGCTCACCGCCAGGCCCGTCATCGTGCAGTTCATCGCCTTCGAGACGCCCGAGGCCATGGTCCGCGCGTCGGCCGAGCCCAGAATCGCCATCGAGTCGAAGACTTCGAGCATGCCGTGCACGGTGCCGATCAGGCCCAGCAGCGGACACATCGGGATCAAGACCTTGAGCACCGGCATGTTGTCGGCCATCGCGCTGTTGAGCCGCGAGATGTGGGTCTTGCGGATCTGGTGCGCGGCCCACGACTGGTGGTCGCGGCGCGCCGTCCAGTCACCGAGCAGGCCCCGCACCATCAGCGGCAGGCTTTTGCGGAAGAACCACAGGCGCTCGAAGATCAGCGTCCACATCAGGATCCCGGCGACCAGGATCCAGATCACGAACGGTCCTCCCGCCGTGGTCAGCTGGCCGACCGCCTGAAACGGTGCGGTCAGGAACTCAGGCATTACGCTTCTCGAGCAGTTCGGCCAGCAGCCCGGTGCTCTGCTCGTCGAGGATCTGCGTCAGGCGCTTCGAACGCGCCTGCAGCGCCGAGTTGGCGAACAGCAGCGGGATGGCGATGCCCAAGCCGAGCAAGGTTGCGATCATGGCCATCGAGATGCCGCCGGCCATCAGCTTGGGATCGCCCGAGCCGGATTCGGTGATGACCTGGAAGGTGTGGATCATGCCGACGACGGTGCCGACCAGGCCGAGCAGCGGACCGGCGGCAACGGCGAGCTTGAGGAAGGACTGGCCGCGCTCCAGCGGCGGCAGCTCCTTGAGCACCGCCTCGGAGACGCGCAGCTCGACGACTTCGGTCTCTTCGGCGCCGGTCGGCGTGTTCTTGCCCTTGAAGGCCGAGAGCACGCGGCCCAGCGGGTTGTCGGTGTTCAGACTGTTGAGGTTGAGCAGCTGGCGGTTGACCTTGGTGCCGACGATGACCAGATAGAAGAACTGGTAGATCGCGATCACCATGCCCAGCGCGCCGATGCCCAGGATCAGCCAGTTCACCGACTCGCCTTCGACGATGCGGTCGGTCATGCTCGGGCGCTGCGAGAACAGCGACAGCAGCACCCCGCGCGTGGGGTCGACGACCATCGTGTGGTAGCCGCTGCCCTCGCCTTCGAAGTCCTCGGCGATGTTGCCGAAGGTGCCCGGCGGCTGCTTGGGCGGGGTCGAGAACGCGTTGCTGCCGGTGGTGTACTGCAGGAACTGGCCGTCCGAGACCGCGACGAACGGGCCGACGCGCAGCACGGTCTTGTCGGTCTGCGAGCCATCGGGCGCCGTAACCTTGGCCTGGATGCGGCTGATCTTGCCGCCTTCGGTCATCTCGCGCTGCATCTCGAACCAGAAGCGGTTCAGGTCTTCCATCGGCGGCATGGTCTTGGTCTGTGCCAGGCGGTCGATCTGCGCGACGCGGTCGGTGAACTGCGCGGTCAGCATCGAGTTGCGCGCGACGGTGGCGAAGTCGCCGGCGGTCTGGCGCATGACGCCGAACAGCTCGCCGAGGTTGCCGGCCTTGATGTCGCGGGCCTTGAGCAGCTCGCCGATCTGGGTGTCGTTCTGTTCGAACTGCTTGGCCAGTGCGGCGGCCTGGTTCTCGAGCGCGGTCTTCTCGGCTTCGGCTTCGCGCAGCATCGAGGCCTGCTCGTTGCGGGCGGCGGCGAAGCGCGCTTCGCGCTCGGCGTTGACCTTGGCGTCCTGGGCATCGGCGCTGCGCACCTGTTCGAGCAACTCGTCGAGGGTCCTGGCGGGTGCGGCCGGCGTCTGCGCGACCGCAGACAGGCTGGTCAGGCCGAGGACCAGAGCGACGGAAAGCTTGAGCATGTTGGACTGATTCATTACTGGCCCCCGTTGGCGGCGGCTTGGATCGGAACGATCAGGAGGTTCGGCGAGGTCTGCTTGAGGGCGACCTTCAGGCCTTCACGCACGCCATTGGCGTAGTCGCCGTCGATCGTCCAGTCCTTCTTGTCGGTGTCCCAGTAGCCGGTCTCGCCGCCGTCCGGGGTCTGGTAGAACAGGCCGACGCGGCCGACGCGCAGGAACTCGACTTCCTTGTCGCCGAGCTTGCCCTTGTAGGCTTCGATCGTGCGGCCGTATTCCATCTCGATCTGGTAGGCCTCGATGATGCGCCGGTACTTCTCCGACACGGTGACGTCGGCGCGCGGCATCATTTCCTTGAGCTTTTCGACGCGCATGACGCGATCGGTCTTCAGGAACGGCACGTCGAGTTCGACGAACTGTTCCAGCGAGCTGAGCATGCGCCCCATCAGCGGCTGGATCTCGATGTTGGTGCGGTCGAGCTGGGCGGACTCCTCGCGGATGACTTCCATCTCCTCTTCCTGCGAGTTGAGCTGCGCGCGCAGCTGCTGCAGGTAGAGCTTAAGACCCTCGCTTTCGCGCAGCGTCGTGCGGTACTGCTCCGACAGGTCGCGGCCCTG
>CAZDPA010000243.1:0-4489 GCA_964507195.1 uncultured Salinisphaerales bacterium | reverse complement strand
CCAGCGTGAACGGAATGTTCATGCGCGAGCGGTTCTCGACCTTGACCGGGTTGCGGTAGAAGTCCTGCGAATCGATGTAGCTGTACAGCGTCGCCGCCTTCTTCGCGTTGATCTGCGCGACCGCCGTCAGGCCGCCCTGCGCCTTGATGTGCTTGAACACCAGGCCGGCGACGTACCACGAGAAGCACGGCGGTGTATTGAGCATCGAATCGTTGTCGGCCATCGCCTTGTAGTCGAACACGCCCGGCGTCTGCGGCAGCGCGCTACCGAGCAGGTCTTCGCGGACGACCACAATCGTGATCCCCGACGGGCCGATGTTCTTCTGCGCACCGGCGTAGATCAGACCGTACTTGGAGACGTCGACCGGGCGCGACAGGATGTTCGACGACATGTCGGCCACCAGTGGCACGCCAGCGGTGTCCGGATCGTCGTGGAACTCGACGCCGTGGATCGTCTCGTTCGGAGTGATGTGCACATAGGCCGCATCCGGATCGAGCTTCCAGCTGCTGCGCGCCGGGATATGCGTGTACTTGTCGGCCTCGCTCGTTGCCGCGATGTTGACCTTGGCATAGCGGCCGGCTTCCTTCGCCGCCTTCTTGCCCCAGTCACCGGTCACGACATAGTCGGCGCCGGTCTTGCCGCGCAGCAGGTTGAGCGGGATCGCGCTGAACTGCGCCGTCGCACCGCCCTGCAGGAACAGCACCTTGTAGTTCTGCGGCACGCCCATGATCTCGCGCAGATCGGCCTCGGCCGCCGCGGCGATCGACATGAATTCCTTGTCGCGGTGTGACATTTCCATCACCGACATGCCCGAACCCTGCCAATCGAGCAGCTCCGCCTGGACCTGCTGGAGTACAGTGACCGGGAGTGTTGCCGGGCCGGCGCTGAAGTTTGTAATTCTTGGCATTTCAGTTCCTTACAATGGATATTTAATGTTAATAATGAAACCGCTTGTACACCCGCACCGGGCCTAGACCCAGCGCTCCACATCCAGATTCGGCACCCCGGCGAAGGCTGCACTGCGATCAGTCACCAGGGTCAGCTGGTGACTCAGTGCGGTGGCCGCCTGCAGCAGATCAAGAGTGGCCAGTGAATCTCCTGCGCCCTGCAGATAGGCATTCAGGTTGACCGCGTGCTGGGCTTCGGCGGCGCCGAACTCAAGCACGTTGATGCTTGCCAGAAAATCCTTGAGCAGACGCCCGTAGCGCGCCTGGGCACGCGGCTGCATGCGCAGTGCGGTTTCCGCTTCCATGCGCGCCAGCACCGAGACCGCAATATCGGTCGGCTTGAGTTGCTCCAGTTTCAGCACCATCGGCAGACGCCCACGCACGGCGGCGGCCAACGCATCGGAATCGAGCAGATATCTCACCAGCGCACCCCGCCGTCCGCACCCAGCGCCGCGCGCCAAGCCTGGAAGTCGAGGGTTTCCTCGTTCGATTCAGGTGCTGGATTGCGGAAATGCGCCTTGAGCGTCTGCGGCCAGTCCTTCTCTTCGTTGCGCTCCAGCCACTCCTGAACGGCAGTGACGATGATGCGATTGCGGGTCAGCCCCACACGCTCGACCGCCCCGTTCAGGCGTTCCAGAGTCGCTTCATCAAAGTGCACGCTGAAATTCATGACAGGAATTCTCACCTAACAGGTCATGTTAGTCAATAGAGCCCTGATTGAATTTGGAAACATTGGAGTACGGCACCAAAGATCCAAGAACCGTGAGCGGCAGACGCTAACGGCAGTTGACTTCGCCTGCGCCGTAATTTGACTCGATCAGACCGGCGCTTTGATCGGCGCGCAGGTGCAGCACCCAGAGATTCGAGTACGCACACTCCGCCAGGTTTGGCCTTTCGGGACCGCCGAGCGCCTGGACGATGGCGGGTAGCGTGTTGCTGTGGCCAACGATCAACACCGCACCCTGCTCCGCCAGCCGGCGCGCCTGGGACGCCACATCAGCGACATGCGCCGGGAGTCCACCTTTGGTCGCGGTGACGATGGTCTCAACGGATTGCGAAATCGCAGTGGGTTCGGCTGTCAGCGCCGTGCGGCGCGTATCGGACACGATCACGCCGGCGATACGCACATCGCGCAGCACTTCACGCAAGGCAAGCGCACGCGCCTGCCCGGCTTCGCTCAGGGGTGGATCACTGACGTCCGGCTGCTTTTCCGCATGGCGGACCAGAATCACCAGACCCGCGTCAGTCGCTGGCGTCGACGCCGCCTCGGCGAGTGCAGTGCCGAGCAGCAAGCTCAGCACCACACCCAGACCGAAGCGACACATGGCGATCAGGCTTCGGTCGTATCCGTCGATGGCGCTTCGCCATCCACATCTGTTGCGGCAGGCGGAACATCTGGTGCAATCACATCAGGCGCGTTCTCGGCATCTTCACCATCAATGCGGTCGACGCCAACCAGGCGATCACCGTCATCCGGACGCATCAGGCGCACACCCTGGGTGTTGCGACCCATGTTGCGCACATCGCTGGTCTTGAAGCGGATCAGGATGCCGGCCTCGGAGATCAGCATGACCTCATCGCTGTCGGTCACTGCCACGGCACCGATCAGACGACCGGTCTTGTCCGACAGCGCCTGCGCAATCACGCCCTGGCCGCCACGACCGCGACGCGGGAACTGATCGACCGGCGTGCGCTTACCGTAGCCGAATTCGGACACCGTAAGAATGTCGCCGCCGTCGGCAACGATCAGCGCGATGACCTGCGCGCCGTCGGTGTTGCTCTCGGCGACCTCGTCATCCACGCCTTCGACTGCAGCACCGTCATCGGCTTCGTCTTCAGTGCCGGCGAAAGTCTTGATCAGACGCATGCCGCGCACACCGGTCGCACCGCGACCCATGCTGCGGACATCGGATTCGCGGAAGCGGATCGCCCGACCGGAGTCGGAAATCAGGATGATCTCGTGACTGCCGCCGGTCAGCGCAACGCCGACGAGTTCGTCATCAACCCGCAGATCGACCGCGATGATGCCGTTGGAGCGTACGTTCTGGAACGAGATCAGCTCGGTCTTCTTGACCGTGCCGCGACGCGTGGCCATGAACACGAAAGCCTTTTCGTCCGGTGTCGCAGCGCCCGGCGCGGCCTGATCAAACGACTTGATCGGCAGCACCGCGTTGATCTTCTCGTTCTGCTCCAGCGGCAGCAGGTTGTTGAACGGCTTGCCGCGCGAACCGCGCGAACCGGACGGCAGTTCGAACACGCGCAGCTTGTAGCACTTGCCGAGGCTGGAGAAGCACAGCAGCGTATCGTGCGAGTGTGCAACCCACAGGCGATCGACGAAGTCCGAATCCTTGGTCGTCTGCGCGACGCGGCCGCGACCACCGCGCTTCTGTGCCTGATATTCGTCGAGCGCGACGGCCTTCACATAACCTTCGTGAGACAAGGTGACGACCATGTCCTGCGGCGCGATCAGGTCTTCGTCGGCGATGTTCAGCGCGGCGTTGGTGATCTCCGAGCGGCGTTCATCGCCGTACTGTTCCTTGACCTCGAGCAGCTCGCCGCGGACCACCGACAGCAGGCGGCCTTCCGAACCGAGAATGTCGAGATAGTCGAGGATCGCTTCAAGCAGCTGCTTGAACTCCTCGTGAATCTTGTCCTGCTCAAGGCCGGTCAGGCGGTGCAGGCGCAGCTCGAGAATCGCCTGGGCCTGAGCCTCGGACAGCCGGTAGCTGCCGTCAACGATGCCGAACTCCAGACTCAGATCGTCAGGCCGCGATGCGCCACTGCCCGAACGCTCAAGCATGGCGAGCACCGGACCCGGATCCCAGTTGCGTGCAACCAGCGCTGCCTTGGCTTCCGCCGGATTCGCGCTGTTCTTGATCAACGCAATAATCTCGTCGATGTTCGCGATCGCAACCGACAGACCTTCCAACACGTGCGCACGCTCGCGCGCCTTGCGCAGCAGGTAGCGCGTACGGCGGGTGACGATCTCGCGGCGATGGCGGACAAAGATGTCCAGCATCTGCTTGAGCGACAGCAGCTTCGGTTGGCCACCGTCGAGCGCGACCATGTTCAGGCCGAACGAGGTCTGCATCTGCGTGTGCTGGAACAGGTTGTTGAGGATGACGTCGGCGTTCTCGCCGCGACGCAGCTCGATCACCATGCGCGTGCCGTCCTTGTCGGACTCGTCACGCAGTTCGGTGATGCCCTCGACCCGCTTGTCCTTGACCAGCTCGGCGATCTTTTCGAGCAGGCGCGCCTTGTTCACCTGGTACGGCAGCTCGGTGACGATGATCGCCTGCTTGTCGTTGCTGACATCTTCGAAGTGCGTGCGCGAGCGGATCACGACGCGTCCGCGGCCGGTCGCATAGGCCTCGGCAAGGCCGTGCACATCGAGCAGCAGGCCGGCGGTCGGAAAATCCGGCGCCGGGATGTGGCGCATCAGTTCGGCGAGCGAGATTTCCGGGTTGTCGATCAGCGCGACGCAACCGTCGATGACTTCGCCAAGGTTATGCGGCGGGATGTTGGTCGCCATGCCGACCGCG
>CAZDPA010000242.1:0-4569 GCA_964507195.1 uncultured Salinisphaerales bacterium | reverse complement strand
CGATGAATCTGAACATCTCCGGACACCATGTCGAAGTCACACCCCCGATGCGGGACTACGTCGTCTCCAAGCTCAAAAGACTGGAACGACACTTCGACCATCTGATCAGTGCGGAGGTCGTTTTATCCGTCGAGAAGCTGCGTCAGAAGGCTGAGGCCACCGTGCACGCCAGCGGCGCCAATCTCCACGCCGAGGCCACGGACGGCGATCTCTACGCCGCCATCGACCTGCTGACCGACAAGCTGGACCAGCAAACGCGCAAGCACAAGGAAAAAATCCGCGACCATCACCAGAAGGAAGCGCACAAGCGCATGGTCTGAGGCGACACGGCGGCCCGCGACACGGTTAGAATCACGGTCATTCGCGAGGGCCCGGGGTACGGACCATCCCCGGGCCCTTCGCTTTTCACAGGAACCGACAAGACCATGAAGATCGCCGAAATTCTGTCACCTGACCGAGTCAGCCAGGGGCACACTTTCACCAGCAAGAAAAAAACACTCGAGGAACTCGCGGCCCTGCTTGCCCGCGGAGTGCCCGGCGTTCAGGCTGCCGATATTCTCACCAGCCTCGCCGCCCGCGAAAAACTTGGCAGCACTGGCCTCGGTCATGGTGTTGCGATCCCACATGGCCGCATGGCTGGCGTCTCCCAGAGCGTTGGCGCCTTCATGCGCCTCAAGCATCCGCTCGACTACGATGCGCATGACGGCCAGCCGGTCGATCTCGTGTTCGGCCTGCTCGTCCCGCAGGGCGCCACGGAAACCCATCTCAAGCATCTGGCCGCGATTGCCGAAATGTTCTCGGACAGTACGTTTTGCCAGAAGGCGCGTGAATCCTCCGACGAAGGCGCGCTGTTCCAGCTGCTGAACAGCTACGCGCCGGCCTGACATCCGGGCACGCGCCATGCCGCGCGGCACCGCGCAGTCTGCGGTCACGCTGCATGGCGTACTGATGCAGGTTCACGGCCTCGGCGTACTGCTGACCGGGGCCAGCGGCGTCGGCAAGAGCGAGCTGGCGCTTGAACTGCTCAGCCGCGGTCACTGCCTGGTGGCTGACGATGCCGCCGAGCTGAGCATCAGGCGCGGTCGTGTCCATGGCGTCTGCCCGCCGCTGCTGCGCGGCTTTCTCGAGGCCCGCAGCCTCGGCATTCTCAATGTGCGTCGTTTGTATGGTGCGAACAGCATCAAGCAGTCGACGCCGGTCGATCTGATCATCGCTCTCGACGCGCCCTCGCCGCAGGGGGACACCGGTTTCGAACGTCTCACCGGCCGGCGGGGAACGCGCGAGGTCATCGGTATTGAAATCGCCGAAATCTCGATCCCGATACGTCTCGGGCATAATCTTGCGGTGCTGGTAGAAGCGGCCTGTCGCGACCTGCAACTGCGTCGCGGCGGCTATCGCGCCGACGACGATCTGTCGCGTCGCCAACTGATGGCCATCAAGAACCAACACAAGCAGCGGCCAGGACCATCAAGTTGAGGTGGATGTGGGTGATGTCGACATGAAAGTGGTCATCGTCAGCGGTCTGTCGGGCGCGGGGAAAACCGTTGCGCTCAAGCAGTACGAGGACATGGGCTACTACTGCATCGACAATCTGCCGTTGCAGTTGTTCGCGCCGATCTCGCGCACCGCGCTACGCGCAACCGAGAGTCGCTACAAGAACCTGGCGATTGGCGTCGATGCGCGCGAGAACCCCGCGGAGATCGAACGCTTTCCGCGTTACATCGAAAAGCTGCGCGCGCGCGGCATCGATATCCGCGTCGTGTTTCTGCGTGCCGATGAGTCGGTGCTGCTGCAACGCTATTCGGATACCAAGCGTCGGCATCCGCTGGCCAGCGGCGAACTGTCGCTGCTCGAAGCGATCCGCGCCGAACAACTCCTGCTTGCGCCGATTGCGAGCCTTGCCGACGCCACGATCGATACCACGCACAAGAACCTGCATGAACTGCGCGAGGAGATCCTCAATCAGATCCCGGGCGGCGGCCCCGGCAAACTCAGCGTGCAGCTCGAGTCTTTCGGCTTTCGCAATGGCACGCCGGACAATGCCGATTTCATCTTTGATGTGCGCTGCCTGCCCAATCCGCACTGGGAGCCATCGCTGCGCAAGCTCTCCGGCCGCGATGCCGCGGTGGCAAAGTGGTTTGCGCAGCAAACTGCGGTGCAGGACATGATCAAGGATCTGCACGGATTGCTCGCGCGCTGGCTACCCGAGTACCGCAAGCAGGACCGCGCCTACGTGACGATCGCCATCGGCTGCACCGGCGGCCAGCATCGCAGCGTATATATCGTTGAGCGCCTGGCCGCGCTGCTGCGCGACGACTATGAACAACTGACTGTTCGTCATCGCGAGCTGTGGGACGCCACCCAGCGTCGCACCCCTGTGGAGACTTCGGCATGAGTGGCGGCGTCAAAGGCGGACAGCGGACCGGGCTGCTACTGGTGACCCACGGAAAACTGGGTCATCACCTGCTCGACACGCTGCGTGAAATGCTTGGCGAACTGCCACTGGCCTCCGATGTGCTCGAAGTGCGGCGTGTGTCCGCGCATGACGTGCTGATCAGCCAGGGCCGCAAGATGATCGATCGCCTGGATTCCGGTGCCGGCGTGCTGATGCTGACCGATGCCTTCGGCTCCACCCCGAGCAATATCGCGAACAAGCTCTGCGTCGACGAACGCACCGCTGTGGTTGCCGGCGTCACCCTGCCGATGCTGGTGCGCATCTTCAACTACCCGGGCCTGTCGCTGCCGGAAATGACGCGCAGCGCCGTCGAGGGCGGCAGCCGCGGCATCATCGAGTGTCCGCGCAAAGCGCCCTGACAAACCTCCATCCACTCATCAGAACCTGCCCATCGCCATGGAACGAACTGTCGGAATCATCAACAAGCTCGGCCTGCACGCCCGCGCCGCCGCCAAGCTCGTCACTCTGGCCAGCAAGTTCGAGGCGGATGTGATGATCCGCAAGGACGGCCGCGAAGTCAGCGGCAAGTCGATCATGGGCGTGATGATGCTGGCGGCCGCCAAGGGCAGCGAAATCACCCTGATTGCCAACGGCAGCGACGCCGAACAAGCACTCAGCGAACTCACCCAGCTGATCGCCGATCGATTCGGAGAAGAAGAGTGAGCCGTCGCGACTCACTGGAGCACAACGCGCCATGAGTCTGTGGCTGCCAGGCATCGGCGTTTCACGCGGCATCGCGATTTCACGCGTGCAGAAGATGCATGGCGGCGAGCTCGACATCCCCGAGTACCAGCTGGCCAAGGATGATGTAGAAGGCGAGATCGTTCGCTTCTACGGCGCGCATCGGCGCGCCAAGGAACAATTGCGCGAAGTGCGCGCGCAGATCCCGGTCGGAACGCCAGGCGACATCGCGGCATTCATCGATACACATATCCTGATGATGGACGACCGGTCCATCACGGACACCACCACCAACCACATCCGTACCGACCGCATCAACGCCGAGGCGGCGTTGCAGCGCACGCGCGATGCGCTGGTCGCCGTGTTCGAGAAAATGGACGATGCCTACCTGCGCACGCGCAAGGACGACGTCGAACATGTCTGCAGCCGGATCCTGCGCATCATGCTCAAGTCCGAGCGGCAGATCCCGTCGAAGGAAGAGGGGGGCGAGGCCTTTGTCATCGTTGCCGATGACGTCACCCCGGCCGACATCATCTTGCTCTCGCAGCAACAGGTCGCTGCTTTCGTCACCGAGTACGGCGGCCCGCTGTCGCACACGGCGATTCTCGCGCGCAGCCTCGGCATACCCGCGGTTGTCGGCCTGCGCGATGCGCGCCGCCTGATCCGCGACAACGAAACGGTCATCGTCGATGGTGAAGCCGGCCAGGTCATCACCGATCCGGATGCCAAGGCGCTGGCGTTCTATCGCGACAAGCAGGCCGCACATGCACGGCGGCGTGCCGGCCTCGACAAACTCAAGGGCCGCGCCGCGATCTCGCGTGACGGCGTGCGCATCCGTCTGCTCGCAAACATCGAGCTGCCGGAAGATGCACGGGTCGCCGAAGAGGCCGGCGCCGAAGGTGTAGGCCTCTACCGCACCGAGTTCATGTACATGAACCGCAAGGAGCTGCCGACCGAGGAGGAGCAATACGATGCCTATGCACGCATTGTCTCGGCGGTGTCCGGGCCGATCACGATCCGCACGCTCGACCTGGGGGCCGACAAACAGGTCGACAGCGGTCGCAGCCACGGCCCCCTGCCTACCAATCCGGCCCTCGGGCTGCGTGCGATCCGGTTGTGTTTGAAAGAACCTGAGCTGTTCCGCGTCCAGGTCCGCGCGCTGTTGCGTGCAGCAGCCCTTGGTCGCGTGCAGATCATGCTGCCGATGATTTCCAGCCTGCAGGAGTTCCGTCAGGCCAGCACGCTGATCGACTCTGCACGCGACGAACTGCGTGCCGAAGGCTACAATCTTGCGGACGATGTGCCGATTGGCGCGATGATCGAAGTCCCGGCCGCGGCCATCGCCTCACCGCTGCTCGCGCGCAATGCGCGCTTCTTCTCGATCGGCACCAATGACCTGATCCAGTACACGCTGGCGATCGACCGCGTCGACT
>CAZDPA010000241.1:0-4570 GCA_964507195.1 uncultured Salinisphaerales bacterium | reverse complement strand
CGGGGTAGTGCACGGCGAGATGCTCGATGATGATCGTCGCCTCGCGGATGGGCCTGTCACGATCCAGCAGCAGCGGCATTTTGCGGATCGGCCACAGCGCGGTGAACTCGGCATCGGTTTGCGGGTCATCCGGGCCGAGCATGCGCAATGTGAACGGGATGTCGTTCTCGTAGAAAGCGATGAAAACCTTCTGGCAGTACGACGAGAATGGATGGGCGAACAGTTGCAGTGACATGGTCGTTCCTCAATCAGGGCGGAAGATCTCGTGGATCCTGCCCATGGTCGAATGTTGCGCGCGGAATTCGACAATGCAATTGCAATTGTTGGCAGGCTCCGGCGCGCCGCTATCTTGGCGCGATCCGGATGTCGTGCACAGAGTCACTGCGCCTGATTTCTGCGGGACGGGTCCATTCCTGCTGCCGGCGCCTCAGTTTGCGATCAGGTAGCCTTTGGACTTTGCCTTGCTCAGGTACATGCGCTGATCTGCAGCTTTGAGCAGGGCATCGGCGCTCTCGAACTGATCAGGGCCGGTCTGGATGATGCCCATGCTGACGCTGACTCCACCGGTTCGCTCTGCAAGCAGCTTGTTCACTCGGCTGCAGAATACTGACTGTGTCTGCAGCTCAGTGCTGTTCGGCAAAACGATGCAGAACTCGTCGCCGCCAACGCGGGAGCAGATATCTTCGGTCCGCGAGATCTCGAGCAAAATACTGCCGACTTCCCGCAGGACCGTGTCACCTTGAGTGTGACCCCTGGTGTCGTTGATCGCCTTGAAGTTGTCGACGTCGACGAACACGACGGATACCGGTTCCGAGCGCCGCTGCGCGGCCTTCAGGGTGCTGCGCAGGGCGTCGCCGAGGTAGCGGCGTGTCATCAGCCCGGTCAGTGAATCGACGCGGAGTTCGCTGGTTCTCTGGACGACCGTTTCTTCCAGCGCCCGGGCGTACTGGTCCGATCGGTTCTTTGCCGCCTCGATCTCGGAAAGCATGCTCTGGATGTAGGTTTCGAATACCAGCGTGACATCGAAATAGACGAGCTTGTCCAGCGCGGTGATCGCCGTATCAACCGTCGTGCGATCCGGTTCGTGGGCGCTGATCGTGGTGATGATCAGGCTGCGCAGAAGGTGAACCGCCGAGAGGTACAGTTTCGGTTCTACGCCGATGCGTTTGTGCACCAGCCCGATTCTCAGGCGGTTGTTGATGTACTCCATGCCGTACGTGCCGTTGAACAGATCGAGCACGTACTGACGTTGCGCGCTCTGCAGCCGCCCCAGCGTGCCGGCGTCGCCGATGAGCGATGCGATCTCCGGGATGCTGGTTTGATTGAGATAGAACGCCGTAACGATCTCATCGATCTTGTCCCCGATCAGTGCATTGCACCGGACGAGGGCATCCACGTCGTGCTGATCAAACCCAAGCAACGCCTTTCTGGAGTCGATCTCGATCTCCGTGATTCGCATCTGCTCCAGCAGCGTCATCTGGGTCGGATTCATGGCTTTCTGTCGGCGTTGTTCCGTTGAATGACGGGGGCAGGGTTCAGCGCCGTCTGGCAGGCGGCGTGATGATCCAGCTGGCCGCACACTACGATCGCGACCCCCTTCCTGCGGAATCGCTGGACGCACGGAGCTGAATAGCGGGACCAACGGCGCTGCCCGGGGTGATGTCCCGTGCAGTTCGCTGCTGCGTGATGCCTTTTCTACTGAAACACTTGCGAGTTGCGGCGTATCCAGCCGTCAACGTGGCGACCCTGCGGATCGTGATGCGTCCAGTGCACCACGCCGCCCTGTTGGTTCCATACGTACTCGCCGGCGAAACTGACGGTATCTCCGCTGTCCAGCGGCGCTACACGCGGGGCCAGATCGATGTTGTGGGCGATCAGTATGGTTTGGCCGTCGGACAGGCGGACGATGAAGCGCTGGTGGCGGCTGCCCTTGTTGTCGTCCGGCAGGATCCTGGCGACGACCCCTTGGCCTTCGACCTGGACATCTTCCGCACGGGCGTCGATCGCGCCGCGCAGCGCGGAATCGTCAAGAGCAGGCGCTGCGGCCGCCGGCGGCTCGGCCGGCACCGGAGCGCTGATTTCCAGGTTCCTGCCCTCCAGCAGGTACAGCAGACCTGCCAGGGCCAGAACAATCATTGCGCTTAGAGGCTTTTTCATGGTCTGTTGTTCATCGCATACGACGTGGAAGCGGGCACCACTCCGTCAGTCCGCCGCTGCCGTAGGGGCGGGTGAACACTTCGAGCAAATGCTGGTCGGGATCTTCAAAGTAAACGCCGCGCCCGCCGTCGACGTGATTGATCTCGCCGGCGCGGACCTTGCCGGGTAGCGCCCAGTACGGCAATGCGTGTTCGATGATGCGCGCAAAGACCGCATCGAACTCGGCTTCGCTGACCAGAAAGGCGTAGTGCTGCGGGGTGATCGTGTTCGGCTGGTCGAAGAAATCCACGGAGACGCCGTTGCTCAGCTCGACGATCAGCATCGGGCCGAAGGGCCTTGCCGGAGGCAGGCCGAGCAGTCCGGTCAGAAACGCCGCGGAGTGCTGTTTGTCGCGGCACCAGATGATCGTGTGGTTCAGCTCGACGCTCATGCGCTCAACTCATTCCTGCGCCAACGGTAGTGCGAACCGGGATGCCGGCGGGATCGAAATCCTCAAGACAGAACACGTTGATCCCGTAGCAGTCCGGCATCACGCGCTTGCGATGAAACGGATAGATGCCGCAGATCCTGCAGAAGTAGTGGCGGGCTGTCTGCGTATGAAACCGGTACTCCGTCAGCGCATCCTCGCCGGCAATCAGGCGAAATGCGGACTCGTGCACTTTCACCATCAGCGCGTTCTTGCGCCGGCAGATCGAGCAGTCGCAGGTCGTCAGCTCCGGAAAGTCCGTGCTGATCGCGAAGCGCACGGCACCGCAATGGCAGGAGCCCAGATAGTTGCGCATCAATCGGGTGCCCATGCTGCGCCGCTCCGCAGTACCGACTGTATTGGATGACCGCTTTGGACCGGACGGTAGAGCGGTAGCCCCCATCGGTCAAATGCGGGCGAGTGCGTATGGCCGAGGCTTATGCAAGCACCCCGCGCACCTCTTCCGCAACGCGCTCTCCCGACATCAGCGCCCCTTCGATATAGCCGCACCATTCGCTCGCGGTTTCGGTGCCGGCCCAGTGGATGCGGCCGACCGGATCGCGCAGCGCACGGCCGACTTCGGTCAGCGTACCCGGCGTCCACAGGCCGGTGTAGCACCCGCGCGAATACGGGTCGGCGATCCAGTCGTAGTCGACGTAATCGATGAACTGCGCGGCTTCCGCACCGAAGGCGCGCACCAGGGTCGCAATGACCTCGGCTTTGCGTGCTTCCGGCGCGACAGCGCTCCAGCGCAGTGCATCCGGGCCATCGAAGAAACCGATCAGCGCGCCGTGCGAACCATCTGCGGGCGAGACATCGAACACCGGCGAGAACGCGGCCTGGTTGCTGACGAACTCGCCGGTCAGGCCCTGGGTGCGCCAGAACGGTTTTTCGTACGCGATGAGACACTTGATCACCGAGCCCATCGGCATGCGCTGGGCGAGCTGCTCGCGCGCCGGCATCCACGGCATGCAGCCGATGCGCCCGGCGGCCTGCGGCGACATCGCGATGATCACGCGACGTGCCTGCAGTGTGCCGCTGGCGAGATGCAGCACGGCGTGATCGCTGGTCTGCTCGATGCGCTGTACCGGCGTGTTCAACTGCAATACATCGCCGAGTGCGGTCGCCATGTAGCGCGCAAGCTGGTGCATGCCGCCTTCGACAGTCAGTGCCTGTGCACCGGCGTCGGTCGAGAGCAGGGCGTCGAAGTTGTCGTTGGCGCGCAGGTAATGCAGGAAGCCGAGCATCGACAGCTGACGCGGCGTTGCGCAGAACACGGCGCGCACTGCGATATCGAACAGGGCCTGTGCGCCTTTGCTGCGCAGCCAGCGCGATTGCCAGCCGTCGACGCTGAGGCGATCGAGCGCAGCGGCGTCCTTGGCCTCCCACGGCGCATCGAGTGGTACGCGGCTCTGCAGCGCGCGCAGCCGCAGCAGCGCGATCTGCATTTCGATCAGCGCGGTCGGTGAGGCCGGCGGGATCAGACCGCTGTATCGGCGGATGCGGCCGTCGATCTGCAGCAGCTTGTCGCCCTGCACGTACTGCGGCACGAGCGCAGCACCTGCTTCGCCGGCCAGCGCGCGCAGGCGCAGGTGATGGACGCCGACCCACTGGCCGCCGAGGTCGAGCGTCCGGCCATTGAGCGTGCCGGGCATCGAACGACCGCCGACCCGGTCGCGGGCTTCGATCACGCGGACGGCGCATCCGGCCTGGCGCAGCTGGGTTGCCGCACGCAACCCGGCAAAGCCGGCGCCGATGACAGCGACATCACAGGATTCCGGAGTCGACATGCGCTTCCCCAAAAACAAAGACGCCCCTCGACAGCGAGGGGCGCCAGTATGAACTAGGGCCTGCTAACGCTATGGCGGTCGGTGTGATGCCACGAGATTTGTGGCCAGGCAAGGCGCGACCGATCAAATTCGATGGTTCCAGGAGGAGGGCGCAACG
>CAZDPA010000240.1:0-4573 GCA_964507195.1 uncultured Salinisphaerales bacterium | reverse complement strand
GGCTTCGAAGGCAAGCTGACCAGCAGCAAATGGGCTGCCATCGGCAAGTGCTCGCCCGATTCTGCGCTGCGCGACATCAACGAGTTGATCGCCCGCGGTGTGTTGCGCAAGTCGCCGGCGGGAGGGCGCAGCACCTCCTACGAGATTGCCGGCTGAGTAACCAAGCCACCGGATTCCAGCAAGAGCGCTACGTAGCTAGATCACGCAAGTCGCTGATGATCTGTGGCAGATCGACCGTCGTGCGGATTCCGGGTGCGGCATTGCAGACATAGGGAATCGCATTGACTGCACGGTGCGCGGTGAGGCCGGGTGACACCAGTGGCCACTGTTCGGCGGATACCGGGAAACGGATGTCGATGTCCATCGGCACGTCACCCAACATCTCGACACGCCAGCCATCGGTACGCAGGTTCCAGTCTGCGTCGATCTCGGTCGTGCAATACCAGTTGGCGGTGAACGTCATCAGCTTTCGGCCCTTGTACAGGCCGCTGACCGTCGCGCGCTGTGCGGCGACGGTACCGGCTTCGATGACACCGGCGGCGAGTGGCGTGCGTTTGCTGGCGAGTGCGACGTCGCCATGCGCTTCGACGGTATCGAATGACAGGCCAAGTGCCTCGGCGACCAGCTGCAGCGAGGGCGCAAAGGACTGGCGCAGGTGATGCGCGCGGCCGGCGTCGCGGCGCGGGTCCGGCGCCTGGCCGAAGCCCATGATCTGGAACAGCAGCTCCGGCGAGTTGCGCGGCGCGAGGTTGGCGTATTCGTTGATCTGCAGATGGTCGAGACGCCGCAGCATCGAGGTCATCACCAGCGGCAGGGCCTCGGTGATGAAGCCGGGGCTGCTGCCTGTCGCGTGTATCGAGGTGCGGCCCTTTGTGCAGGCGTCTTCGATGCGCTGACGCGTCGGCGCATCAAGGCCGGCCGGATTGTTGATCTCGGTGCGCGTCGTCACGATGTTCTTGCCCGACGCCAGAATCCGGCATACATCGTCGACATTGAAGCCCTGCTGCATGTACAGCACGCAGTCGGCCTCGAGCTTGAGAATCTCTTCGATATCCCGCGTGGCCTTGATCCCGGTGGTGCCGAGCCCGCAGAACGAGCCGGCATCCTTGCCGTGCTTGGCTTCGGAGTGGACGTAGAGCCCGACGAGCTGCATCGCCGGATGCTCGATGACCGAGCGCAATGAACGGGTGCCGATGTTGCCGGTCGCCCATTGCACAACGCGAAGCTTTCTATCGGAATGCTTGCTCATCGATCGTCTCAGCCGGCCAGCCGGCGCGCGGCCAGCTCGCGCAGCTCGGCGGTCTTGATCTTGTTGGATGCGGTCATCGTGAGGTCGGATTCCTCGATGAACAGCACGCGGCGCGGCACCTTGTAGCTCGACAGCCGCTCGGAGGCGAAACCGCGCACGACGCGCTCGTCGAATTGGGCGCCTTCATCGGCGACGATGCAGGCGACGACCATCTCGCCCAGCGTGTCATGCGGCACGCCGACCGTCGCTGCGATCTTGATGCCGGGGCACTGCATGAGCACTTCATTGATTTCCAGCGGCGACACATTGGCGCCGCCGGTCTTGATGATGTCGTTGAGGCGGCCCTGCCAGTGCAGGCGCCCTTCGTCATCGATGAAGCCGCCATCGCCGGTGCGGAAGAACCCTTCCTCGTCGAAGGTCTGCTCGGCGGCAACGCGCAGGTAGCCGGGCATCAGCGTCGGCCCCTTGACCGCGATCTCGCCCGCTACACCACGCGGAACGACCTGCCCGCTCAGCGGATTGACGACGCGGATGGTGTTACCGGGCAGTGCGATGCCGTTGTTGCCCTCGCACAGCGATCGTGGCGTGCCGTTCGGATACACCGTGACCAGCGTGAAGGTTTCGGTGCTGCCATAGGCGGAGACCGGCTCCTGCCAGTCGCAGTTCACCGTCGGATGCGTGCGCAGTGCTGCGGTCTCGCCAACGTAGCGCAGCGACGACAGATCGGCCGCCTGCCAGCCCGGATCCTCGACCAGCCTGATCCACTGATGCGGCCAGGCGATCGGCAGCGTCACCTTCTCCACCTGCATCAGGCGTAGTGCTTCACCGGCAAGGAACGCGCTCTGCAGCACGATGCAGCCGCCGGACGCAAAGGTTGCGCCCAGCGCCATCGCAAAATTGCCGGACCAGAAGAAGCCGTTGGCGGTCCAGCTGCGCACATCGTCGTCCAGGCCGAAGAAGCGCGGCCAGCGCCAGCACTGGATTGCGGCGGCGCGATGCGTCTGCAGGATCGCTTTCGGCTTCGCGGTGGAGCCCGAGGAGAAGAACACGAAGCCGCGATCGGTCGGTGCGACTTCGGCGCTCATCGCCTCGACCAGCGCGGCCGGCGCGAGTGGTCCATTGCGCAGGAAGTCGTCCCAGGTTTCGATCACGCCCGACGCAGGCGCGGTGCCGACGCAGATCGCGCGGCGCAGGAACGGCAGGCGCTGCGACTGCACCAGGCCCTCGGCAGTCGTCGCCAGCTCGGGGCAGATCTCGATCAGTTCGTCGGCGAAATCGCGGCCAAGTACAGAACGCTCGAAGATCAGCAGCGAGACATCGGCGACGCGCAGCATGTACTCCAGCTCGGCGCCCTTGGCGAAGGTGCTCAGCGCAACGCAGGTGCCGCCGGCCAGGGCGATGCCGAACATCGCCGTCACCCATTCCGCACGATTGGTCACCAGCAGGCCAACCCGCGTTTCCTTGGTGACGCCGCGCGCTGCGAGGGCGCGCGCGACGGTGAACGCCTCGTCCCAGACCTGCGCGTAGCTCAGGCGCAGCACTTCGCCGTTGGGCAGGTGATAGACCAGCGCTTCCCTGTCCGAATGCTTTGTGCTGACTTCACGCAGGAAGCCGCCGAGCGTCAGCGCGCCGAGCGCCTCATCGGCAAGCGGCGTACCGCGGATGATGGAATCGGTCACTTCGTGCTCCTCGTGGCATACATGCGTGCACGCACTTCCGGTGCCAGCGGCGCGACACCGGGCTCGAGCTGTGCGCCCAGGGTCTTGAACATCATTGCGGCAATCTCGTAGCAGCCGACGGCATAGATGATGTCGATCAGCTGCTCGGTGCTGAAGTGCGCGGACAGTCGCGACCAGGTTGCATCGCTGATGCAGGCGTCGGCGTACAGCTCATCGGCGGCGCGCACCAGATCCGCATCGAAGCTGTCCCAGCCGGGTGCATCGGGGCCGTACTGCAGGCGCTCGATGTCTGCTTCGGTGAGCCCCGCACGCAGTCCGAGCACCGTGTGCTGGACGAACTCGTATTCGGAGCGACGCAGCCAGCTGATGCGCAGGATCAGCAGTTCGCGGATCCGCTTGGAGATCGAACTCGTGACGGCGACATGCTGGTTGAACGTCAGGAAGGCCTTGGTCGCCTGCGGATGGCGCAGCATCACGCCGATGCCGTGCGTGCCGCGCGGATCGCTGCCCTGCCAGTTGGCGAGCACGAAGTCGCGCGCACCGGGAAACGCGCTCATCGCGTCGTGCGCGCTGGCGTCCCAGTCCGACGGCATCAGCGGGGCAACGCGTGCTGTGGGTTCGTTCTGCATGGCGGGCCTCAACGCGCAGTCCACGCCGAGGTCAGCGCGAAATCCGACAGGTACTTGGTGGAACTCCAGCCGCCGTCGACGACGATGGTCTGGCCGTTGATGAAACTGCCGCCGGGCGAACACAGGAAGGCAATCGTGCTGGCAACATCCTCGACGCTCCCCAGCCGCGTGTGCGGCGTCATCTCGACATTCATGCGACGGAAGCGCTCGTCCTGCAGACGCCCCTCGGTCATCGGTGTGACCGTGACACCCGGTGCGACGGCGTTGCAGCGGATGCCGGCCGCGCCGTACTGGCAGGCGATGTGCTGGGTCAATCCGGCGAGGCCGGCCTTGGCGGCGGAATAGGCGCCGCCGCGCAATCCGCCGACGTGGGCGAAGGTCGAAGTCACGTTGATGATCGCGGCATCCGTCTTCATGTGCGCAATCACCTCACGCGCCATGCGAAACGGTGCGCGCAGCATCAGGCCGAGGAAGTGGTCGAGCATCTGGTCGTCGGTTTCGTGCAGCGGCTTGGGGCTGCCGATGCCGGCGTTGTTGATCAGAAAGTCGATCCTGCCCCAGCGCGCGACGGCGAGATCGGCGACCTGCTTCGGTGCGGAGTCCGACGTCAGGTCGACCGCCAGCGTCGCAACCCGTGCGGGATCGCCGATCGCTGCGGCGAGGTCGGCAAGGCGCTTTTCGTCGCGACCGACGCCGAGCACCGCCATGCCCTGCCCGGCGAGTTTGACGGCGGTACCGAAGCCGATGCCGCTGCTCGCGCCTGTAACGATGGCTACCTTCATTTCACCGGACATATCGCTGCCTCATTCTTGTGGCTAGCAAACTACGAGAGTATTCCCCCATGGTATTGATCGGGCCGGACATTGCCTTGACTCCGCGCGACAGGTGCGCCGCCTTCGTTCAACCGCATACTCAACCCTGATCGTCATGCCCGCGAAAGCGGGCATCCAGGGCGGAGAGCACCGTGGCACGTCCCCTGGATTCCCGCTTTCGCGGGAATGACGGCTGGACTTGAC
>CAZDPA010000239.1:0-4594 GCA_964507195.1 uncultured Salinisphaerales bacterium | reverse complement strand
CGGCCGCCGTGCTCGGGATCGACATATCCTTCGTCTACAAGCTGCTGGCCCGTTACGAGGCGGACCCGCGCGTCACGAGCATGTTGCCGCGCCGGCGCGGCCGCCGGGACGGCGCTCTGGTGCTCGCGGCCGAGGTCGACGAGGTGATCCAGGCGGCGATCGACGAGATGTTCCTGACCCGCCAGCGGCCGCGCGTGAGCGATCTCGTCACCGAGATCCGCCGGCGCTGCTGGACGCTCGGCCTGCCGCGCCCGAGCCGGAAGACCGTGCAGAAGCGGATCGACCAGCGCGCGCCGAGAGAGGTTCTGGCGAGGCGCGAGGGCCGCAAGGCCGCGCGGGATCGGTTCGCCCCCGCGACCGGCTCGCTCGATGCGCCCTGGCCGCTCGCGCTGATCCAGATCGACCATACGCTGATCGATGTGATGGCGGTCGACAGCGTGACCCGGCAGCCAATCCAGCGGCCGTGGCTGACGATCGCGATCGACGTGCACTCGCGCTGCGTCGCCGGCTTCCACCTCACGCTTGAGGCGCCATCCGCGACATCCGTCGCGCTGTGCCTGGCCCACGCGGCCCTGCCCAAGACAGGCTGGCTGATGGCGCGGGACATCGCTGGCGCGTGGCCGGTCGAGGGTGTGCCGGAGCGGCTGCACCTCGACAACGCCAAGGAGTTCCACTCCGAGGCGCTGCGGCGCGGCTGCGAGCAATACGGGATCGCGGTGGACTATCGGCCGGTGCGCACGCCCCATTATGGCGGGCATATCGAACGGCTGATCGGCACGATGATGGGCAAGGTCCATCTTCTGCCGGGAACGACCTTCTCGAGCGTTCGGGAGAAAGGAGACTATGATCCCGAGAAGACGGCGGCCATGACGCTCGAAGAGATCGAGCGCTGGCTTGGCCATGCCATCGTCGGCGTCTATCACCGCGATCTGCATCGCGGGATCGGGATGCCGCCGCTCGCGGCCTGGGAGCGCGGTCTTGCAGGCGACGGTGTGCAGGAGGGGCGTGGAACGCCGGTCGCGGTGAGCGATCAGCGCCGGTTCCTCATCGACTTCCTGCCGTTCGAACGACGGCTGGTCCGCCGCGAGGGCGTGTTCCTGCACTCGATCAGCTACTGGTCGGACGTGCTGCACACCTGGGTGGGCGAGCGCGAGAAGATGCTGGTGCGCTATGATCCGCGCGACCTCAGCCGCGTGTATCTGCTCGGGCCGGACGGTCAGTATTACGATCTGACCTACAGCGACCTCAGCCGACCGCCGATCAGCCTGTGGGAGCATCGGCTCGCGCTCAAGCGGCTGCGCGAGGATGGGAAAGCGCAGGTCGATGAAGCAGCGATCTTCCGGACGATCGAGACGATGCGCGGCATCGCCGATCAGGCGAGCGCCGCAACCAAGACCGCACGACGCCAGCGCGCACGCCAAACTCGCAATGAAGCCACGAGCGCCATGCCCGCATCCGGCGTCGGGTCCGTTGCGAAGCTGAAGCCGTTGCCCGCCGACCGCCGGGTGTTCGCCAATGTGGAGGAGTGGACGTGACGGACACGGCCTATCCGCACCTGTTCGAGCAGGTCCGCCCGCTCGCTGATGCCCCGGCGGAGGAACGGGTGCGGCGCATCCGCACCGATCGGTGGATCGGCTATGCACGGGCTGAAGCCGCCCTGGCCGAACTGGATGATCTGCTGACGTTCCCCAAGCGCCTTCGGATGCCGAACCTGCTGTTGGTGGGGCCGAGCAACAACGGCAAGACGATGATCATCGACAAGTTCCGGCGAACCCACGCAACCGGCATCTGCGCGGGCGGTTGCGACAGCGCGGTCGCGGTGCCGGTGCTCAAGATGCAGATGCCGCCTGCGCCCGACGAGAAGCGGTTCTTCGGGGCGGTGCTCGAAGCGCTGGGCGCTCCCGACCGGAGCAGCGACCGGCTTGCCGCCAAGCAGGACATCGCGATGCGGATGATGCGGGCGACCAATGTGGGGATGCTCATCATCGACGAGGTCCACAACATCCTCACCGGCACGCGCATGCAGCAGCGGCGCTTGCTCAGCCTGCTTCGCTGGCTCGGCAACGAGTTGCAGATCCCGCTCGTGGCGGTTGGAACGGCCGAGGCGCTGCGCGCCATCCAGAGCGACGACCAGCTCGCCAATCGGTTCATGCCGTTCCGCCTGCCGCCCTGGCAGGCCGACGACGAATATATGCGGCTGCTCAACACGCTGGAGGCAATGCTGCCGCTACGTGAGGCGTCCGGGCTCGAGGAGCCGGCGCTGGCGCAGAAGCTGCTGAGCGCGGCCGAGGGCATCCTTGGCGAGGTCGTAAGGCTCGTGACGCTGGCCGCGGTGGAAGCCGTCACTTCAGGCGCCGAGCGGATCAGGGTCGAGGATATCGACGACATCGGGTTCATGCCTCCATCGGAGCGACGCCGTGCCTGTTGAGCTGTTCGATGTTGAGCTGGGCCAGTCCCAGGCTCCGATGACGGCGACCCGCTCCGCGCCGGTCCTGCCGCTCGCCAGCGAGGCGTTGCCGTCCTGGCTGCTGCGCTATGCAGCGCCGCTCGGGGTCGCGCCCGAGACGCTGCTGTTCGGCGACGCGGAGATGGCCCTTGCCGGCAATCCGGAGTGGTGGCGCAAGCCTGATCCGCGCTTGATCGACACGATCGTCGAAACGACGGGCGTACGCCACGATCAGGTCCGTGGGCTGACGCTGCTGGACTGGCCGGACAGCGGGATCGACGACGCGATGCCGGATCGGTTCTCCCACCAGCGGTTCGTCGCGGCGAAGCCCGCGCAACAGAATCGCCGAATGAGCGTCTGCCCCGAGTGCCTGAGTGAGGACGACGATCCGTATATCCGGCGTGACTGGCTGATCGGATGGGTCGGGGCCTGCGCGATGCACCACGTCAAGCTGGTGCGCACCTGCCCTGAATGCGGAGGCAAGCTCCGGCTGCCCTCGCTGAGGACCAGGGCGCACGTAACGCTCGGCCGTTGCCACCGCTGCATGTTCGACCTTGCACGCGCGCACGGCCATGTCGTGCCGGATGCTGCGATCGACCTTCAGCAACGGCTGCTCGACCAGCGGCCGACCGGCAACATCGAGTTGCCCGGCGTTGGTGTGTTCGACTGGCCGGTCGTGGTGGCCCTTCTTGATGCTCTTCTCGGCGTCGTGTGGCTCGACACCAAGCCGCAGAACCGCGCCAGGCTGTTCGCCCGGATCGAGGATGACCTGCGATGCGCGCCGCTCGGCGCAGCCGACGATGGTGCGGACGCCCTGACGATCCTGGCGTGGATCACGCAGCCCTGGCCGCGCCGCATCCAGCTTGCGCTGGGGCTCCTCAACGCATCGCGGGTCGCCCGGCAGATGCAGCGCTGGCCACACCTGCCCGAACCCGTGCGCGAACGGGTCGAAGCCGTTCTGCTTGGCGCTCTTCCCAACTTCGTCCACGGCGCCGATCGCGGATGGTGGCGCCCATGGATCGACAATCTTCCGGAAACCGGCGACGAGCTGCGCGCGATGGCGATGCGTGAACCGCTGCCCCATCGTCGCCAGCGCCTGATGGCGCTTGCCGACGTCCGTGACGGCATGCCCGTCGATGTGGCCGCCGAAGCCGCCGACGTCATGCCCCGCACGCTCTACATCTGGCTCAGACGCGGAGCGAGGGGCGGGCTTGAGGCTGCCCTGGAGCGCCCGGTCTGGCGGTATCTGACCGAACCTCAGGCCAGAGAGCTGATCGAGTGGATCAGCACGGCCTCGCCCTACAGTGCGCGATGGCGCAGCGACCGCGTGGTCAACGAGGCGCGCCGCCGGTTCCGTGTCGAGATCACGGAGCACGTCGCCCAGGCCATGCTGCGGCGATACGGCCCCTGGCCCAAGCGCCGCCGCCTTCCCTTGAAAAGGAGACTGACCGTTGCGCCAGTCTACGGTTAAAGGGGAACCAGTCTCCGCTTTAAGGGGGAAACTAGTCACGAGACGCCCCCAGTCTCCGCTTTGGGGGAAAACGACAGCTGCGATCCCCAGCGGTGGACAAATCCGGTGCGTTAGACAGATTCTGAAAGAATCTGGGTTAGGGAAGTTAAGGAGGCGCCAAGCCGTTGTGGGCCAACAGGAATCCAGCGATTCTGGTCCCTGATAGCACGAGGCTCCGGTCCCCGATGGCACGAGGGTCGACGTCCCCGAAAGCACGAACCGAGTCACAGCTTGTCCCCAGACGGACCGACCGGCTTATGAAGGAAAGGCTCGCGCGGGATCGCCACGAACTCAAGCCGCTCGGCACCGCGGAAACCGCGTTGGATGCAAAGCCGATAGCCCGGAAGGGCCTGTCGGCGGACGATCTCGCGCACATCGTAGGCGAAGTGCTTGAGCGGCGAGAGGCTGCCGGACTTGGCGTGGAGATGCGAAAAGTCGAAGCTCCAGCCGCCAGCCTGACGGCCGCCGTGCTTGCGGACGATGCGATAAAGCCAGCGCTCAAGGCCGCCTGTCAGATCGAAGTACGCACGGTCGATCGTGAGCACAAGCGCGTCGTCCAGAACGCCGGCATAGAACCAGTTCGGCAGGATCAGCTCGAGGCCGAGCGGGCGGCCGTGGACGTCGGAAGTCTCCTTCCA
>CAZDPA010000238.1:0-4614 GCA_964507195.1 uncultured Salinisphaerales bacterium | reverse complement strand
TCACGATCACGGCAACAAACTACTCGCGCTATCGCGAGCATCTGAGTGCGGCGCATCAGGCCCTGTTCGCGCGCTATCCGACCTACACGATGCCGGTCTACAAGACCCGCCGCAGCGTCGGCTACCCGCAGGCGATCTACGACGCCAGCCAGGCCAATATCACCCGCGCCAAGCTGCTGGGGTCGGATTCGCTGACCGGCGCACGTCTGGGCGTGCCGTTCCCCAAGCCGCAGTCAGGTGTCGAGATCATGTGGAATCACCGCACCCGCTACCGCGGCAACACGGTGCAGCAGCAGACGACGCAGGCGGTGGTGCCGGTCCGGGGTTCGCCGATCTATCTGAAGCAGACCGAGAAAGCCTACTTCCGCTACGGCAACATCGCCGATCCGATCGACCTCGCGAAGAAGAACTTCCTGTTGTACTACCTGACCTGGTTCGGTTCTTCACGCAACGAGATCGACTTTCTCGCGCTGGTGCACGAGACCGCCAACTCGCTGGAGAACAATCGCGACGTCTGGGTGCTGCCGCCGAAGATTCCGAAGATGTTCCGCATTCCTCCGGTGGGTTACGACCAGCCGTTCCCCGGTTCCGAAGGCCTGATGTTCATCGACATGGTCGACATGTACAACGGCGCCTTCGACCGCTATGTGTGGAAGCTGGTCGGCAAGCGTGAGCTGTACATCCCGTACAACGGCTTCCGCATCGGCGATGCGAAGAACACGTACGCCAGCATGCTCAAGCCGCATCACTTCGATCAGAGCCTGACGCGCTACGAGCTGCATCGGGTCTGGATCATCGAAGCGACTGAGCGTTCCGGCAAGAAGCACAGTTTCGGCAAGCGCACGTTCTATGTCGACGAAGACAGCTGGAACATCGTGCTGGTCGAGAACGAGGATCGTAATGGTCAGCCCTGGCGCTTCCAGGAAGGCCACCTGCTGTCGATCTACGACATCCAGGCTGCCAACACGGCGCCGATGCTGGTCTACGACCTCAAGGAAGGCCGCTACTTTGCGAGTCGCCTGTCTGCCGAAGACAGTCCGCCGCAATATGACGTGCCGATGCGCGAAGGCGACTTCCTGCCGGCCTCGGTCAAGGCGCGCTACGCCAGGTAGCCGGGCCGGGGTCGGCAGCCCCGCAAACTGCCGAAAATTCCCCTGCAACCCTTTTTGCCTGACCTGCATCTAATCCCTGCACGACCGAAGAACTTGCGGTCAAAAAGATTGGAGACGGGGCAATGAAGACCAAGGAACCGGGACAATACGCAGGATTTGTGGCCGCAGCCTTGATGCTCGTGGCGAGCGGGCTCGCCACAGCAGCCAAGCCAGGCAGTGTGACGACCCAGGCCGCAGCACCGGCGAGCGTGATCGAGCAGGCCTTGAACAACATCCGTGCCGAGCAGCGCCACGCGGTCCGTCAGGCCGCACGCCATGCACTCGCAGCGCAGCGCTCGGAGACCCAGGCGGCCCTGAGCCAGGGCGGCACGGTCAGCGCATCGACCTCGGTCCAGGCCAAGCCGTAGAGTTTCCTGAAGGATCACTCCCTTGGGGCCGGTCGATGCAGGCGGTGTCGGCCGGCCTCAATTTTTGAATGAAGCGTGCCGGGGTTCAGGCAACCTCGTGCCGCAATCGCGGGTTCGGCTCAAGCCAGGTAGCCGCGGATCAACTTCGCCAGTGCCGGGACAGCCGCCCTGACCTCGTCCTCGGCCAGTTTCCGCATCTTGCCGTAGCGCGCCTGGATGCCGGGGCTGGCCTGGCGCACGCGTTCGTCGGCGATGCCCAGCAGTGCGGCAGTGGCCTGGCGGTCATGCTTGCGCAGAAACACGCTAAAGTCGCGCTCCGTCGAGTTACGGAATGACTGATACAGCGGGTCCAGTGCAGCGATGAAATCGGGGAGCAGACGCTGCGTTGCGCGGACCAGGATGCCAGGCTTTGCCGCCTTGACCATCGCCAGCCCAGTCTTCAGGCTGATGCCCCTGAGTCCACCGATGGCGCTGATGTGTGACTCGATCAGCTGCACCGTATCGGCAATCACGGCGTCGCGTTGGTGCGGCGCCAACAGAACATCGGCAAGGCTACTCATCGATAAATGTCTTCTGCGAACGATAACGGCGGAAAGCCTAGCATTTCGTCCCTAAAAACCGGGTCGCTGGAGCGCAGCGTTGCGTTGACCAGGCTTGGCGTCGGTGCAGGCGCGAAGATATTCGCGCATTCGATCGCCAACATCTTCCGCGGCGAAGTGGATCGCAACGAAGCAGATCGCGATTTCTACCGCAGGCAGGCGCAGATCCTCGCCGACGAGCTGGGCAAGCTCAAAGGCAGCGTGATGAAGGCCGGGCAGATGCTCTCGCTCTACGGCCAGTACTTCCTCCCCGAAGAGGCGGTGACGGTGCTGTCGTCGCTGCAGGACGACACGCCGCCGGTCAGCTGGAAAGTCGTGCAGCCGGTGCTGGAACGCGCGCTGGGCCGTTCACGCCTGCGCGAGTTGGACGTGGACGAGCAACCGCTGGCGGCGGCCTCGCTGGGCCAGGTGCACCGTGCGCGGCGCAAGTCCGATGGCAAGGAGCTGTGCGTCAAGATCCAGTACCCCGGTGTTGCGGATGCGATCGAGAGCGATATCCGCACGCTGTCGCGTCTGCTGATCATGACGCGCCTGTCGCCGCGCGGCCTCGACATCACGCCGGTGTTCCATGAAGTGCGGGAGATGCTGCACCGCGAAGTCGATTACCAGAGCGAGCGTCAGTTCACTGAGACCTTCCGCAAGCGTCTCATCGACGATGATCGCTTCGTAGTGCCCGAGGTCATTGCCGACTACAGCAGCGATCAGGTACTGACGACCTCATACGAGATCGGCGAGCATGTGCGCCAGCCGGTCGTGCAGGGCTTGTCGCAGGCGCGGCGCAATGCCCTGGGCAAGGGCTTCCTGCAGCTGTTTCTGCGCGAGTTCTTCGACTGGGGCATGGTCCAGTCCGATCCGCACTTCGGAAACTACCGGATTCGTCCGGGTGTTCGCGGAGAACCGGACCGCATCGTCCTCCTCGACTTCGGTGCAACACGCGTGTTCGGCCGTGGCTTTGTCGAAAACTATGCCGACATCGTCGAGGGTGCGTTGCAGCACGACACTGCACAGGTCATGCGCGGCGCGCGAGCGATCGGCCTGATGCGTCCCGGCATTCCCGATGCGGTCGGCAGCGCATTCGCCAGGCTCTGCGAGATGGTCGTCGAGCCGTTCAGCACCAGGGATGATCCACGCGTGCCGGCCAAGTTGTGGACTGCTGACGGTGCCTATGACTGGGGCAGCAGCGATTTGCCGATGCGTGCGGGCAAGCTGGCGGCAAACAACGCCCTTTCAGTGCATTTCCGGGTGCCGCCGCGCGAAATTGTGTTCCTGCACCGGCGTCTGGCCGGCGTTTTCATCATGCTGGCGACGCTGCGCTGCGAACTCAGTGAGCGTGAATCGCTGTTGGCGGCGCTGGAACGCCAGCGCGCCGCGTCTTCTCGTTAAAAACAGCAGAAAAACCGGGTAGTGAGTTAAGCCTCCATTCAATGGACAATGACAGACTCGGTGCTGGAAAGCTGTTTGCGTATTCATGTAGCATGACCGCGCCTTCAGCCCGCTGCAGAAAGTGGCATAACGGCAAAGAATTAACCCCTTTGAGGAGAGTAATCCCGATGAACAAGCGCCTAGCAGTATTGACCGGCGCGCTGGCACTGACCCTGATGGCTGGGCAGGCTGGTGCGAAGGTCTCCGCCGAAGAGGCCGACCAACTCGGTAAGAGCCTGACACCGGTCGGTGCTGAGAAGGCCGGTAACAAGGACGGCTCTATCCCTGGATGGACTCCGGGCGCCAAGCGCGGCGCCCTGTCGGGTGAATACCCGAACGATCCGAAGATCGACGGCGACAAGCCGATCTTCACGATCACCAAGGCCAACATGGCCCAGTACGCTGACAAGCTCTCGGAAGGTCACAAGCACCTGCTGAACACCTACGACACGTACAAGCTCAACGTCTATCCGTCGCACCGCCTGGTGACCTGGCCGAACGAGATCTTCGAAGCCACGAAGGTCAACGCGACGGGCTGCGAGATGCTGGATCCGGACACGCCGAACAACTGCAAGCTCGGGTTCCCGTTCCCGATTCCCAAGACCGGCGCCGAGCCGATCTGGAACCACAAGGTCAAATGGCGTGGTGAAAGTCTCACCCGCTACAACAACCAGATGATCGTGCAGCCGAGCGGCGACTTCCAGCTGACGAAGCTGGTCGAAGACGTGCAGTTCGGTTACGGCTCGATCAAGAGCCCGGTGCCGTTGACCAAGGGTTCGGGTGAGTTCCTCAAGTATCTGTCGAAGACCGTGGCTCCGCCGCGTCTCGCCGGTACCTTCATTCTGGTTCATGAAAAGGCCGGTACGGGCGCTGAAGGCCGTGCAGCCTGGCTGTACTCGCCGGGCCTGAAGCGCATCCGCCGCGCACCGACGGTCTGCTGTGACAACCCGTACGAAGGTACGGACGGTCACCAGTTCTACGACCAGGTCGACATGTTCAACGGCGTGCTCGAGCGCTACAACTGGAAGCTCGTCGGCAAGAAGGAAATGTACCTGCCGTACAACTCCAACAAGA
>CAZDPA010000237.1:0-4655 GCA_964507195.1 uncultured Salinisphaerales bacterium | reverse complement strand
ATATGACGGCGGATCAGCAGACCGCGCGTCCACAGACTGTCATTCGAGCCGTCGAATGGTTCGGTCTCGAGATCGGCCAATTCGAGATAGCACCAATCATGCAGCCGCGGTCCTTTGGTTCCATCCCCTGCCGACAGGCGCTTCCAGTCGGATGGGCGCCGCGTCCGGGCGATGTCTCCCGCCGTGCCGGCGACCGGGGGCCGCTTGCCCCAGGATCGGAACACATGAGCGCTGCTGACCCCGAGCACGTAGCCTTTGCCGGCGCGGCGCAGGTGCTGCTCGATGTCGCCAACGCCGTAGACGGTATCGCCGGCAACCCACTTGAACGGTACAGATGCCGCGAGCGCGCGGGCGATCATCCTCGTCGCAAGCTGTGGCTTGGTCGCAAAGCCGACATCGGCAGGCACGTACGCCGCTTCCAGGCGATCTCGATCGTCGGTCCATTGCTGCGGGAGATACAGCGCACGATCGATGAACGCATGACCGTGGCGCGAAACGTAGGCGGCGAAGACGCCGATCTGGCAGTTCGTGATCTTGCCCGCCGAACCGGTGTATTGACGCGCCACGCCGCACGAGGCCTTGCCCTGCTTGAGAAAGCCGGTCTCGTCGATCACCAGCACCGCATCGTCATCCGCCAGATGCTCGAGGACGTAGTCTCGCACGATGTCGCGCAGCGCATCGGCGTCCCAACCCCGCCGGCCCAGGATCGCCTGCTGTCGCCACGGGCCGGGGTCGCCCGCCGCCTCGGCACGCCTCCAACCGGTCTTGCGCTGCTCGTCGCCAAGCAGACCTTCCAGAAACAGACCTGCGTTCGTCGCAACACGCTCTTGCTTGAACAACGGGCGTATCCGCTTCTTGATCTCTCCAAGAGACGACGCCCACAACTTAAGCGTCTCTTCAATCGACGCCGTCCGCGCCCACGATCTTCGAATCATGGTCCCGCATTGATTCAGACATCGTCCAGACAAGCAACTGTAATGCTAGAGCATTTTCCCCGAAACGAGAGTCTTGGGGGATTCCCAAGCTCTGGGAAGCATGATTCGATTCCTCTGACAAAGCCTTGGAGGGATCATTGGGTAAGCCGTACAGCCTGGATCTGCGTGAGCGTGTTGTAGCGGCGCTTGAGAGTGGATTGTCGACGAGAGAGGCATCGCAGCGGTTTTCGGTCAGCAAGGCCGCGGCAGGTGCCTGGGGTCGGCTAAAGCGCTCTCAAGGCGATGTCCGGCCAGCCAAGCAGGGCAAGCCGAAGGGCTCGGTGCTCGACCCGCATGCGGAGTTCATCCTGGGGGCTCTGAGGGAGAAGCCCGACACGACACTGGGTGAGCTGGTCGACCGGCTTGCCACGGAGCGTGACGTCAAGGTTGTCTGGACAGCGGTCTGGAAGTTCCCCGACCGGCACGGCCAGACGCACAAAAAAAGACTGCGCATGCCAGCGAGCAGGAGCGTCCCGACGTAAAGGCCGCCCGCGAGATCTGGGTCGATGACCAGCCCGCGCTTAGTCCCGAAAACCTGATCTTCGTCGACGAAAGCGGCTTGTCGACCAAGATGGCACGCCTTCGGGGTTGGGCGCCGAAAGGTCAGCGCTGCTGCGCTTCCGTCCCCCACGGACATTGGAAGACTGTGACCTTCGTCGGCGGATTGACGCTTGGCGGCTTCATTGCTCCGATGGTGCTTGATGGACCGATGGACGGGGATGCCTTCCGCGCCTGGTGCGAGCAAATGCTCGCGCCAACTTTACGACCGGGTCACCTTGTCATCATGGACAATCTGGCCGCTCACAAGGTTGCCGGCGTCAGGGAAGCCATCGAAGCCTGTGGGGCAACCCTCTTGTACCTGCCGCCCTATAGTCCCGATCTCAATCCGATCGAGAATGCCTTCGCAAAGCTGAAGGCCCACGTTCGAAAGGCTGCAGCGCGAACTATCGAAGCCCTCGAAGCCGCGACGGCTCACGCGCTGCAAACCTTCAGGCCAGCACACTGCGCAAACTTCTTCGCTCACGCAGGCTATGGACGCGATTAAGGGGAATCTGCTCTAGCCCAACTTGCGCAGAATCGGCATCTCACCTCAACAAAATCAATGAGTTAGCCAAGAAGTTGGCACTACATTTTTGGTTCGGTGTCGGGTTTCAGGCGGTGAGCGCGAGAGGCCCGTCGACGTCGTCAGCGCGCATGCGCCTGGGCAAGACGATGCCGAGGCGGTCAAGCAACGCGGCCTGCGCTGCGTCCGGTTGAGTGACGCAGCGCAAGCGGATCTCGCCGTGAGTAGCGGTGGGCAGGACGATGTCGTGCGACTGGATGCGGGCGAGTTCCTCGAGGACGGTACGCGGCGAGTTGCCGAGGCCGGCGCGCTGCTGCCACATCTCCAGACACTTCCACAGTACGAAGGCGAGGAAGCAGACGAGAATGTGGGCCTGCACGCGGTCGGCGCGCTGATGCCAGATTGGGCGGACCTGCAACTCGTCCTTCTGGATGCGGAAGGCGGCCTCGGCCTGGGTCAGCTGGATGTAGGTGCGCCACAGCTGCTCGTCGCTCCAGTCGATGATGTTGGTGCGCAGCACATAGGCGCCTTCCGACACGGCGGCCCAGTCGTCGAACGCCGGATCGTGCTCGACGTGCAGGCGCACCCCGGCCGGGCACTCTGCGGCGAGCAACGTGATCTGAAAGCGTGCGGCCGAGCGCTGGTTGCGCTGAAGGATACGGCCGATTTGGCGGTTGATCTGGGCGGCGTTCAGCCGCTTGGTCGAGCTCTCGATGCGCGCGGCAAGCTTGGCCAGAGCCACCTCGATGCGATCGCTGAACTTGTCGTGCATGGCCCGCTCTTTGTTGCGTCGATCGGCCGAGCGGCACAGGATCGCCTTCTCGCCGGTCCCGGGCCATGCCACCAGCTTGACCTCGATGCCGTCGCGGATCGCACGCCAGCCGTCCGAGGCCGAGAGCTCGCCAGCGAACTTGCGCAGCTCGACCTTGGGCGCGCCGATGATGTAGCGCCGCCCGGTTTGGCGCAGCCACGCCAGGTTCTCCGCGCTCGACATGCCGCGGTCGGCGATCCAGACGCGGCCGACCACGCCATGACGGGCTTCCATCGTGTCGACGATGGTCTGCACCGTGCGGCTGTCGTGGGTGTTGCCGGCGAATATCTCGTAGCCCAGCGGGAAGCCGTCGAAGGTCACCACCAGGGCGATGCAGACCTGCTTGCGATCGGGACGGTGGTCGCGGCTGTAGCCGCGACGGGCCAGCACATTGCCTTCGGCCTCGCCCTCGAAGTAGGTGCTGGTCACGTCGTACAGCAGCACCTCGTTGTCGACCGCGAACAGCTCGCCGGCGCGCCGCGACAGATGCGCCTCCAGCGCAGCCTTGTGCTCCAGCAGCAGGTCGAGCGATCGATACAGTCGGTCCTTGTTGACCAGACCGGCATCGAGCTGCAGCAGGTCGCACAGCGCCGTGCGGCGATACCAGTCCTCGGCGATATGCAGCTCGCTCGACGGCTCGCACAGCCGCGCCGCCACCAACACCGCTGCCATGCTCGCCCACGGCACTGCTTCCTTGCCACGCGCCAGCAGCTTCTCGCACAGCTCGGCCAGGCCGGTGCCGCGCCAAAGAGCCAGCGCCAGGTAGACGTCACCGAACTGACGGGATCGTTCGACACGCACGCCCTTCAGGCGCACCGGAACCGTAATATCCTGCTTGCCGTCGTCGAACAGACCGGCCTGCTCCGGCATGCCGATCAGCTGCCGGGCGAGGGCCCGCGCTTGCAGCCGACCTCGCGCGTCCAGCTCGCCAAGCTGCGCCACCGTCTGCTGGATAACCCGGCGGCCAACCCGCACGCTGCGCACGAGACGCCAGTAACGGTGGACTTTGCCGTCCTTCCTCACCGTCGTGTAGCGCAAGTACATGCGCTCATCTCAGCTGATCAACACTCAGAAGAAAATGGGGATGGTTGGCACTACACGCCCATTCCCGGCTCCATTACCTTCCAACCTGTTGATCTTGCTCAGACCGCTCGGCCAAAAAAAGCTAGACTGGCCTCTACCTGCGCAAGTTGGGCTAAGGCGCGGGCAGCGCGAGCGTAAGGCAGCCAAAATCGCAGTTCAGACCCACCAACAAGGTCGGACGGATTGCATCGGGGCGCTTGCCGAGCCCGGAAAAACGCCGCCGATGTCTCCGCCGGGGAGCGCCTCAATACTGACAACGTGATGCTGACTTGTGCGGCTATTCGGCAGGTTGCATATGGTCGCGCGATAGCTCGCGCAGGAGATTTTGAATGGCGAAGATCAAAGGCGGTCCTGGCAACGACAAGCTGTCTGGCACGGCGGACGATGATCAGATCTTCGGCTTCGGCGGAAATGATCTGTTGTTGGGCTTTGGCGGCGACGACAGGCTGGTCGGCGACACCGGCAACGACAAGCTTCAGGCCGGTGAGGGCAACGACCTTCTGTACGGCGGCTCAGGCGACGACGAGATGTATGGCGCCAGTGGCGACGATCTGCTCGTCGGCGATGCTGGCGACGACATGCTGGTCGGCGGCGATGGGAACGATACCTTGCAAGGGGGCGACGGTATCGACACGGCGAGTTACTCTTCAACAAGCAAGGAAGTTAATGTCAATCTGGAAATCACCGTTGCACAAAACACCCGCGGCGCCGGCATCGATACGCT
>CAZDPA010000236.1:0-4686 GCA_964507195.1 uncultured Salinisphaerales bacterium | reverse complement strand
GCGCAGCTTGCCGGCCGCATGATTCAGTCCTTTGACTGCCTGCGCAAGCTGATCGTCATCACCAATCAAGCTGACCAGCACTTTCGCGTTGCGCAGGTCCGGTGCGCAATCGACTGCAGTCACGGTGACGCCAGCGACGCGCGGATCGGACAACTCCTCACGGATCAGCAGCGACAAATCGCCCTGCATCTGGGCATTGATGCGCAGCTTGCGTGGAAATTCCCTCACCGTTTACTCAAGCCGACTCTGTAACCGTGCGCTGAACCTGAATGCGCTGGAAGCACTCGATCTGGTCGCCGGACTTGATGTCGTTGTAGTCCTTCACGCCGATACCGCATTCGGTACCCGCTTCGACCTTGCCGACGTCGTCCTTGAAACGACGCAGCGATTCCAGCACGCCTTCGTAAACGACCGTGTTGTTGCGCAGCACGCGGATCGGCAGATTGCGCTGCACCGAACCTTCGATAACCAGGCAGCCGGCGATGTTGCCGAGCTTGGAGCTACGGAACACATCGCGGACCTGTGCGATGCCGACGATCTGCTCACGCGTCTCGGTGCCAAGCAGGCCGGCAACCGCATCACGGATGTCATCCATGATGTCGTAGATGATCGAGTAGTAACGCACGTCGACGCCAGTGTCCTGGATGCGCTTGCGCGCACCGGCATCGGCACGGACGTTGAAGCCGATGATCGTTGCCTTCGATGCCAGCGCGAGATCGACATCGGATTCGTTGATACCGCCTATGACCGAGGAGAGCACGTTGACGCGTACTTCCGCGCTCGGAATCTTGCGCAAAGAATCGGCGATGGCTTCGGCCGAGCCCTGCACGTCAGACTTGACCATCAGATTGAGTTGCTTGACCTCGCCTTCGCCCATGCGTGCGAAGACCTGATCCATGCGCATCGCCTGCGACTGCGCGAGTTTCTGCTCACGCTGCTTCGATTCACGCAACTGTGCGAGTTCGCGCGCACTGCGCTCGTCGGCCACGACGACGACATCATCACCGGCATCCGGCGCGCCGGACAAACCGAGAATCTGCACTGGAATCGACGGCCCGGCCTCCTTCACCTGCTGACCGTTCTCGTCGAACATGGCGCGCACACGACCGAAGTGCGGACCGGACAGCACGACGTCGCCCTGCTTGAGCGTACCGGCGCGAACCAGCACAGTCGCGACCGGGCCGCGACCCTTTTCGATCGACGCTTCGAGGATATTGCCGCGCGCCAATGCCGCAACCGGCGCGGTCAACTCGAGAATTTCGGCCTGGACCAGAATCGCTTCGAGCAGCTGGTCGATGCCCTGACCGGTCACCGCGGAAACGCCGACGCACTGGACGTCACCGCCCCAGTCTTCCGGCACGACCGATTCCTTGGTCAGATCGTTCTTGACGCGGTCAATGTCCGCGCCGGGCTTGTCGACCTTGGTGATCGCAACAACCATCGGCGCACCAGCGGCCTTGGCGTGCTGGATCGCCTCGCGGGTCTGCGGCATCACGCTGTCGTCAGAGGCAGCGACGAGCACGACGATATCGGTGACCTGCGCACCACGAGCACGCATGCGCGTGAACGCGGCGTGGCCCGGGGTGTCGAGAAAGGTGATGATGCCCTTCGAGGTTTGAACGTGATACGCACCGATGTGCTGCGTAATACCGCCGGCTTCGCCAGCAGCCACGCGCGTCTTGCGAATGTAGTCAAGCAGCGAGGTCTTGCCGTGATCGACGTGGCCCATGATCGTGACAACCGGCGGACGCGGCACTTTCTCGATGTCGGACTGATCACCGGAGACGGCCTGGTTGAGGCTGTCTTCGTGGTCGCTGGCCTTGACGGTACGGGCCTTGTGTCCCATCTCCTCGACCATCAGCACGGCGGTGTCCTGGTCGATCGGCTGATTGATCGTGGCCATGACGCCATTCTTCATCATGATCTTGATCAGATCAGTCGCCTTGACCGCCATGCGGTTGGCAAGCTCGCCGACGGTGATGATTTCCGGCACTTCGACCTCACGCACCACCGGTGCGATCGGCTTTTCGAACATATGCTGATTGTCGACGCGGACGCGGCCTGAGGGCTTCTTCGTCTTCTTCTCGCGGCGTCCACCCTTGCCTTCGGCAAGATGCAGCTCGGTGCGATGCTGACGCCCGCCCGGGCCACCACGGTCGCCACGCGAATTGGCGTCGCGTGCTGGCGCGTCATTGCCGCGCGGGGCCGCAGCGGCAGCCACCGCAGGCTTTTTGACTACGGGAGCAGCCGCAGCAACAGGCGCTGACGGCGGTTGACTGGCGGCAATCTTGTTTGCCGCATTGGCGCGACGAAGGTTCTCGGCGGCGCGCGCGCGCGCCTGCTCGGCTTCCCACTTTGCGCGGTACAGCGGATCTTCAGCCAACAAGCGAACGTGCTCTTCCTTGGCGCGCTTCTCGGCGGCCTCGGTTTCAGCACGAGCTTGTGCGACGTTGGCTTCGAGCTGCTGGCGCTCGCTTTCCTGCTGCTCCTCAAGGGCCTTTGCCTCTGCTGCAGCCTGCGCCGTGGCCTGGGCCGCAGCCTGGCGCACTTCGGCATCGCGCGCAGCGGCTTCTTCAGCCAGACGCAGCGCTTCCGGATCTTCCGGCAATGGCTGCGGTTCGTCTTCGCGCTTGACGTAGGTGCGCTTCTTGCGCACTTCGATACTGACTGTCTTGGCCGGCGCGCCGCGGCTGCCACCCAACTTGATTTCGGTCGTTTCGCGACGCTTGAGCGTGATCCGCCGTGGATCGCTCGCCGCCGTCGTGGTCCGCGTCTTCTGCTGCAGATAGCTCAGCAGCGCAACCTTGTCTTCTGCAGTGACCTCGCCATCGGCCTTGGCCACAGACACACCAGCCTCCTTGAACTGCGAAAGCAGTTCGTCGACCGGTCTTCCCAGTTCTTTCGCAAAGTCCTGTACGGTTACCGTTGACATTGAGGTCCTATCCAAATGTGATCGCGCGTAACAACAAACCCGGGCTACGCCGGGCTCAGGCGTACGCCTTGGCGCGCGCGGCCATGATCAGTGCTGATGCGCGGTCATGGTCCATATCCGGCAGCAGTTCAGTCAGCTCGTCGGTGGCGAGGTCAGCCAGGCTTTCGCAGGTGCTGACGCCGGCTTCGGCCAACTGGAACGCGGTGTCTTCGTCCAGGCCTTCGAGAGCCAGCAAATCGTCCGACGGCTGCGCGTGCGCGCGCTGCTCGGCCTTGGCAATCGCCTTGGTCAGCAGGACATCGCGGGCGCGATTGCGCAGCTCCTCGATGATGCTTTCGTCGAACTCTTCGATTTCCGCGAGTTCCTGCGTCGGCACGTAGGCGATTTCTTCCAGCGTCGTAAAGCCTTCCTGGACAAGGATGCCGGCGACTTCGGCGTCGACATCGAGTGCTTCCATGAAGATGCCGAGAACCGACTGGTTCTCCTCCTCCTTCTTGGATTCGGCGTCGGCGGTGGTCATGACGTTGAGCACCCAGCCGGTCAGCTCCGAAGCGAGACGCACGTTCTGACCACCACGACCAATCGCCTGCGCCAGCTTTTCCTCGGCAACACCGATCGTCATCGAGTGCGACTCTTCGTCGACGATGATGGTCTCGACTTCAGCCGGGGCCATCGCATTGATGACGAACTGGGCGATGTTTTCGTCCCAGGGCACGATATCGACGCGCTCGCCGGCGAGTTCGTTCGACACGCTCTGCACGCGCGAACCGCGCATGCCGACGCAGGCACCAACCGGATCAATACGCTTGTCCTTGGCCTGCACCGCAATCTTCGCGCGCAGACCCGGATCGCGGGCAGCGCCCTTGAGTTCGATCAGGCCCTGGGAAATCTCGGGCACTTCCAGATTGAACAGTTCCATCAGGTACTGCGGCGAGGTGCGCGACAGGAACAGCTGCGGGCCACGCAGCTGCGGGCTCACTTCGTATAGGTATCCACGGATGCGGTCACCCGGGCGGATCGGTTCGCGCGGGATCAGCTGATCGCGCAGGATCACGGCCTCGGCATTGCCGCCCAGATCGACGATCACGCTGCCGCGCTCGATGCGCTTGACCTGGCCGGTGATCAGCTCGCCAACGCGATCGCTGAACGCTTCAACCACTTGGGCACGCTCGGCTTCGCGCACTTTCTGCACGATGACCTGCTTGGCTTTTTGCGCGCCGATGCGGCCAAAATCGACCGAATCGACCTTCAGTTCGATCACGTCACCAGCCTTGATCTCTGAACGCTCCTTGAGCGCATAGGTCAGCTTGATCTGGCGTTCTGGAAATTCGAACTCTTCGCTGTCGTCTTCGAGGACGGTCCAGCGACGGTAGGTCTCGTAGTCGCCGGTGTCGCGGTCAATGGTGACCCGCAGCTCCGACTCATCGCCGTACTGTTCCTTGCCAGCCGAGGCCAGCGCGGCTTCCAGCGCTTCAAAGATCAGTGCTTTGTCGACGCCCTTCTCGTTGGAGACGACGTCCACCATCACCAGGATGTTCTTGTTCATGACGAGTTATTCCCGATCGTATTCAGGCACCAGCCGCGCGCGCTCGATATCGTCCAATGCGATATCGATCGGGCCTTCGGCCGTTTCCAAATTCACTGCGCCATTGGCAAAGCCACGAATCCAGCCAATGAACCGCCGCCGGCCATTGCGCGGGGCGATCAACTGAACACGGGTCTGCTCACCGATGAAACGCTCAAAATGCGAAGCC
>CAZDPA010000235.1:0-4728 GCA_964507195.1 uncultured Salinisphaerales bacterium | reverse complement strand
TTCCTATGATAACAGTTGGGAAGATGTAACCGAGTATTCCAAGCCCGATTATGAGAATCCAAGACTATCTTGCAAACAGGATTTAAAAGAATACAGATTTTCTAATCAAGGGATTTACAGAATGATTATTAAAAGAGAGAGGATATAAAAATGATAACAAAAGATAAAATAGATACTAACAGAAATGGGGTACATTCTGTACCCTCGAAGAAATATCATGCAATCAAAACAACTAAGGGGGAAGTTTTTTATAATGCAATTCGTACCCGTAACAATTGGAACGACTTAAGGGGTAATCTTCTAACTTTCAATCAGTATGTAACGGATATTCAAAAAGAGTATGTTTGCCCAAAGTGTAAACGGGAAGAATTATTGTGGGACTCAGCTTTTACTGCTGATAACGAGTACCTTATCTCATGTGATTACTGTAGAACCCTAACCTTTTTAGTTGAAAAGGATGGGAGCAATAACCCAGTAGAAATAGACCAGATTTTCATTTCTCAATTAACTAACCTTGATAATATCTTTACTTATTGGGTAGGGGATACTTATATTGATATCTATTTCACTGATGTATTATTCTATCACTATACAATCAAATACCATAGACAAAATGGAATAACTGAATTATACTTAGAGGGTAAAAAAGTTCATAGTATCCCCAATATGCCAGAAGAAACATCAATATTAAATCTAGTTTATCTAGTTATCAATGATTGGCTGAGAAGTGAACAGGAAACAATCAATTCGTACTTTGAAAATAAAATAGACTAAAAGAAAAAGGAGAAAATGAAATGTTAGTTAAAGATTGTTCATGTAAACAGGTTAACTTATTGTCGGATTTAAGTACAACCGAGTTTTATATTGCTACCAAAGGTGTTTATGATAAATACCCCGATCACCCATTTCCCACAGTGGGGGAGGATAATTGGGACTCATTTTCATATCTTATTTCAAAAGGTACTTATGCTGGATCACTGATTAAACGCCTTGCAAAGTGGATGAAAAAAGAAAAAGGATTCAGCCCTGACCCAAAGTTTATTGGTGAAATTGGTAATGCTATTGGTAAGACCCAATCTAAAAACATGGAGTCATATCTAGTTACTATCTCAAATTACTTTGATTGGACTCCCGGAACATTCAATCGTAACCAATCAGGGGGATCATCAGAAGTGGATTCTTGTTTCTGGAAGTCCCGTAACTGTGCCAGAGAAGCCTTAAGGGATATTTATGACGCTAAGTCGGTTATCATTATGGATAAGGATGGGGATAACTTAGCCCGTTGTTGGCTCATCTCAGCCAGTAATGATGATTTTATGAGATATTATGGGGTTGGCTCATCAGAACATGATGTTATTTTTAACGCCTATGGAAATATGGAATTGTACAAGATCGCCAGAATTTTGACCTATTGTGGGTACTCATCCTACAATAAGATTAACTTCTATTCTACCGATGGATACAGAATGTACATAAACGGGGATACAGGATTTGCCCTTAGTGTTAGTGGGAAAGAATGTGATTCAGCCCTAAAAATTGATCCTAAGTATGATTCTTCTGAATGTACAGATTGTGATTATACGAGTATTAATATTATTGACCAATGCCCAGTTTGTGCTAGTCACTACCTAACCTGTGTTATTTGTGGTTGTCATACCCATAAAAATAACGGGGTAAGCCTAGATGATGGGGATTTTGTATGTGATGATTGTTTCAGGGATAATTATGCCAATTGTTGGGAATGTGGTCATATTGGAGAGCAAGAGGATATGTACCAATATCAGGATCGTTGGTATTGTAGTAATTGTCATACCCGTATTTTTAGAGAGTGTTCGGAATGTGGTGAGTCCTTACCCAGAGGGGATATGTTTGACACTTCCAAAGGGTTAATTTGTTCCCAATGTTTTCATAATAACTATATGAGATGTAATAATTGCGAGATAATTATTCCAAAAACAGAAATGGTAACAATAAAAAGATTGGATCTAAGAAATATTGATTACTTTACATCAGCGGATTATATGCAATTAGAGTTAGTAACAGAGGACTTATGCCCACAGTGTAAAGAAGAAAAACTTATCCCCTTGTCGGATATAGTTTATATCTACCCAATACACCTGAGATACATGAAACGTTACCTAAAAGAAAATAGATTATTGTTCGTTTACAAGGATAATAATGGAAACTTTGCCTTTGGGTTAGATTTTAGCTTTGCTGACTTTGGGTTAGTGGACTCTGATGGGGATGGGGTTTACTCTACTATGAACAGCCTAATCGAGAAGTTTAAAGAATCATCCCTAGTGGATTATGACAATGCGTTTAACCGAGTTGTGAAATATTCGGATTATATGGAAAGGGTTTAAGGAGAAATGGAAAATAAAATTGACGCTAAAGAATTACTAGAACGGGTTTATGATGAGATCATGGGTCTAGCTGGAATAGATAAGATACACCCTAAATTCCCTATAAACAGGGTGAAAAATCAATGGGTAGGGGATGTAGGGGAAGATCATTGTATCTATTTTGAAATAGGTCGAAAAGCCTATAAGATACACGTAACAGAAACTAAAAAACTATACTAAAAGGAGAAAATAAAATGATATTACATACTTTTGGAGAAAACCAAACAGAAATACAAATAGGAAACGTAGCGATATTTTTTAGCTATAGTACCCCCGTAGCTTGCTACGTTGGGGGGATGGGATACTTTAGAACAAAGGAAAAACACAGCAATACAACAACGAAACACATTAACAAGTGGTTAGATGGTGTCAAGGTACAGGAAAAACCCCAAGAATGGTTTAATACCCTGTTAGATAGTGTAGATTTCAAAACCCTTGTGTGGGTGAATTAATAACATGATATGCTATCGTGATCCAGACCCTAAAATTCCTTGTATGGAATACCTGATTAAAACAGATATAGGGAGTCATTTCTTTATAGACCCCTATTCTGAGATTTCTGATGATGTTTTACATGTTATTTCCATGATCGGGGATTATGAATTAAAGGATGATTCAAATTACTTTGGAATAGATATAACTTTAGTCCCTGATTCAATCATAAATCAAATTGGTAGACGAGATCAATTAATATTAGATAAGATAAAACAGAATAAGATTGAAGAAACCTATAACGTTATGTTGGAAAGGGATAAGGCTAAAGAAGCCGAAAAAGGTAAAAAGAAATGATTGAAGTAAGGGAAATAGACAGCAAAACAGCGGTAGATTTCTTATTACCCCGTCACTATTCAGGAAGAATACCCCCTATAAGCTACGCTTACGGGGGGTATCTTGATAATGAATTAGTGGCAGTTTGTACCTTTGGTAAGCCAGTATCTCATTATTTATGCACTGGAGTTTGTGGGGAACAATATCATAGTAAAGTATTTGAATTAAACAGGTTATGTAGGATTGAATCCCTTACAATTCCCCTTAGTCAATTCTTAGGGGGAGTCCTACGGGAAATAAGTAAACATGATTTGATTATTGTTAGTTATTCTGATACCGATATGAATCATCATGGGTACATTTATCAAGCTACAAATTTTATCTATACAGGAATAACTAAGGGTAGAACGGATAAGTATGTATCGGGTAATAAACATTCCAGACACTATAACAACGATGAACAGGGAAGATACAGGAAGATCAGGAGTCCCAAACATAGATATATCTTTTTTGCTACCAAAAACAAGAGATTGAAAAAGGAATTATTAGGGGAATTGAAGTATCCAATCTGTGAGTATCCCAAAGGGGATAACAAAACATACACATTAGGGGAATATCAAAAGCCTAAACTAATTGACACCGTATCAGGAAAAATACCATAGACTCACCCCATTACAAAACAACACCCCCACCCATAGGGGGTGTTTTTATTTAACCCCCAGATATAGGGGTGGTAGCCAGAGGGGTATCCCCAGAAAAAGCTAGACTGCAATGGACTTTTTCTACCCTTGACAGATTTGAAAATGTGAATTAAACTTTTGATACAAATTTACGGAGGTGAATAATGAACGAAAATGATAGAGAAGTAGTAGATGTTGTCGTCAAGGAATACCCAGTTGCTGGGTTATTGTCAGTAGATAATTCAGATTATGGTAGTATTTATTATCTACTTTCCCCAACACCAGTTACAACTTGGAATTATGGTCAGGTTGTAGCCTTGGTGTTTGAGTGTGTGCCTACAATTCCAACTGAAATGGAAATAGATGGGATTAGTGTTTTCCCATATAAAAGAAATGTAGTGGTTGGCATAGGCACTTCATGGCATGTAGAATATAATATAGATAGAGAAAAGATTATGGTGGAAGAATATGAAGATAGCAATTGATGAAGAATTTGATTTAGATGAAGAATTAGAGTTTGAGAAAGATGATAAGAAGATGGTGGGGGTACTCTTTGAAGTAGTGCAATTGATTACAGACTCAACAGAGTACAAAATTCTCTCACCAACATTTAAACCCAAAGTACCCATGTTAGTAAAATTAGAATTAGAGGAGGATGAAATTATTGAAGAAACAAAAGAAGTAATGGTGATTACACAAAATGGTTTTCTAAAAATGTTGTTGCGTTACGCTAAACTATCAAAAAATTATGAAACAGGAGTAAAAAATGGCTAAGGATATGTGGTCTACTAGACAATCAAAGAAATCAGTGCGAATAAATGCAAAGATTAAAGTTGGTAAGAATTCTGTACAGATTATCCCGTTAGAGGGTGATACAG
>CAZDPA010000234.1:0-4843 GCA_964507195.1 uncultured Salinisphaerales bacterium | reverse complement strand
AATGGCCAGGGCGCGCCGGCCGGCTTTCTGTTCGAGTTCTTCGCAATATTCCTGCAGGCGTTCGCTGCGGCGCGCCAGCAGGGCAACGTCGTAGCCCTCATGGGCAAAGGCCATCGCGACGGCGTGACCGATGCCAGGACCGACACCAACGATCAGACAGCTGGGCCGGGTACTGTTCGAGGCGGTGGCAACAGCGCTCATGACGAGAGTAGACCCCTGCGTGCTTGAAACCGCGGCCAGGCAGCCGCGTGCAGATTATGCGGGGATCGCTGCGGAATGCGATACGGACCTACACGGTTTGAAGCTGAAATAGGAGCATTCCACTCTGGCCGGGGCAGCCGAAAGACGGCACACTGAGCCGCTGCCTCGGCAGCCTTCTTTGTACGCCTCCAATAAACCGAATGAATGACACGTCTGCCCTGCTGGGCCAGTTGAAAATCGATCGTGGTGGTATTCAGAACGAGCCCTCCGGCGCCAAGCGCTGGGCGCTGTGGCTGGGCCTGCTCGCCGTTGTGATCGCGGGCCTGCTGTTCTGGCTGTTGAACGGACCGGGCAAGCTCGCCGTACAGGCCACCAGCGTCCGTGCCTTGCCGGCGGGCGGCGGCGCGCAGGCGTCGGTACTCGACGCCTCGGGCTATGTCGTCGCACGCCGCCAGGCGACGGTATCGTCGAAGATCACCGGCAAGGTCATCGACGTGCTGGTCGAGGAAGGCATGGCGGTCAAGACCGGCGATGTGCTCGCGCGGATCGACGACATCAACGCTGTCGCCCAGGAAAAACTCGCAGAGGCCCAGCTCTCCGCCGCGCGTGCCCAGCTCGGCGAAGTCCGCGTGCAGCAGGCCGAGGCGCTGCGCCAGCTCGAGCGCACGCGTGAGCTGGCCGGACGCAAGCTGGTCAGCGTGCAGGCGCTCGACACCGCGCAGGCCAACTACGACGCGCAGACCGCGCGTCTCGCCAGCACGCAGAGCAATGTCGAAGTCGCCGAGCGCGGTGTGCAGGTGCAGAAGCGCAATGTCGAAGACACCGTCGTGCGCGCGCCGTTCGACGGCGTGATCACCGTCAAGAACGCGCAGCCCGGCGAAATGATCTCGCCGCTGTCGGCCGGCGGCGACGGCACGCGCACCGGCATCGGCACCCTGGTCGACATGGATTCGCTGGAAATCGAAGTCGACGTCAACGAGAACTTCATCAACCGCGTCAGCGCAGGCCAGCCTGTCGCTGCGCGACTGAACGCCTATCCGGACTGGGAGATCCCGGCCGAGGTGGTCGCGGTGATCCCGACCGCGGATCGCTCGAAGGCGACGGTCAAGGTGCGCGTCGGCTTCAAGGAACGCGATCCGCGCATCCTGCCGGACATGGGCGTGCGCGTTGCGTTCCGCGATGCGGCCAGGCCAACGGCTGGCGACGCAGCCGTACCGGCCGGCGTGCTGGTCGACAGCAGCGCAGTCCAGATCACCGGCGATCAGGGCGTCGTGTTCCTGCTCAAGGACGATGTCCTTGAACGCCGCGCCGTGCGCATCGGCGGCAAGGTCGGCGACAGCGTGCGCGTGATCAGCGGCCTCGCCGTCGGCGACACGCTGGCGGTCGGCGACCTGGCCAGTTTCAAGGATGGGCTGGCGGTTGAAGTCGCCGATCCGGTTGAGCCGAAGTAATACTTTATATTTTTTATATTCGATACTTAATCACATTCAGTCTGCGAGCATACTCATGAGCGAAGCCATTGTCAGCCTGCGCGGTGTTTCCAAGAGCTACACGCGGGGCAAGCAGAAGGTCGAGGTGCTGCAGAGCCTGGACCTGAACATCGCGCAGGGCGATTTCCTGGCGCTGATGGGGCCGTCCGGCTCCGGCAAGACCACGCTGCTCAATCTGATCGGCGGTCTCGACAAGCCCACTGGCGGCGAGCTGCGTGTCGGGGAGGCGCGGCTCGACCAGATGTCGTCGGCGCAGCTGACGCGCTGGCGCGCCAACAACGTCGGCTTCGTGTTCCAGTTCTACAACCTGCTGCCGGTGCTCAGCGCCGAGCGCAACGTCGAACTGCCGCTGCTGCTGACTTCGCTGTCGGCCGCGGAGCGCATGAAGCGCGTGCACATCGCGCTCGGCGTCGTCGGCCTCGCCGAACGCGCCAAACACAAGCCCAATGAGCTGTCCGGCGGTCAGGCGCAGCGCGTGGCGATCGCCCGCGCGCTGGTTGCCGACCCGACGCTGCTGGTCTGCGACGAACCGACCGGCGATCTCGACCGCAAGACCGCCGATGAAATTCTCGGTCTGTTGCAGATCCTCAATCGCGAGCACGGCAAGACCATTGTCATGGTGACCCACGACGCCAAGGCCGCCGATTTCGCCAGCCACACGCTGCATCTCGACAAGGGTGCCCTGGTGGAGAACGCCGCATGAAGTACCTTCCGCTGATCTGGGCGGCGCTGTGGCGACGGCGGCCGCGCACGATCTTCACGATGCTGTCGATTCTTGTCGCCTTCCTGCTCTACGCACTGCTGAGCGGCGTCAACGCCGCGTTCAACGCCGGCGTCGAGGTTGCCGGCGCCGATCGCCTGGTCACGACCGGCAGGTACTCACTGACCCAGGTGCTGCCGATGGGCCATCTGCAGCAGGTGCGCAGCCTGCCCGGCGTGCACAGCGTCGCCGGCCAGGGCTGGTTCGGCGGCTACTACCAGAAGGAGAGCAACTTCTTCCCGCAGTTCCCGACCGAGATCAAGGAATATCTGGAGCTGTATCCGGAAATGGTGATGCCGGAGGACCAGAAGCAGGCGATGCTCAACACCAGGACCGGCGCGATCGTCGCCAAGACGCTTGCTGATCGCTATGGCTTCAAGATCGGTGACCGCATTCCGATCATCGCCGGCATCTGGCCACTGGCGGACGGCTCGAACAATTGGGAATTCGATCTGGTCGGCATCTTCGACACCAGGAATCCCAAGGACCGCACCGCCTTCGAGATGATGCTGTTCCATCACGACTACTTCGACGAGGCGCGCCAGTTCGGCAAGGGCACGATCGGCTGGATGGTCGTCAAGATCGACGATCCGGCGCAGGCCGAGGAGATGATCCAGAAGATCGACGCGCTGTTCGCCAATTCGCCGAACGAGACGCGCACCAGCACCGAGAAGGCTTTCAACCAGTCCTTCGCCAAGCAGATGGGCGACATCGGCCTGATCATGTCGTCGATCATCGGCGCCGTGTTCTTCACGCTGCTGTTCCTGACCGGCAACACGATGATGCAGTCGGTGCGCGAACGCATCCCGGAGCTGGCGGTGCTCAAGACCCTCGGCTATTCGGACACCCAGGTGCTGGGCCTGGTGCTCGCCGAGTCCGCGGCGCTGTGCCTGATTGCGGCAGCACTCGGCATCGGTCTCGCCGCGATCCTGCTGCCCGGCATTGCCGCACAGATGCCGGGCTTCTCCGGCCTGACGCTGACACCGGCAACGATGGCTGGCGCCTTTGGACTGGCGCTGCTGCTCGCGCTGATTGTCGGCCTGCCGCCGGCGCTGCGCGCGATGCGCCTGCAGATCGTCGACGCCCTTGCGGCACATTGAGGAATCCACCATGGCCAATACCCTCAAGCAGGTCGTCGCCGTCACCGGCATGAACCTGCGTTCGATCCCGGCGCGACTCGGCACCTCGATGGTCATCGTCATCGGCATCGCCGGCGTCGTCGGCGTGCTGGTCGCACTGCTGTCGATGGGCGCCGGCTTCGAAGCCACGCTCGGCGGCACCGGCACGGTCGACCGCGCGATCGTCCTGCGCGGCGGCTCCAACGACGAACTCGGCAGCGTCATCACCCGCGAGCAGGCACAGATCATTGCCGACGCACCAGGTGTTGCCGACGGCGCCGATGGCCAGCCGCTGTCGCTGGCAGAGGTCTACCTGCTGACCGACGTGGCGAAGCCCGGCTCAACCTCGCCGAACAACGTCGTCGTGCGTGGCACGCGCATCGACCGCATCGGCCTGCGTCCGGAGTTCAGGATCGTCGAAGGCCGCATGCTGACGCCAGGCACGCGCGACGTGGTCGTCGGCAAGGGTCTCGCCGGGCAATTCGAGAATCTCAGGGTCGGCGGTACCGTCGACGTCCGCGACGGTCCCTGGAACATCGTCGGCATCTTCGAGACCGATGGCGATGTGCATCAGTCCGAGCTGTGGGTCGATGCCGAAGTGCTGATGACGATCTCCCGCCGCCCCGCCTACAACTCGGTGTCGGTCAAGCTGGAAAGTCCCGAAGCCTTCCAGACCTTCAAGGACGCACTGACCAGCGATCCGCGCATGGTCGTCTCGGCGCAGCGTGAGCCCGATTACTACGCGTCGCGCTCCGAAAGCCTGCACCTGATGATCAACATCCTCGGCTATACCGTCGCCGTCATCATGGGCATCGGCGCGGTGTTCGGCGCGCTCAATGTGATGTATGCAGCGGTCGCGACCCGCAGCGTCGAGATCGCCACGCTGCGCGCGATCGGTTTCGGCGGCACACCGGTGGTGATTTCGGTGCTGATCGAATCGCTGGTGCTGGCGCTGCTCGGCGGCATCGTCGGCGCGGCCGCCGCCTACCTGTTCTTCAACGGCTTCACCGTCAACACGCTCAACTTCCAGACCTTCAGCCAGGTCGCCTTCGACTTCCGCGTGACGCCTGAACTGGTCAAGCAGGGCCTGACCTGGGCGCTGGCCATGGGTCTGATCGGCGGTCTGTTCCCGGCGGTGCGTGCTGCACGCCTGCCGATCGTCGACGCGCTCAGAGGAGCCTAGTCCGCTGAATCGTTGAAATGGGCGGCGAAGGACTGACGAGGCGGGATGCGATGCAAGGCGCAAAGCACAGCGATAGCCGGAGCTATCGCGA
>CAZDPA010000233.1:0-4903 GCA_964507195.1 uncultured Salinisphaerales bacterium | reverse complement strand
GCGTACCGAGACCACGTTCGAAGACCTGGAGCAGCCGCGCGCGCTCCTCCGGATCGTTGAGACGGTTGTCCTGCGGATCGAGATTGATCGGCAGCTTTCGCTCGCGCACGAGGTAGTGGAGCGTGTCCTCGTAGGCTTCGAGCACGTTGCGCGGATCCAGTTCCAGACGCTGGGTCAGGCCGAGGATGAACTGGTTGGCCTGCAGCAGCGTCGGCGGCTTGGCCGGATCCGCGGCGCGGATCGGCTGCCGCCACAGCGGCTGCCGGTCGCGGCGCCAGTACAGCGTGTATGCCCAGCGCGGCAGCGATTCACCCGGATACCACTTGCCCTGGCCGTAGGTCAGCAGACCCTGCGGTGCATGCTGCTCGCGCAGGCGCAGCGCGAGATCCAGCGCGCGCTGCGACTTGGTCGGGCCAACCGCGGCGGTGTTCCATTCGGCGGCCTGGGCGTCGTCGACGGCGACGAAGGTCGGCTCGCCGCCCATCGTCAGGCGCACATCGTCGGCCACCAGTTGCGCATCGACCTGCGCGCCGAGCGCATCGGCGCGGCGCCAGGACGCCTCGCTGAACGGCAGCGTGACGCGCGGCACTTCGGCAATGCGCTGCACGCGCATCTCGTGGCCGAACTCGACCTCGCAGGGTTCGACCGCGCCGGTGATCGGCGCGGCCGACGAAGGCTCAGGCGTCGCCGACAGCGGAATATGTCCTTCTCCGGCGAACAGGCCGGAGGTCGGGTCCAGGCCCAGCCAACCCGCGCCTGGCACAAAGACTTCAGCCCAGGCATGCAGGTCGGTGAAATCGGCTTCGGCACCGGTCGGGCCTTCGAGCGATTTCACGTCGGGCTTGAGCTGCAGCAGATAGCCGGACACAAAGCGCGCGGCCAGACCGAAATGCCGCGCCACCTGCACCAGCAGCCAGGCCGAGTCTCGGCACGAACCGGAAGCGAGCGTCAGGGTCTCCTCTGGCGTCTGCACGCCGGGTTCCATGCGCACCAGATACTTGATGCGCTGCTGGATCTGATGATTGAGCGCGACGAGAAAGTGTGTGGTGTTGGTCTCGCGCTTGACGCTGTCGATGAATTTCTGCAGCGCCCGTCCCGGCGAATGCCGCGGCCGGCCGGCGCGCTGCTGGCGCAGGTACGGCGCCAGCTCGGCCTTCAGATGCGGCTCGTACTGGAACGGAAACTTCTGCGCGTAGTCCTCGACGAAGAAGTCGAAGGGATTGATGACGGCGAGATTGGCGACCAGGTCGACGGTGACGACGAATTCCTTGACCGGCTCCGGGAACACCACGCGCGCCTGCCAGTTGCCGAACGGATCCTGCTGCCAGTTGATGAAATGCGGATCCGGCGCGATGTGCAGCGCATAACTCAGCACCTCGGTGCGCGTATGCGGCGCCGGCCGCAGGCGCAGGATCTGCGGCGACATGCCGACCCGCTTGTCGTAGCTGTAGCGGGTCTGGTGATGCAGGGCAACGTGTATGGACATGGGCCTATGGTCGTCGTTCGGTCGCCGCTATTGCGCGCAAAAGGCTTGCCAGTTCCCAAACCGGTCAGTCCGTTCGGCAAGCGGCGTCTTCGTATACTGCGCCATACATGAATATCACTGAACTGCAACGCACGGTCGCCGACCCATCCATCAGCCGCTCACGCTTCGTACGCCTGCGCGGACTGATCCATCACGTTCGCGAATGGGGCGATCCCGCCAAACCGATCCTGATGCTCGGCCACGGCTGGCTCGATGTATCGGCCACCTTCCATGACCTGGTCCAGCCGCTGCTGGCCGACTGGCGCGTACTGGCCCCCGACTGGCGCGGATTCGGTCACAGCCAGTGGCCCCGCGATGGCTACTGGTTCCACGACTACGTCGCCGACCTCGATGCGCTCGTCGCGCATTTCTCGCCGGACGGCCCGCTCGTGCTGGTCGGTCACAGCATGGGCGCGCAGATCATGAGCCTGTACGCAGGCCTGCGCCCGCAGAAGGTCTCCCAGTATGTCAGCCTCGATGGCCTGTTCCTGCCCGACATGAGCGACCGGCCCATCCCCAAGCACCTGCTGCGCTGGATCGAAGCATGGCCCGGCAAGTCGCCAGCGCGCACCTACGCATCGTTCGAATATCTGGCCGCACGCGTCCGTGTGCAGCACCCGCAGCTTTCGCCCGAACGCGCCCTGTTCATCGCGCACTGCTGGGGTGCCGAGGATGGCCATGGTCGCATCCGCCTGCTGGCAGACCCCAAGCACCACCTGCCGATGCCAACGCTGTATCGCGTTGCCGAATCGAAGCAGATCTGGAGCCAGGTCTCGGCGCGCACCCTGTTCATCGATGCCGGCAGGTCGGCGTTCGTGACGGCCCTGTCGGCCGAGGACACTGCGGACCGGCGCGGCTGCTTCCGCGATCACCGTCAGGCCACGGTTGCCGGCGCCGGTCACATGCTGCATTTCGACGCCCCACTGGAAGCCGGCCGCCTGATCGCCCAGTTCCTCCGGAACCGCTAGACCCTCCGCAACCCCTGAAGTTTCGCCGTAGAATGCTGGCGCGTGCGCGCAGGAGACAAGCCTGGCCGGGGGGCTGATGAGGCTGGTCCGGGGCTGGCGTGCGCAGCCAGCGGTAATTCGTCTTGATGGACCGACAGACTCGGGCTTTCGCCTTGATGCTTCGCGTCCGGGGGTATGTGAGCAGCGTGTCTGACGGAGCGGCAGGGCGCGCGACGAGCGCGAACGTGTTTTTGCGACTGCGGAACCATGGCCTGAGAACTGCGGCCAGCCAGTCCGCGCCCGCTCACGAACTGCCACTCCCCATCGTCCGTGCGCTGGAAGCCATCGCGAAAAGTTCCGGTTCGGTGCTGAGTCTGCCCAAGGAACTCGAAGAGCAGTATCGCAGCGAGTGGCGCATCACCGCGAATCACATCCGCACCCTGCTCAGCCTCATTCCAACCCTGATCTTCGGCATCATCCCGTTCTGGGCGGAATGGTTTCTCGGCGTTACCAACGAGCTTTCACTGCTGCTGCGCGCCGTCGCCTACGGCATCGTGCTGCCGAGCAGTCTGATTGCGGCGGCGACCTGCTGGCTGCAGCCGCATCGGCCATCGTCGAGTGCGGTCATCACTGGCGCCGCGCTGGTCATCCTGATCGCCATCGAATTCCTGCGCACGCAATGTCGGCGTTATGGCGTCGACCTCGACCATTCGATGGCGGTCGCCGTACCGGTTGGCCTGTGCATACTCGGCGGTTTCCGCTTCGTGCGCGTGTTGATGATCATCGCCGCCTACTTCATCGTGATTGTCGCCTGCGAAAAACTGATGGGTGCGCCAGCGCTCACGCCGTCGATGTGGCTCGGCGAGATTTCCCTGATCGTGCTGTCGGTGGTCGCCGCACTCTGGATGGAAACGACGCGGCGGCGCAGCTGGGCCGCGCGCCGCCTGCTGCAGATCCAGGCCTACCAGGATCCGCTGACCGGCCTGCGCAATCGTCGTTCGTTCGAACAGCACTTCGAAGCCGCATCTGCACAAGCTCGCCGCGAGCGCAAGACCATCGTGTTCGCCCTGGCAGATCTGGACTACTTCAAGCGCATCAACGACAGCTACGGACACGACTTCGGCGATGGCGTACTCAGCGAGGTCGGCGTCCTGTTCGGCCAGTTCGGGCGCCGACCCCTGGATGTCATCGCACGCCTCGGTGGCGAGGAATTTGCGATTCTGCTCTACGACTGCGACGAGGACGCCGGCCGCGAACAGCTGCAGAATCTGGTCGCCGGCGTCGAAAGCCTGGCCATCACCAATGTCGATGCGCCGCTGGGCGTGCTGACCACAAGCATTGGTGGCGTGGTTTCGGACGGCTCCCTGCCGATGTCTGATCTCTTCCACAGCGCAGACACCCATCTCTACGCCGTGAAGAAGCGCGGGCGCAATGCTGCGCGCATCGGCCCCTTGTTTGCGGAGCTGCCGTAACATTGCGCCCCCGGCGCTGAGCCATTGCAAACCTGATTCCACCGATGGTCGATCTCTCCGCGCGCGGCTTTGCCGGCGCCACTTCCGCCTGGCAGTCGTCCGCGGGCACGGGGCCGGTACTGCGTGGCAGGCGCACCGCCCTGCGTCAGCCGATGCTGCATTTCCTGCACGGCAACGGATTCTGCGGTGGCGTCTACTGGCCCCTGCTCGGCCGCTTGCTGCCCGACTACGGTCTGTTCTGCCACGACCTCGAAGGCCATGGCGCCAGCGATGCACCGCAGCGCTATTCGGGCACCGGGCAGGTCATCCGCCGCGTTCCCGCGGTCATTGCCGATCAGGGATTGCTGCAGCCGCAACTGGTGGGCATGGGCCACAGCTTCGGCGCCGCGGTGACGCTTGCTGTCGCCGCGCAGCATCCGCAGCTGTTCAAGGTGCTGGTGCTGCTCGATCCCATTTTGCTGCCACCGGCAACCTGGACGATGTCGTGGCTGTCGTCGGCACTCGGGCGCAATCCGATGGCCGTCGCAACTCGACGCAGGCGCGACCGTTGGGCCTCGCGCGACGAGTGCTACAAGCGTCTGCATGATCGCGGCATCTATCGCGGCTGGCGCGAGGACGGCTTCGACTGCTTCATCGAGCATGCAACCCGCGATGACGGCAGCGAACGCATCCTGTGCTGCCCGCGCGAACAGGAAGCTTCGATCTTCGAGAATCCGGTCTACCCCTGGCTTTTCCTGCACAGGATCCAATGCCCGGTGCTGCTGATCCACGGCCGCGACAGCTACGGGTTCATGCGCAAGTCCGTCGCAATGACCCAGGCTCGTATCCCGCAACTCGAGGCACACGAAGTCCCCGGCGGCCATTGCTTCATGCAGGAAGCACCGGAAGCGGTCGAACCGCTGATCCGGCAGTTCCTGGCCCGCCACGAACTGTCACCACCAGCCTGAATCGGCCGGTCT
>CAZDPA010000232.1:1264-5003 GCA_964507195.1 uncultured Salinisphaerales bacterium | reverse complement strand
GCTTGACCAGCGCGGTCTCGGATACGCCTTCGACCATGGCATGGTTCACGGCAACTGGACTCACCGCAGTCGTCTGGGTGGCATTCATGCGGGGGCTCCGATCGGTGCAGGCGGCATCGGCATGCGATGCACGAGCCGCTCGACAAAGAACTCGAGATTCCCGCGTGCGCCTTCCGGCAGGGTCCAGCCAGCGACCTGCTTCGCGAGTTCACGGAAGGCCAGCGCCGAGGCGCTGCCCGGATAGGCGTCGACGACGGCCTTCTGGCGGCGCACTGCGCGCTTGAGCCACTCGTCGTGGGGAATCGGACCAATGGCGCTCAAGGTCACGTCGAGAAAGCGCTCGGATACCCGACGCAGGTTCTCGAAGATTTCCTTGGCTTCCTTGGCGTTGTGAACCTGGTTGGGCATCACGTGCACGCGCTTGATGCCGTTCTCGCGACTCAGCACCTTGATCAGTGCATAGGCGTCGGTCAGCGATTGCGGATCGTTGGTGGCGACCACGATCACTTCCTGCGAAGCCTGGCTGAAGGTGATGACGCTGTCGGCGATGCCGGCTGCGGTGTCGACGATCAGGGTGTCGAGCGGACGATTCATCTCGGAGAACGCCCGCACCAGGCCGGCGTTTTCCGCGGAAGACAGCTCGGCCATGCCGCGCTTGCCGCTCGACGCGGGGACCACCCAGATGCCGGCCGGCCCTTCGATCAGCGTGTCTTCGAGTGCGCATTCACCCGCCAGCACGTGCGACAGATTGAAGGTCGGCTGCAGGCCAAGCATCACGTCGACATTCGCCAGGCCGAGATCGCCGTCGAGCAGCATCACCTGACGACCGTCGAGCGCCATCGCGATCGCGAGATTGACCGATGTGCTGGTCTTGCCGACGCCGCCCTTGCCGCTGGTCACCGCAATGACCTGCACCGGCCTGGCGGTGCGCAGGCGACGCAGGCCCGCAGCCTGGCCATCACCCTGGCCGACACTCCTGGACTCGTTATTCGGCATGAGCGGCGGTTCCAAACTGCAGGGCCATCGTGGAGTCATTGACCGTTGCCGGGATCTGACGGGACATCTGCATCGCACGCAGCACGAACTGGTCGGCCTTCGCGAGCTGCAGGTCTTCGGGTACGCGCTGCCCATCGCAGACATAGGCGATCGGCAGGCGCATGCGGATCGCGGCGGACAGCACGCCACCGATGCGCGTCGCCTCATCGATCTTGGTCAGCACCACTGCGGTCGGCTTGGCCGGGGCGAAGCGGTTGTAGATTTCGTGCAGGTCGATCGCCTGCGTCGTCGCCGGCAGCACCAGCAGCTTCTGCAGGCGCGTGCGGCTGGCCGCCATCTCGGCGAACTGCGTGGCCAGCTGCTTGTCGCGCGGTGCCATGCCGGCGGTGTCGACGAGAATCAGCTTGTAGTCGGCAAGACGGCTCATCACCGTTGCCAACTCGCGGGCGTTGACCGCGGTATGTACCGGTACACCGAGCATGCGGCCGTAGGAGAACAGCTGCTCCTGTGCGCCGACGCGGTAGTGATCGGTGGTGACGAGCGCGACGTCGCGCGAGCCGTAGCGTTCGGTCCAGCGTGCGGCGAGCTTGGCGATCGTCGTCGTCTTGCCGACGCCGGTCGGTCCGATCAGCGCGAAGGCGCCGCCCTGCATGATCAGATCGGTAGCCGCGACCGGAATCCGCCGCGCCAGCAGACCGAGCGGCAGGAAGCGGGCACGGTCGGTGCCGGCCTTTTCCGGCAGTTCCGCGATGATCTCGCGTGCCAGCGTTGTATCGATGCCGAGGTCGACCATCGCGCGCAGCGCCGCCATGCGTTCCGGCTGGCGTTCGCTCATGTCGCGCCAGGCCAGGCCGGCGAGCTGGCCTTCGAGCATGCGACGCATGCTGCTGACTTCGGAGCGCAGTTGCTGGACTTCCGGTGCCGGAATGGTCGACAGCGCCGCGGCTGTTTCAGGCTTGCGTTGTACGGCCGCGGTCTCCGGCTTCGCAGGCACGGCATCCTCGGTGACTGGTGCCGGACGACGCTGCGTCTGATGCAGCAGGGCCGAGTCATAGTCGGTGGCGGCAACGACCTCGACGCCGCCGGCGACGCGCTGGTTGGACAGGATCACCGCATCGGCGCCCTGCTCCTCTCTGACGAGGCGGATCGCCTCGCGCATGTTGCTGGCCAGAAATCGCTTGATCTTCATTGTGGGTTCCCGGTGCCGCTTGCGGTGTTCATCATCGGATCACTCGTGCTTCATCAACTGACTGCGCCGACCATGCGCAGACGCTTGCTGTTCGGTACTTCTTCGTAGGCCAGCACATGCAGGGCCGGAATCGTCTGCCGCGTGAAACGTGCGAGCAGCGGACGCAGCGGCATCGGCACCAGGAGCACGGCCGGCTGACCGTTCATCTCCTGACGGCGGGCTCCGCTGGTCAGGGACTGGTGCATCCGTTCTGCCAATCCGGGTTCGATCACGGCGCCTCCGCTTTTCAGGCTGTCCTGCAACACCTGTTCCAGCGGACCGGCCAGCGTGAACACCGGCAGCTCTTCCTCAAGTCCGTTGATTTCCTGGACGATCTGGCGGCCCAGTGCGACGCGCACGAGGCCCGACAGCACGACGGGATCCTGGCTCTGCGCCGCATGCTCGGCGCAGGCTTCGGCGATCACGCGCAGGTTGCGCACCGGCACGCGTTCGGCAAGCAGGTTCTGCAGCACCTTGACGAAATTGGAATGCGTCAGCTGCTTGGGAATCAGATCCTCGACCAGCTTTGGTGCGTGCCTGCCAAGCTGGGTCAGCAGCGCCTGTGCCTCGTCATGGCCAAGCAGTTCATGCGCGTGGTTCTTGATCACCTGCGACAGCTGCGTGACGACGACGGTCGCGGTATCGACGACGGTGTAGCCAAGGGTCTGCGCATGCTCGCGGGCGCCGCGTTCGATCCAGATCGCATCCATGCCGAAGGTCGGATCCTTGGTCGGCGCGCCTTCGAGCGGGCCGAACACCCGACCCGGATTGAGCGCCAGATCCTTGTCGACCTGCACCGAGCCCTCGGCGACCGGTACGCCATGCACGAGCAGGCGATACGCGCCCGGCGCGAGATCGAGGTTGTCGCGCACATGCACCGGCGGAATCAGGAAGCCGATCTCCTGGGTCAGCTTGCGGCGTGCGCCCTTGATGCGCGCCATCAGCTCGCCGCCCTGGCGCGTATCGACCATCGGGATCAGGCGATAGCCGACTTCGAGACCCAATGCGTCATCGCTGGGCACGTCTTCCCACGACAGTTCGCTGGGCGGCGGAGCACTCGGTTCGAACACCGGCTCTTCCGCTGCGAGACGCTGCTTGCGGGCGCGCAGCCAGGCGATTCCGCCGCAGACCGCGCCGAAAAACAGGAAGACCAGATTCGGCATGCCGGGCACCATTCCGACCATGCCGAGCACCGCGGCCGTCACCGCCAGCACGCGCGGCTCGGCGAACAGCTGGCCGGCAACCTGCTTGGCCATGTCGGTCGAGCGCGACATGCGCGTGACCAGCACCGCGACCGCGGTCGACAGCAGCAGTCCCGGCACCTGCGCCACCAGGCCGTCGCCGATGGTCAGCAAGGCATAGGTCTTCGCTGCCTCGGCCAGCGGCAGGTCGTGCTGCAGCGCGCCGATGCACAGGCCGCCGATCAGGTTGATGAACAGGATGATGATGCCGGCGATGGCGTCGCCACGAACGAACTTGCTGGCGCCGTCCATCGAGCCGTAGAAGTCGGCTTCC
>CAZDPA010000232.1:0-1254 GCA_964507195.1 uncultured Salinisphaerales bacterium | reverse complement strand
GTTGCGCCGCGCCTTGGCCTCGTCGCGCGTCAACAATCCGGCGTTGAGATCGGCGTCGATCGCCATCTGCTTGCCGGGCAGCGAATCAAGAATGAAACGCGCGGAGACTTCGGAGACGCGCTCGGCACCCTTGGTCACGACCATGAAGTTGATCAGGGTCAGGATGACGAACACGATGATGCCGACCGCGTAGTTGCCGCCGATGACGAAGTCGCCAAAGGCATGGATCACCCGCCCGGCCGCATGTGGGCCTTCGTGGCCGTGCAGCAGGACGACGCGGGTACTGGCGACATTCAGCGACAGGCGCAGCAGGGTCGCGAACAGCAGCACGGTCGGAAACGCGCTGAAGTCCATCGGCCGCATCACGTAGATCACCGCCAGCAGCACCGCCAGCGAGATCGCGATGTTCAGCGTGAACATCAGGTCGAGCACTGGGGATGCCAGCGGCACGACCATCATGCCGAGGATCAGCAACAGCAGCAGCGGTGCCGCCAGCGTCTGCGCGCCATTGGCGCCGGTGAAGCGGCTCAGCAGGGTTGCGGGCGTTGAACTCATGCCCGTGCTTTGCAACTTCCGTGCTTGTCGGAATTTCGACAGGCCGGGTCGGGCCGCCCCCTACCCGACGTAGCCCGGTTTTGCCGCAGGCAAAGCCGGGAAGCCCAGTTCCGGCACCCAAACATCCCGGCTCCGCTGCGCGGAACCGGGCTACGGGCTCGGCTATCCTGTGCGCCATGGTCATGTACCGGCGAGCGCGCGTCGCAGGCGCTACTTACTTCTTCACGGTTGCATTGGCTGACCGGCGCCAATGCTGGCTCACAGACCATATCGACGAGTTGAGAGCCGCATTTCAATCGGTGCGAGCGCAGCGTCCGTTCGAGATCGACGCCATCGTCGTGCTTCCCGACCACTTACACACCCTATGGACCCTGCCGCCCGATGACGCAGGGTTCTCTGCACGCTGGCAGTCGGTCAAGCGGCGCTTTACCCGCGCACTGCAGCGCTCCGGTGTAGAGATTCCGCGCTTTGCCAATGGCGACCCTGCCCTGTGGCAACGACGCTACTGGGAGCACTTGATACGTGACGACGAGGATTGGCAGCGACACCGGGATTACATCCACTTCAATCCGGTCAAGCACGGCCTGGTCCGACGTGCCGTCGACTGGCCGTATTCGTCCTTTCACGCCTACGTGCGCCGTGGGGAGCTAAGTGCCGATTGGGGCGGCGAGGCAGCGGATTCTCCTGGCATGTTCGGAG
>CAZDPA010000231.1:0-5055 GCA_964507195.1 uncultured Salinisphaerales bacterium | reverse complement strand
AATAGCGCAAGGGCCGAACGCACCCGCGCCGCCATCCTGGCGGCGGCCGAGGAGCTGTTTGCGAGCCGCGGTTTTGCCGCGACGCGGCTCGAAGACGTTGCCGAAGTCGTGAAGATGACGCGCGCGGCGCTGTTCTATTACTTCCGCGACAAGCAGTCGCTGTTCGATGCGGTGCTGCAGGACTCGTTCGCGCCGCTCGCAGCGCAACTGGAGCAGGTGCTGTCCGCGCCGCAGGGTTCGGTATCTGAGCGCATCGAGCTGGCCGCTGCTGCCTGGGTCGATTCGATCGTCGCGCGGCCCGCACTCGCGCGCCTGATCCTGCGTCTGGTTGCCGACGGCACCGAGACGCTGGTGCGCGGCGTGCTGTCCGACAACAACCAGATCGCTCCGCGCTTCTGGGCGCTGTTCGAACAGGGCCGGCGCAACGGCGAACTCAAACCGCTGCACGACGACCCGTTCCACACCGCGAGCGCGATCATCGGCACCACGGTGTTCTACGTCGCCGCGCTCGCGCCGCTGGTACCGCGCATCGGCTTCCAGCCGCTGGATCCGGATCAGGCCCGCGCGCACAAGCAGGAAGCCCTCACCGTGACGCGCCACCTGCTGGGCATCCGCAGCGACGGCAGTCGTCCGCCAGACAAAACCTAGCAACAGAACGCAGAGGAGATGGGGATGTCGACTCGTACCGGCACGCAGCGGGCGTCATCGACGCCGGGTTCGAAAGCGGGATGGATCTGGAGCCTGGTTCCCCTCGCCATCATTGTCGTCATCGGCTATTTCGCGCAGTCCGGATCCGTTTCACCGCGCGTCCACAATCCCGAAGTCACCGGCATCCCGCGCCCGGTCGAATTCCTGTTCGGCTTCGATCACTGGGTGCAGCTCCAGGAGTTCTTCTGCCTGCTGTCGATGCTCATCCTGATCGGCGTGTGCATCAGCGCATGGCGACGTCAGCCCGGGCATCCATACGTGCTGATGGCGATCGCCTCGACGGCGATCGTCTGGCAGGACCCGATCATGAACTGGGCACCGTACGCAGTTTACAACCCGGACCTCTGGCACTGGCCGCAGGATTGGCCGCTGATCAAGCTGTCGCCGACGGTCGAACCCTTCGTCGTCATCGGCTACGCGCTGTTCTACTTCGGTCCGTACTTTCCAGCGGTCGCGACACTGCGCCGCATGCAGGCCAGGCGTCCGGCGGATGCCTTCGTCTGGCGTCATCCGCTGTGGAGCCTGGCCGGGTTCATCCTCGTCTACGGCTTCATCATGGACATGATGCTCGAGGTGTCCCTGGTGCGCACCGGGATGTACATCTACTCGCAGGCGATTCCGTTCGGCACGCTGTTCGCCGGCACGACCTTCCAGTTCCCGCTGATCTGGGAATCCGTCTTTGTCACCTTCGTGATGATTCCGGCCGGCGTGCTGGTCTATCGCGACGATACCGGGCGCACGGTCGCGGAAAAGCTTGCGCTGCGGTTCCGCCTGTTGCAGGCGCGACCGACGCTGGCAACCTTTGCCGTGATGTTCGGCTTTCTGAACGTCGCGTACTTCATGTACGGCGGCGCGTTCGCACTGATCCGCGTCTCCGGCCTCGCGACCTCGGTCGCCTGTCCGTATCCGTATCCCGAGGTCAAGGTCTACGACCCGCAGGGCTACTACGAACGCGAAGGTCAGCCCGGCCCCTACTTCGAGGGCTACTGGAACCGCATCACGATCGGCCAGCCTGATGGCCGGCCGGAGAACAATCCACTGAAGGAAGACGCATCGTGCCTGCCGCAGCGGAGCGAATGATGCGCTCGGTCGTCATCACCGGCGCGTCGCGCGGCCTCGGCCTCGCGTCGGCAACGCATCTGTATCAGCAGGGCTGGTGCGTCGTCGCCGCGATGCGCTCGGTCGACAAGGGCATGGCGATGCTGCGCGCAGCGGCCGGCGCGAAGGCCGACGATCCGCGACTCATTGGCATTGCGCTCGATCTGACCGATCTGTCGTCGATTCCCGCGACGGCGCAAGCGATCGAAGACGCCGTCGGCGCACCGGACGTGATCGTCCATAACGCCGGCGTGGCCGCCGCAGGCTGCGCCGAAGAAACCCCGGACGAAGTCTGGCAGCAGGTGTTCGCGACCAATCTGTTCGGCCCGGTCGCACTGACCAAGGCGCTGCTGCCGGCGATGCGCGCGAAAGGCAGCGGTCGCATCATTGCGATCTCCAGCATGGGCGCGATCCGCGGCATGCCGATCATCGCCGCGTACTCCGCGTCGAAGGGTGCACTCGAACGCTGGGCCGAGGCACTGTCGCAGGAAATCGCGCCGTTCGGTCTCGGCGTTTCGATCCTCGTCACCGGCACCTTCAACACCGACATCATCACCGAACAGACGCCGGACTACGGCGATCACCACGGCCCGTACGGCTCGCTCTACGCAGGCATCCATGCCGCCGGCAAGGCCGCCGTCAGCAAGGCGAGCCCGCCGTCGCGCTTCGCGGAAGCACTTGCGCAGGCCGTCGAGGACAGGGCGCCGATCGTGCGCCGCACCGTCGGCTCCGATGCCGGCGCGCTGTCGTTCATGTCCGGTCTGCTGCCGAGAGCCTGGGTGCATCACATCATCCGCATGTCGATGAAGATTCCGCGCCAGGGCGCTCTGAAGCCGGCGCCAGAAGGCGTCGCAATCTCGACGTCTGCACCGAACGCACCGCAGCCGGCCGTCGACTTCAGGGATCAGGTCGTCATCGTCACCGGCGCCGGTCGCGGGCTCGGCCGGCTGTACGCGCTCGAGTTTGCGAAGCGCGGCGCGGCAGTCGTCGTCAATGATCTCGGCGGCTCGATGCAGGGCGCCGGTGCGGACGGCAGCGTCGCGGACCAGGTCGTCGACGAGATCCGTCGCAACGGCGGCAAGGCGATTGCGTCGCACGACTCCGTCGCGACACCGGAAGGCGGCGCTGCCATTGTCCGCACCGCGGTCGACGCCTTCGGCCGCCTTGATGCGGTCGTCAGCAATGCCGGCATCTTCGGCTCTGCCGATTTCGAGGCGCTGACGCCGGACGAGTGGCGGCGCATGCTCGGCGTACATCTCGACGGCAGTTTCTACCTGAGCCAGCCGGCATACCGCGTGATGAAGGCGCAGGGCTACGGCCGCTTCGTGTTTACCTCGTCGTCGGCCGGGATGTTCGGCCAGCCTCAGGAAGCACACTACGCCGCAGCAAAAGCCGGCGTCTTCGGTCTCGCAAACGTGATCGCCATCGAAGGCGAGGAACACGGCATCAAGGCCAACAGCGTGCTGCCGTTCGGCTTTTCGAGAATGGTCACCGAGACCGTCGGCGGCGCCGATGCGGCAGCGCAGATTCCGTTTCTGCAGATCATCGATCCGAAGCTCGTCGTGCCGATCGTGGTGTTCCTGGCGAGCCGCAGCTGCGAACTGAGCCACCACAACTACTCCGCCGGCGCCGGGCGCTACGCGCGCGTCTTCGCGGGACTCGGCGAAGGCTGGCTGTCGCCGCAAGGCAGCGAGCCGACAGCCGAGGATATCGCCGCGAACCTCGCGAAGGTCTCGGCGACGCAGCCGTTCACAGTGCCCACGTCGATCGTCGACGAAGTGATGCAGATCAGCATGCGGCGCGGACTGATCCAGGACAGCGCGCCGACCGCTTCGCAGACCTCCCGCTTCAGCGCGGACACGAAGCTCGGCGATATCCTCGATCACGCAGCCGCGAAGGAGATCATCGCGCGTCACTACCCGGAGATGGCGTCCGCAGGACCGCTGCTGCGCATGGGGCGCGGGCTGACGCTCAAGCAGATCTCGGCATTTCCGCAGGCGAAGATGTCGGCCGAGCGGCTGCAGACGATCGTCAGCGATCTGCAGAACATCTGAACACCGCGCGCCTGGGCATCGCACCATGAATCAGGCTCCTGAGAACGCCAGCGCAGAATATCTGTCCCGGTTCGGCATGCTGGCCTCGGCACTGGCGGGCCGCGAGTTGGGCGTGGATTTCGCCGCGCATGATGCGCCGGCCTGGACGAACGGCTGCGTTATCCATGTCGATGGCGCCGCGCCCTTGCAGATTCAGCTCAAGGCGCTGTGTGTCCAGAGCGCGCTGCTCGCCGCGGGCAGTCTTCAGCCCGATATCCTGCGCCGCCTCGCGCGGCGTCCGGCTGTTGCGCGCAGATACCTGACGGTCGAAGGACATCGTGCGCTCGCTGCATTGGACGCCGTGCTGCCGCCGCTGATGAGGCAGCTGATCGATCACAGAATATCCTCTCTCTCGGCGTCGCCGGAGGGCTCGCTCGACATCGCGCTCGGCAAGCAGCCTCTGCGCGATCCGCCGCAGATCTTCGGACAGATCCGCACTCGCGAGTTGCTCGCCACGATGCGAAGCGGCCAGGGTTCCAATCCGGCAACGGCGCAGCACATTCCGCGCAAGGCACAGGACAAGCCGCCTGAAGAACTCGCCAGGGAGGCCGATGCCGGAGACGACGTCGAAGATGTCGCAAGCAGCCCGGTCGGCGGCGGGGGCGGCCTCGGCAAGCTGCTGCAGAAGCTGTTCCACAGCGTGCGACAGCTCAAGGGCGGTGGCTCGCCCGGTGCCGATGCGCCAACGCACTGGTCGCGCTCCGGGCCGCGGGCCGGCGTTCGCGCGCTGCAGTCAACGGCTACCGCGGAAACGATCGCCGATGCGTTCGGCAAGGGCACCGGCTTCGCGTATCCGGAGTGGGATGTGCACCAGCGCCGCTACCGGCCGGACTGGTGCACTGTCCAGGAACTCGACCCGCCCGTCGACACACATGCCTCGGTGACCTGGCTCGAAGGGCATGGACTGCGCAAACCACTGTCGCGGCTCGGCCTTGGCCTTGATCGCTTCCGGCGTCAAGCACAGGGCGACGACATCGACATCGACGCGGCGATCGAAGCGCAGGTCGAAGCTGCAGCCGGCACGCCGCCGGATGAGTACATCTACATCGAGAGCCAGCGCCATCGTCGCGATCTGTCGGTGCTGATCCTGCTCGACATCTCCGGCTCGGTCACGCAGGAGAGCCCTGCCGGCGCGACCGTGCATGAGCAACAGCGC
>CAZDPA010000230.1:0-5119 GCA_964507195.1 uncultured Salinisphaerales bacterium | reverse complement strand
AAATGGCCGGTGGTGTCGGTCTTGGGGTCGTAGCGCCAGCGTTCCTTGCCGGTCTCCGCATCGACCGCGATCACGTAGTTGCGCGGCGTGCACAGGTATAGCGTGTCGCCGACTTTCAGCGGCGTTGCCTCGAACGCAGGCAGGTTGCGCGGATCGGCTCTTTGCGTGGAGTCGTCGCCGGTGCGCAGCGTCCACGCCACTTCGAGTTGACCGACGTTGGCCGGCGTGATCTGCGCGGCCGGCGAGTAGCGCGTACCGGCGAGCGTGCGGCCATAGGCGGTCCAGTCGTCGGCCAGCGCGAGGCAGGGCGCGAGTGCGAGCAGCAGGCAGGCGATGCGTTTGAGACTTGCGTGATTCATGCTTCAGCGGGGTCCGGTGTTGTTCACGCTCCGATGCTGCGAGCCGGCGTGCCGGCGCTGCATCGTCTGGGCGGACTATCGAAACGCAGGCTCTTACGTGCACTGCAGCATTCGAATGGTTTTATGATCGGCGCCCATGACCACGCTCAAGCGCCCGCCGCTGCAACTGGTAACCGCGACCGACAGCGAGGCCGATCCTTTCGATCGCGTGCACCTGTCCGCTGCGGAATTCAGCCAGGCCGTCGCCGACATCTACGAAGGCCCGACCGAGACCATGCCCTGGTCGACCGCGCTGATGACGCTGCGGCGCCTGCTGAATGCGAACTGGGTGGCGCTGACGCTGCGGCCGCCGTCGACGTCGAGCCGCGCGCTGATCGTCAACGCCGGCCCTTTCGGCGCTGCGCTCGCGGCGGAAGAATTCGGCACCGAGTATGCGTTCGCGCTGGACCCGTTCTTCGGCCTGCCCGAAGGCAAGGTGTTTTCGGTGGACCAGGTGATTCCCGATGCGCGCTGGGTTGCCAGCGATTTCTACCGCCAGTTCGTCGAGCCGCACAACATCCGCTATCTGATCGGCGCGGATTTCCACACGCCGGAAGGTGCGGCCTGCTTCCTGCGCGTGTGCCGGCCGCTGACCGCGGGGCGTTTCTCAGCCGACGATCAGGCGCTGCTGGAAGCGCTGGTGCCGCATCTGCGCCAGGCGGTGCGCCTGCATGCGAGCCTCGACGCGGCCGATGCCGAGCGCTCGATCTACGCCGCCGCGGTTGACCGCATGTTCGTCGGCAGCCTGATCCTCGACGAGCACGGCATCGTCGTCAAAAGCAATTCGGTCGCCGATGCGATCCTCGCCGAGCACGACGGCCTCAGCCTGGAGCGCGGCGCCCTGCATGCGGAAGCGCCGGCGGAGCACCGCGAGCTGCAGCGGCTGATCGGCAAGGCCGCCGGCAGTATCGCCGGCGGCGCGCCGACCGCGCTGGATGCGATGGCGATCACGCGGCCTTCCGGCCGCCACAAGCTCGGCGTGCTGGTGCGCTCGCTGCCCTGGGACAAGTGGTCCGAGGACCGCAACCGCCCGGTCGTCGCCGTGTTCATCCGCGATGCGGAAAAACATTCCAACGCCTCGCTAGGCCGCATCCGCCAGCTGTTCGACCTGACGCCGGCTGAGGCTTCGCTGGCGATCCTGCTGGTCGAGGGCATCAGCCTGGAAGCGGCGGCGGAAAAGCTCGGCATCCGCAAGAACACCGCGCGGGCGCATCTGCGGGCGATCTTCTCCAAGACTGGCGTCACGCGGCAGACGGCGCTGATTCACCTGATGCTGAGTAGCGTGGCGTCGCTGGGGTAGCCGGACCGTCGCAAGAAAGGGTCATCCTGAGCGTAGCGAAGGATCTTCTCCCAGCCCGAGCGCAGCCTTGCAAGAAGATCCTTCGCTGCGCTCAGGATGACGGTTGAATCCGAAGCCCGTAGTCCGACAAGACGATGATCCTCCCGCCCCGCGCTTGCAGAATCCACGGCGGCAGGTGGTCGGGCCACGCTTCGCGTCCCCGGCAAAAACGAAATCAGGAGAACGGCGTGGCACTACCGGCAGAAGACATCCTCGCAGGCCGCAGCTGGGAACAGTTCTGCGACCTGCTCAAGGTCGCGGGCCAGCAGATCCTGCGGCCGGAAACGCCGCAGGACGCTTTCACCCGCGCCGAAGGGCTGCGCTACCTGAGCCGGCTGACGCGCCTGGGCCTGGAAATGTACGTCGAGTCGGGCGACCTGGAATTCCCGACCTTCATCGTGCCTTCGCACGAGACCGCGAAGATCGGCGCCGACAACCCGGACAATCTCTACCAGCTCGCGCGCATCGACGGCCGGCTGGAATACCGCGTGCGCGGCACGCGCGGCAGCGTCGCCTATCTCAACTTCAGCACCAAGCGCGGCGGTTACGATTCCGGCGGCAAGCTGGAACTCTCGGGCTTCATCGACGCCAAAGCGATGAGCTTCGATGCCGAGGGCAATTTCGAACTGATCCTCAGCCAGCAGCAGCATTCCGGCAACTGGCTCAAGCTCGACCCTGACAGCACGCAGCTGCTGATCCGCCAGACCTTCCTCGACCGCCGTCGCGAGAAGCCGGGCGTGATCACGATCGAGCGGCTCGACACCGGCGCGAAGCCGAAGCCGCTGGACCCGGCGCAACTGCACCAGAACCTGATGAAGGCCGGCAACTTCGTCGGCGGCACCGCCAAGCTGTTCGCGGACTGGGTGCAGGGCTACCAGCAGCACAGCAACACGCTGCCGCCGGCCGACCAGAAAGTCTGCCAGGCGGTCGGCGGCGATCCCAACGTGTTCTTCTATCACTCGCACTGGGCGCTTGCGCCCGACGAGGCCTGGGTGATCGAGTTCCCGCGCGTGGCCGACTGCGACTACTGGAACGTGCAGGTCGACAACTACTGGATGGAGTCGCTGGACTACCGCTATTTCCGCATTTCGCTGAACAAGCATTCCGGCAAGGTCAACGCCGACGGCAGCCTGACGCTGGTCGTGTCGCACGGCGATCCCGGACACCCGAACTGGCTGGAAACCGCGGGCCACGACCAGGGCACGATCTGCTTCCGCTGGATCAATTCGAAGGAGCAGGTGCATCCGACGACGCGCGTGGTCAAGCTCGCCGACCTGCGGCGCTGATCGCAGCGAAGATCAACAAAAAAATATAACGAGGAGAGCCGCACATGATTCTGCAGGACAAGGTGGTGATCATCACCGGCGTCGGCCCCGGCATGGGCTCGAAGCTGGCGCTGGAAGGTGCGAAGGCCGGCGCGAAAGTAGTGATGATGGCGCGCAGCACCGAGCTGCCGGCGCAGCTGCAGAAGGAGATCGCGGCGGCCGGCGGCCAGGCTATCGCCGTCAGTGCCGACGTCACCAAGCCCGCCGACTGCGTGCGCACGGTGAAGGCCGCGGTCGATGCCTACGGCCGCGTCGATGGCCTGATCAACTGCGCCTACCGCCAGAACGTGATGACGCCGTTCGAGGATGTCGATCTCGACGACTGGCGCGCCTCGTTCGAAGTGAACCTGTTCGGCGCGCTGAACATGGTCAAGGCCGTCATCCCGGTGATGAAGGAAAAGGGCGGCGCGATCGTCAACGTCGGCACCATGGAAACGCGCAAGCCGCTGCCGGGCAACGGCTCCTACAACGTGCCGAAATCGGCGCTGCAGGGCGCCACTCGACAGCTGGCGACGGAACTGGCGAAGTACCACATCCGCGTCAACAGCGCGGTGATCGGCTGGATGTGGGGCAAGCCGGTGGAGAACTATTTCGCCGGCGTCTCGCAGCAGACTGGCGTGCCGGTCGCCAAGCTCAAGGCCGATCGCGATGCGACGATCCTGCTCGGCAAGATTCCGCCCGACGAAGAGTGCGCGAAATCGGTGCTGATGCTGCTCTCCGACTACAGCAGCCAGATGACCGGCGCGGCCGTGGACATCAACGGCGGCGACTTCTTCAATCCCTGATCCCGACTGCATTACCTTGGACCCGATCAAACATGAGCGATAACGTTCCCCTGGAACTCGATGCCCTGCTCGCCGCCGCCAGCGCGCGCAACGGTGGCCTGACCGATTTCGGCGATCCCAATTTCCGCATCGGCCTGGAGAAACTCATCCCGGCGGTGAAGAACGAGGCGAACATGTCGGCCTTCGGCCTCGGCATGTTCACCAACCGCATCATCGAAAGCCTCGGCCATCGTCTGGTGCTGGAGGACTACTGCCGGCGCTATCCGGAAATCCTCGACGAGAAGATCGAGAACCCGATCGCGGTGCTCGGCCTGCCGCGCACCGGCACCACCATGCTGCATCGCACGCTGGCCTGCGATCCGCGCCTGTACACGCTGATCTGGTGGGAATCGCGCTTTCCCGCGCCGCTGCCGGGCGAGACCCTGCAAGATCCGTCGCTGCGCCAGCAGCAGGCACGCGCTGAAGTGAAGATGATGCTGCAGGCGATGCCGGACCTGCTCAGCATCCATCCCTTCGACGCCGATCTCGCCGACGAGGAAGTGGTGCTGATGGAGCACTCGTTCTTCAGCGCGATGGATGCCTACGGCAACGTGCCGAGCTACACCGACTGGTTGCATCAGCAGGACCAGACGCCGGCCTATCGCTACCTGCGCAAGCAGTTGCAGTTCGTGCAGTGGCAGAAGCGCCAGCGCGGCATCGTCGCGCAGCGCTGGGTGCTGAAGGCGCCGCACCACATCCATTTCATCGACACCCTGTTCAAGGTCTTCCCCGATCTCAAGGTGATTCAGACGCACCGCGATCCGCTACAGACGGTGCCGTCGATGGCGAGTTTCGCGTACACCATCTGGGGCGTGTACGCCGAGCATCCCGATGCGAAGGCCGCCGGCCGCATCTGGTCCGGCAAGTTCGCGCGCGGCCTGAAGCACACCATGCACGTGCGCGACAAGATGCCGGCCGACCGCGTGATGGACGTGTGGTATCTCGACGCGGTGGCGCGCCCGCTCGACGTGGTGCGGCAGATCTATCCGTTCATCGGCATGGAACTGACGCCCGAGATCGAGCAGAAGATGAAGGACTGGGCCGCCAGTGCCGGCCGCGAGAAGCGCCCGGCGCACGAGTATTCGGCGGAGAAGACCGGCCTTACCGACGAGCAGCTGTCGCGTGATTTCCGCGAGTATCGCGAGCGTTACATCCTGCCGCGATTGAAGTAGGACGAAGCCAGTAAAAGAAAACTCGTCATTCCCGCGCAGGCGGGAATCCAGGGCCGCGGAG
>CAZDPA010000229.1:0-5198 GCA_964507195.1 uncultured Salinisphaerales bacterium | reverse complement strand
GATCATGCCGCCGGGCATGATCATGACCCAGGAAACGCCGGCCGCCGCGATGCTGGACATGGCCGCGGTGGACCCGCGCGATGTCACCGCCCGTTACGGCTTGGAGCAGCAAGGCGCGCAGGTTCTCATGTCGCGCCTCGAAAACGGCGTCAAGGTTTTCGACCTGGAGACCTCCGTCATCCGCTGGCAGATCCTACCCACGGTCTTCGTCAATGCCTACGCCTTCAATGGCCAGGTGCCGGGACCGACGCTGCGCTTCCGCCAGGGCGACCGGGTGCGGATCAACGTGACCAACCGGCTTCCGGAAACCACGACCGTGCATTGGCACGGCTTGATCCTGCCCAATGTCATGGACGGCCCCGCCAACGTCACGCAGGCGCCGATCGAAAACGGCGATATGTACCGTTACGAATTCACGGCCGTGCAGTCCGGAACCTATTTCTACCATTCGCACGATCACGTCGACCGGCAGCAGACCTTGGGTCTTTATGGCGCGCTGATCATCGATCCGACCAATGCTGCCGACGAGATCGCCGCCGACCACGAGTACACGCTGCAATTGCAGGAGTGGCTGGTGCGCGACGGTCTAACCTACCCGGCGATGCCGATGGAAGGCGGCATGCCGAACTACTTCACCATCAACGGCCGCGCCTATCCGTCAACCGACACGATCAAGATGAAGGTGGGTGAAACGCTCAAGGTTCGTTTCGTCGGCTCCAACAGCGGCTTCATCCACCCGATGCACATTCACGGCGGCCCCTTCGTGGTGGTGGCGCGCGATGGCGAGACGCTCGCGCCTTCGGCCCGCTTCAGCGCCGACACCATCAATGTCGGTCCCGGCCAGCGCTACGACGCGATCTGGACCGCACTCAAACCTGGCAAGTGGATGATCCATTGCCACATCTCGCACCACACCACCAACAACAACACCGAGCAGCGCGGCGGCGGCGGATTGATGATGCATATCGAGGTGGCCGGTGATCCGACCACCTGACCATCCGATGCTGGACTGCCTCATCGTCGGCGCAGGACCCGCCGGCTTGACGGCGGCCATCTACCTGGCGCGCTATCGACGACGGATTCTGCTGGTCGATGCCGGCCAGAGTCGCGCCGCGCTCATCCCGATCACGCACAACTATCCCGGCTTTCCTCATGGTATCTCCGGCACGGGGCTGCTGACGCGGCTTAGCAGGCAGGCAGCGCGGTACGACGTTCACGTCCGACGGGGCACGGTGAAAGCCCTGTCGAGGCAAGGAGACGAATTCATCGCCGAAATCGACGCTGACCGGGTGACCGCTTCGACGGTCGTTCTCGCCACTGGCGTTATCGATACGCAGCCCGGCATCGCCGATGTACGCGAGGCCACCCTCAGCGGCTGCGTTCGCTGGTGCCCCATCTGCGACGGCTACGACGTCACCGATCAGAGCGTCGCCCTTCTCGCCCATGCTGCGAACGGTTTCGAGCACGCGCTGTTTCTGCGTACCTATACCCGTCGCCTCACGCTATTCGTGCAGCCCGGCGGCGATGCGCTCGACCGCGACCAGCGTTTGCGACTCGAGCAGGCAGGTATCGGCTTGATCGAGGAACCAGTCACGCAAATTCGCAGAGTCGGCGAGCAGCGCATCGCGCTGCGCCTGGCCGGTGGCCAGGAACTCAGCTTCGACACCCTGTACCCGATGCTCGGCTGCACGGCGCGAACCGACTTGGCGAAGACCCTGGGCGTCCGCGTCGGCGACAGTGACGAGCTGTGGGTGGATGCTCAGCAGTGCACATCCGTGCCCGGCCTGTACGCGGCAGGCGACGTGGTGAACGCGCTCAATCAGATGAATGTTGGAACCGCCCATGCCGCGATTGCGGCGACCGCAATACACAACGCCCTGAACGACAACTATCGCTGAAACGACCCCTTTCTATGCACCCCAGCTTATCCAGTCGGTCACTCCCGGCCACACCCGCAGCACCCATATGGAGATATTCATGAACATCACACGATTCTTGCGGATCAGCACCCCTCTGGCTCCGCTTTCGCTGGCTGTGCTGTTGGCAGTCGTGGGCTGCAACCGCGACAGGAATGACGACCACTCGCAAATGCAGAAGAACTGCGACATGCAGCAGATGGACATGTCGAAAATGTCCGCCGAAGAACAGCAGAAGATGATCGACGACTGCAAAGAGAAAATGGACTCGCATGAGGGGGCGCCGCACGAGCACCAGTCCGAAGTGGGCACGTAGAACACGACGGCGAATAGGCATGAGTCCGCGGAATTCACTTGGAGCCAGACAATGCGCTTGACCCAGGCCAGTACGATCCTGTTCGCCGTTTTCGTATTCGCGGCGGCAGGCTGCAAGAACTCCGCGGCCCAACCCTTATCGCCCACGGATGATCCGATCACACCGTCTCGCTCGGCGTGTGAGAAAGCGGACTTCATGTGGAACGACAGGATCGTGCCAACCCAATACGGCGCTGAGCTTCCCGCGCTTACGGCGCCGGGCATCTGGGATGTTTTTAAGCTGGCGATGCCCGGCTTTACGGTCAAATCGCTGACTGCGGGAGGGGATGAACTGGAACCGGGGCGCCGCAAGCTGGTGCATGCCTTCGGCGCGGTGGCACGTTTCAGGTTCGTGGCGAACGGGCCTGCGGCAAGTACCCATTCCGGCATCTTCCAAAACGGCGCCGAATGCGTCATCGGTCGCCTTTCGGTCGCGACCAAGCCGACGGACACCCGCTTCGTGCCTGCCTTGGCTTTGAAGTTTTTCATCGACGGGAATCATCCTTCGGTCAATCTGCAGATCATGAACTCCATCGACGGCCAACAGAGTTATGACTTCTTTGAAACCACATTCAGCAACGTCATTCCACCCGCGAACTCGTTCGCGACGCGCCTGATCGCGGGTTTCTTTGGAAGAGCCGCGAAACGGTTTGGGGCCAAGGATCCAAATCCCGGCCGGTTGACCGTCGAGCACCTGGCCGAAATCAAAACCGATGGCTTTGTCGTGGTCGAGCCAACAGCGCCCTACCAACTTCTTTTCAAGTCCCGGCCGGAAGCCAGTGATCGCTTCAAAGCGGCGACGATCAAGGACGATTTTCGGATCACGTTGGCCAACCTTCCTGTCGGGCTCGTGCTGTACGATGTTTACGCCCTGGATCAGGGTGAGCAGGCGGTGCAAGGAAAGCTCTTGGGCCAACTGGTTCTGAGTTCTAGGATTCTGGCGTCCCGGTATGGCGACGAAAAGCTCTACTTCCAGCACAACATGGAAAGACAAGGGCGCCGCGCGGCAGGGACACTTGCGACCGCGGTCGCAAACCCACGGCCAGCGCCGCGGTGAAGCGAGTGTGGTTGAAGGCAGTGAGGGCTAAGCACGCGTGCAATGCGCACGCAAAGCCTGTGTAAGCGTGCAGTTTGTACGCGCGCCGCTTCGCTAGGCTCGTCCGGGGTTTTCTCTCCAAGCCCATGACTCGGTATGGGATGCGCAGCCGGCACGGACGCTGCCACGAGAGTGTACGCGGGCGATTGCCCGCCGCATTTCTCCAGGAGACTCACGATGACCCGATTCAACCGTTCAAGCCTAATGGCCTGCGCCGCAGCGATGTCAGCCGCGGTCATGCTTACTACCCCGATGGGGGTCCATGCCGATGGAATGTCGGCGCACGATACCAAGCCCATGCCCTCCGGCTCGATGGATAGCTCCAAGGGCGGCATGAAACATATGGACGGCATGTCCATGACCGGCGATGTGGACCACGACTTCGCCGCCAATATGCGCATGCATCACATGAAGGCGCTCGAAATGTCGCAAGCCCAGATCACGAACGGCAAGGACCCGAAGATGGTGCAGATGGCCAAGGACATCAGCGCCGCGCAGAAGAAGGAAATCGCCACCTTCGATCAGTGGCTGGCAGCGCACAAGAAAGGCATGCCGGACACGATGTCGTCGAAGTAGAGCATCGCATCATCGAAAGAAACAGTGCCGGTTCGGAAAGAACTCTGTTTCCGGGCCGGTCAGCACCAGAGGTAGAACCCATGACAACCACTTCGAATCAAGCCACACCGCTGTTCGTGAACGTTGGAAGGCTTTTGTTGACCTTGGCTTTGATCGCGCTGCTCGGGGCATGGCTGACCCAACTAACGGGTGGTGCGATTATGGGCTTCACCCAACATCATCTTTTCAACGATGCCATCGTCTTGTCCTTGCTCGGCATCGGCTCGTTACTCGACGCATTCTGGCATTCGCGGAAGATTTGAAGGCCGCGCTGCCGAACTCGCGAACGGACGTGTGACGCAGCGGGATGGCTGCCTGAGTTCAGGGTGCTGGAAAGGCGACGGTGCCCATCAGCGCAGTGCATTCTGGCGCGTGTCCCGCCGCGAGTGCGGCACGACGATGGGCACCGCGAGTGTTTCATCCCACCCGCACGGGTGGCCATCGAAGCCTTGGCGGTTCATCGCAGTCGCTCGCGCCGTATTGCCAGCGCTGGAGCCATTAGCGGCATGTTTGCCAGGCGTGACCACTACGGCGGGCTCGGCCGGTTCTTGCGCTCCTCCATCATTTTTTTGTTCTTTGGCCGACATTTTCGACATATCCATGCCCTGCATGTCGCAATCGTTCATCGTGGACTGCATGGATTCGCCCGGGGCCCCTGCCGCCTTACCCATGGCTCGCGTCCCGGCCTGGAGTGAGGCTCGACATCTGTCGGCAGGCGTCGGCGCAGCGGCGGCAGGCTTCCGCGCATTCCTTGCAGTGGATCATGTCATGGCGTGCGCACTCTTCACCGCAGATCTCGCAGATTTCGGCACAGAGCTGGCAGATTGCACCGGCGAATTCGCTTCCGCGCGCCATTGCACCGGCCGCGACGCGACAAATCTCTGCGCACTGGATATCCATTTCTATGCAGCGCGTCATCTCGGCGAAGTTCTTTTCCTTGAAGCAGGCCGTCGCGCAGTGATCACAAGCCTGGGCGCATCGGAGATGCACCGATGGCACCGCAAGCGGGAGTTCGAGGATGGCCAGGTCAACTTCGGCGAGGTGTGGCTGATCTGCTGATCTGGGATCAACTGTTCGGGACCTTTCACGACGCGCCGCGCAGTGCCGCCGCCGGAGAAGTGGGCTTGCATGGCGAACCGATGCCCGAGCGGTACTGGCATCAGCTGCGCTGGCCTTTCCAGCGGTAGGCCCGGTCGGCCGGCGCCCCAGGCGGCTCG
>CAZDPA010000228.1:0-5247 GCA_964507195.1 uncultured Salinisphaerales bacterium | reverse complement strand
GACGGCAAGATCAAGGGCAAGGTTATTGCCTCGGCCGACAAGGCATCCGCGCTGTCGGTCAGCGAGAGCGGCATGGTTGAAGGTGATGTGCGCGTTCCCAATGTCGTGCTCAACGGCACCGTGGTCGGCGATGTTCACGCCTCGCAGAAGATCGCGATTGCGGCGAAGGCGCGTGTGACCGGCAACGTCTACTACCGAATCATCGAGATGGAAAGCGGTGCCCAGGTCAACGGCCAGCTGGTTCACGATGTCGGCAACAGCGCGGCCGAGAACATCAGCAACGCGACGACGCCCGGTGGAGCACAGCCCGATGAACTCAGCGAAGCGCGCCGGGTCAAAGGTGTGGCAGGGGTCTGAATCAGTGAGTGCAACGATGTCCGATGAATCTGTGATTTTTACCGCCGCAGCGGCGGACAAGGTCTATGAACTGTTGCAGGACGAGGAAGATCCGTCGCAAATGCTGCGGGTGTTCGTTACCGGCGGCGGTTGTTCCGGGTTCCAGTACGGTTTCAAGTTCGAAAAGCTGGCCGAAGAGGACGACACCCAGGTGTCCCGCAGTGGCGTGACCCTGCTAGTGGATCCGATGAGCCTGCAGTATCTGCAGGGCGCCGAGATCGATTACAAGGAAAGCATCGAAGGCGCGCAGTTCGTGATCCGCAATCCGAACGCAACGACGAGTTGCGGATGCGGCAACTCGTTCTCGGTTTAAGGGCAGCGGCGCCGGCCGGCTAAGGCTGGAACAGCCCTCCCAGCCGTGCGCTGCGGCTGGCGCCGGTGACGCCAGCGATACTTCCTGTCAGGCCTTCTTTCCGCCGCCAGCCGAGCCACGCAAACGCCGCAGCTTCGACAGTCGCGCTGTCGATGCCATGCGCATCGGTGCTTTCTACCCGCAGCTCAGGCAGTGCTGCTTGCAGGCGTGACATCAGCTCCGTATTGCGTGCGCCGCCGCCACAGACCAGCAGCAGTCGATGGGTTGGCGCGTTCTGGCGCAACTGCGTCGCAATGGAGCGCGCCGTGAGTTCGCACAAGCTGCTCTGGACGTCTTCTGCAGCCAGTGTTTCCAGATCAGGGTAGCGGCGCTCCAGCCACGCCAGATTGAACAGGTCGCGGCCGGTGCTCTTGGGCGGTTCCTGTGCAAAGAATGGTTCGTCCAGGCAGGCCTGAAGCAGTTCAGGGATCACACGGCCGGATGCGGCCCACGCGCCACCCTGGTCGTAGCCCAGCGAGCGCTTGCGACTGATCCACTCGTCCATCAAACCGTTGCCGGGGCCGGTGTCAAAGCCGCGCACAGAGTCGCCGCCGTTGAGCAGCGTCAGGTTGGCAATACCCCCGATGTTGAGCACGCTGCAGGGGGCCAGATGCGCAAAGCAGGCTGCGTGGTAAGCCGGCACCAGCGGCGCGCCCTGACCGCCGAGAGCGATGTCTGCACGGCGAAAATCCGCGACGACGGGTACACCGCAGCGCGCCGCGATCCAATGGGGATCACCGAGCTGCAGGCTGTTGATGGCCCCTGTGGGGTCGTGGAAAACGGTTTGCCCATGTGAACCGATCACGCGGATTGAGCCGGTCGTCTGATTGGCCGCAGCCATGACGCCGGTTGCCGCGAGGGCAAAGCTTTCGGCAACCGCGTGATCCAGGCCAGCGTATTCGCGCAGGCTCAGGAGCGTTTGTGGGTTGCGCTGCAGCTCGAGCAGGCGCTGCCGGAGCGCGCCCGGGTACTGTTGCTGGAAAACCGCGATAACGGCTTCTACTCGACCGTCAGCGATCCGGCAAAGCACGGCATCGACCGAGTCCATGCTGGTGCCGGACATGAGTCCAATGCACAGCGCAGACATCAGCGGTTCAGCGATGGTGGCTGAAGTGAAACTTCAAGGGCTGCCGCCAGCCGAACCTTCACCGTCGTCGTTGGAGCTCTCCGTCACCGACTGCGCCTTTGCGACCTGGCTTTGGCCGATCGTGTCGAGCTTGGCCAGAACGTCTGCCGTTTCGGTGCGCCAGGCAGCAAGCTGAGCCTTGCCGAGAGGATTGGACCGTGGCAGCAGCACCGACAGCGGGTTTTTGTGTACACCGTTGCTGCGGAATTCGTAATGCAGGTGGGGCGCAGTTGCGAGGCCCGTGGCGCCGACATACCCAATAACCTGACCCTGACGGACGCGTGCGCCGACTTTGAGTCCAGCGCGGTAGCGCGACATGTGCGCGTACAGCGTCGTGTACTGCGAGCCGTGCTTGAGAATGATCACGCGGCCATAGCCGCTCTTGGTGCCGATGAACTCGACGTTGCCGTCGCCGGTCGCCTTGATCGGGGTGCCGGTGGAGGCGGCGTAGTCGACCCCCTTGTGCGCGCGGATCGTGTTGAGGATCGGATGGCGGCGCTTGAGGTTGAAGCCGGAGCTGATGCGGACGAAATCCACCGGGGTACGCATGAAGGCCTTGCGCAACGACTCGCCGTTGGGCGTGTAGTAGGCGACCTTGCCGTCGGTGTCGGTGTAGCGCACGGCGCGGAAGCTCTTGCCGCGGTTGACGAACTCGGCAGCGACGATATCACCATCACGCAGCTTCTCGCCGTTCTTGTACAACTCGTCATAGATCACGGCAAAGCGGTCGCCGCGACGCAGATCGAGTGCGAAGTCGATGTCGTAGCCGAACATCTGCGCCATATCCATCAACAAGCGACTGGACAGGCCGGCGCGCTGGCCGTCGAGGAACAGTGAGTTCTCGATGACCGCAGCAACCTGAGTTTGGCGGCGCCCGAGCTCAGCGGCGACGATCGTCGCTTCGAAGGCATCGTCCGAATTGCGGCGTACGTTGAGCGTGTTGGTTTCGTCGAGCTCGAAGCTGAGTTCCTCGAGCTTGTCGTCCGGGGTCTTCTTCAGCAGCAACGTGTCGCCGGTGCGCAGCGACTTGAGACGGGCTGCATCCTTGCCGAGGCGAACCACTGCCATTGCTTCGGAGAAGCCAAGGCCGTTCCGCTCAAAAATGTCGGAAAGGGTCTGGCCGCGCGTCACGATCACGGTTTGCCACTCGCTGGCTGGCGGCGCTTCTAACGGATCTGCGAGCGCCGCCTGTACTTCTTGAGAGAACTCGTTGCCGACGGCTTCATCCAACACCGTAGTCAGTTCGGGCGGCAGATCGGGCGGAGCGAGGCTCTTGCGGTTGGCAATACCTTCGCGCGTGGCGACGGCAGTCAGAAACACCGCGCAGGTAGTCGCAATAACAAGTGTGCGACGTACCGTGCGGCGGGGCGCCGAAACGGCTGGGCTATAATCCAATTTCATCGTTGACCCGAAGAACGACCTAAGGCCGCGCGCACTTTGCACGGTCCGCACCCTGGGCGTTGTCGTTGTTATGGTTTAACGCTTTAGTGACGCGTAAGGAAACACAGAAACGCACGCCTTGGCAAGTATTTCTGTACAAAGCCCATGCCAAGTTCGGCCCGGGTGCGGGCCAACTTGCGGGCAGCGCGACCTTCGCGGACTCTAGCGACCGCAGCGATGGCCCTGCGATCCCACACCACGAACCGATTTCCATGAGCACAGAACTCGCCGAGCTTGAACGCGGCACCGAAGAAGTCCTCCCCAAGGAAGAGTTTCAGCGGCGCGTCCTGGCCGCCAACGCCAAGGGCACTTCCTTGCGGATCAAGGCAGGCTTCGACCCGACGGCCAAGGATTTGCACCTTGGGCATACGCTCCTCCTCAATAAGCTGCGCGCCTTCCAGGAGGCCGGGCACGAGGCGATCTTCCTGATTGGCGACTTCACCGGGATGATCGGCGACCCGACCGGCAAGAACGAAACCCGCAAGCCGTTGACCCGCGAGCAGGTCGAGGCGAACGCCGAGACATATAAGGAACAGGTTTTCAAGATTCTTGACCCCGAGAAGACCAAGATCGCGTTCAACAGCCATTGGCTCGACCCTCTGGGGGCGGAGGGCATGATCCGACTATCGGCGCAGCACACCGTTGCCCGCATGCTGGAGCGGGACGATTTCACGAAGCGCTACGCTGCCGGTCAGCCGATCGCGATCCACGAATTCCTGTACCCCCTGCTGCAGGGCTACGACTCCGTGGCGCTCAAGGCCGACGTCGAACTGGGCGGTACCGACCAGAAATTCAACCTGCTGGTCGGGCGTCATCTGCAGCAGGCCTACGGGCAGACACCCCAATGCATCATGACGCTGCCGATCCTCGAGGGACTCGACGGCGTGCAGAAGATGTCGAAGAGTCTGGGCAACTACATCGGCGTCAATGACCCAGCGAAGGAAATGTTCGGCAAGGTCATGTCGATCTCCGACACGCTGATGTGGCGCTATTTCGAGTTGCTGTCGTTTCGCCCGCTGGCGCAGATCAAATCGCTGCGCGAACAGATGGAGCAGGGCGCTAATCCGCGCGACATCAAGTTTGAGCTTGCACAGGAGATCGTCGCGCGCTTCCATGGCAAGGCCAGCGCAGAAGGCGCCCAGCGCGATTTCATCGCCCAGTTCTCGCAGGGGGCGCTGCCAGACAACATTCCCGAACTGAGTGTTGTCGCGCCGGCCGCAGGACTACCCATCGCGCGCGTACTTAAGGAGGCAGGGCTGGTTGCGAGCAACGGCGAAGGTGCGCGCATGGTTGATCAGCGGGCGGTGCGCGTGGACCAGCAGCGTGTGGAAGACCGTGCACAGATTCTGGCGCCAGGCGCTACGTACCTGCTGCAGGTGGGCCCGCGACGCTATGCAAAGGTCACGCTGACGATCGAAGCGGTCTGATCGAGGCAGTAAACCAGCGAAACAACCGGACTCGGCCTGATCTTTAGCGCGGCTTTTCGCGGGCTGGTCACCGAATCGCCATTAATTGATCACAAAGTATTCGGAATAAGCGCGGTTTTGGGTGGTTCAACAGGCAATGTCAAACAACAATTCGTTTAAAAACAACAACATCATATATTCAACAAGAATGATCGTTGACGCAGTTTGAAAAAGCCCTATTATTCGCCTCCCCGCTGCACGGCAACGACGAAAAAGTCGGAACCGAAACAGCCAGATCATTAAAAAGAAAGCAAGTAATTTGTGTGGGTGCTCCCGGTAGCGTGGCGAAGCCACGTAACACCAAGAGCATCAACGTAGCCAATGTCAAAATTGAGTACGAAGATAACTCTTCAACATCGAACGCATTTAGCCATGCCTCGATGGATATGGATCTAGCAATTCGCTTTTAAAGTGGAGAGTTTGATCCTGGCTCAGATTGAACGCTGGCGGCATGCCTAACACATGCA